>NZ_JACSMQ010000020.1:0-1259 GCF_018618705.1 Exiguobacterium sp. H66
CAAACTCTCCATAAAGTGTTTGACTTGCTCGTTTTTGTGACTAAAAGTCACGTTGACGAAGCTTGCGCTTCATTCATTGTTTGTATCCGAAGATACGTTTTTTGCCTCATCGTTCAGTTTTCAAAGTCCGATAATAATAATGGTCGGGAAGACAGGATTCGAACCTGCGACCCCTTGGTCCCAAACCAAGTGCTCTACCAAGCTGAGCTACTTCCCGAAAAGTGCACCCTGAGAGATTCGAACTCCCGACCCCTTGATTCGTAGTCAAGTACTCTATCCAGCTGAGCTAAGGGTGCATAATAAGTGCGGTCGAGAGGACTTGAACCTCCACAGTGTTGCCACCACTAGGCCCTCAACCTAGCGCGTCTACCATTCCGCCACGACCGCAAATTATGCTATTTTTTGTTACTTCTATTTAAAAAATGGAGCGGAAGACGGGATTCGAACCCGCGACCCCGACCTTGGCAAGGTCGTATTCTACCACTGAACTACTTCCGCATTATAAATATAAATGGTACGGGTGAAGGGACTTGAACCCCCACGTCAAAGACACTAGATCCTAAATCTAGCGCGTCTACCAATTCCGCCACACCCGCATAAAAATGGTGTGTCATGCAGGATTCGAACCTGCGACCCTCTGATTAAAAGTCAGATGCTCTACCAACTGAGCTAATGACACAAACTAGTATTAAATTAAAAATAAAATGGGGCGACTGATGGGAATTGAACCCACGAATGCCGGAATCACAATCCGGTGCGTTAACCACTTCGCCACAACCGCCATATTAAATGAAAAATGGTGCCGGCAACAGGAGTCGAACCCGCGACCTACTGATTACAAGTCAGTTGCTCTACCAGCTGAGCTACACCGGCAGGTGTAAATGGTGGCTTTGGACGGAATCGAACCGCCGACACGAGGATTTTCAGTCCTCTGCTCTACCGACTGAGCTACAAAGCCATAAAGAAAAAGATCGGTAAATAAAAATGGCGGTCCTGACGGGATTCGAACCCGCGATCTCCTGCGTGACAGGCAGGCATGTTAACCGCTACACCACAGGACCGTGGTAACTTGACGACTTCTATAATGTTATATTAGTCAGTCAAAATTGTCAAATACTTTATTAAAAAAGTATGCCTGGCAACGTCCTATCCTCACAGGGGGAAGCCCCCAACTACTTTCGGCGTTCAAGTGCTTAACTTCCGTGTTCGGCATGGGAACGGGTGTGACCACTTGGCTATCGTCACCAGACGACGGGCTC
>NZ_JACSMQ010000021.1:0-1049 GCF_018618705.1 Exiguobacterium sp. H66
CAGAGACGATGAGGTAGATAGGTCACGGGTGGAAGCATGGCGACATGCGGAGCTGAGTGATACTAATCGGTCGAGGCCTTGTTCTAGCAGATGATTGTTGATGACTTCAGTTTTGAGGGCGCGAGCCTTTCAAAAAAAGTGCTTGACGTTATGGAAACATAATGTTAAGATAATAGATGTCTGGTGGCGATAGCCAAGTGGTCACACCCGTTCCCATGCCGAACACGGAAGTTAAGCACTTGAACGCCGAAAGTAGTTGGGGGCTTCCCCCTGTGAGGATAGGACGCTGCCAGGCGTACATATGGAGGATTAGCTCAGCTGGGAGAGCATCTGCCTTACAAGCAGAGGGTCGGCGGTTCGATCCCGTCATCCTCCACCATTTTTATTTACACTTGCCGGTGTAGCTCAGCTGGTAGAGCAACTGACTTGTAATCAGTAGGTCGCGGGTTCGACTCCTGTTGCCGGCACCATTTTCATTTAAATATCACCGAAGATTCTGAATTAGAATTTAGGTTCTACCTTTAAAACCCTGCCGGGGTGGCGGAACTGGTAGACGCACAGGACTTAAAATCCTGCGGGGGTTTCCCCGTGCCGGTTCGATTCCGGCCCTCGGTACCATTTTTAATTTTAATAACTGTTTGATCCATTATACCCCGCACCCTTAGCTCAGCTGGATAGAGTACTTGACTACGAATCAAGGGGTCGGGAGTTCGAATCTCTCAGGGTGCACTTTTTCGGGAAGTAGCTCAGCTTGGTAGAGCACTTGGTTTGGGACCAAGGGGTCGCAGGTTCGAATCCTGTCTTCCCGACCATCTTCAATTTAATCCCTTTAATGGGGCCTTAGCTCAGCTGGGAGAGCGCCTGCCTTGCACGCAGGAGGTCAGCGGTTCGATCCCGCTAGGCTCCACCAAATTTTATCTTTGACGAACTTTGAAAACTGAACGATGAGGCAAAAAACGTATCTTCGGATACAAACAATGAATGAAGCGCAAGCTTCGTCAACGTGACTTTTAGTCACAAAAACGAGCAAGTCAAACACTTTATGGAGA
>NZ_JACSMQ010000002.1:0-539394 GCF_018618705.1 Exiguobacterium sp. H66
GATACATCTGTCTCCATCTGAGTAGGGTCGATTGTGTGACCCCGAAGAGTCTTGCGACTTCCCACAACGTGGACACTCCTTCTTCATAAGTTTGGATGGCATATAGTTTTTCACTAGCGGAACGCTTAAATTTGGACATAGAAAAAAGCTCCTTTCAAAAGTAAACAGTTTTTCTTATTTCAACTGTCTACTTTTTTGGGGAGCATATCATTTAGAGGCAGGCAAGACCCTGCTCGTTGTCCGCTAGGATCCAAGGAGCAACGGCTTGCGCCTCGCCCGAGGAAAGCAACGAAAAAAGACGCTTGATCTCCCGATAGCACATTGTCTACAGTCAGAAGGCCGGACGTCATGTCCGGCCTTCTGCATGTTAGTACTTATGCATTTTGTTCAATCAATCCACCGACACGAACTGTATCACGTGCGATCATCAATTCTTCATTCGTTGGAATGATGATGACTTTGACTGGTGAGTGCGGGTAGTTGATGAAGAGTTCTTCTCCACGCGCTCCGTTGTTAAGCGATGGATCCCAGTAGACGCCCATGAACTCGAGTCCACGGAGAACACGCTCACGAATCGAATCAGAGTTTTCACCGACACCTGCCGTGAAGATGATGGCATCGACGCCGTTCATCTCTGCAGCATATTGTCCGATGTATCCATGAATCCGGTTCGCGAAAATACGAAGTGCCATTTCAGAACGGTGGTTTCCTTCCGTTGCTGCTGATTCAACATCACGTAAGTCACTTGAAAGACCAGATAATCCGTAGATTCCTGATTCTTTGTTCATGACGTTCAAGACGTCTTCTGCCGACTTCCCTGTTTTCTCCATCAGGAACGGAATCAAGGCCGGGTCAAGCGAACCAGAACGTGTTCCCATCGTAATTCCTTCAAGTGGCGTGAAGCCCATCGTCGTATCGAGTGACTCACCGCCAGCAACTGCTGCAATCGATGCCCCACTACCGAGGTGACAAGAAATCAAACGAAGGTCTTTAAGCGGACGTCCGAGCAACTCAGATGCACGTTCCGTAACATATTTGTGGCTCGTACCGTGGAAGCCATATTTCCGAATGCCGTATTCCGTATAGTATTCGTACGGAAGGCTGTAAAGGAAGTTTTCTTCTGGCATCGTTTGGTGGAAGGCCGTATCGAAGACAGCCACTTGCTCGACTTCCGGCAAGATTGCTTGGAACGCACGAATCCCAATCAAGTTTGGTGGGATGTGGAGTGGACCGAGCTCTGTATAGGAATCGATATCTTTAATGACATCTTCCGTAATCACGACAGAATCCGCATACTTTTCTTTACCATGAAGGACACGGTGTCCAACACCTTTGATTTCATCGTAAGAAGAAATGATGCCAAACTCCATCAACTTTTCAAGTGAGAGTTCTACTGCTTCTTTATGTGTTGCAAGCGGAAGGACGTCTGTATACTTTTGCCCTTCACCATATTTAATTGTAAAGATTGCATCGTCTTTCCCGACACGCTCTACTAAACCGATTGCTACTAACGTTTCACTCGGCATCTCAAGTAGTTGGAACTTAAGCGACGAACTACCAGCATTTACCGCCATAATTTTTGCCATGATCTATTTTCCCCTTTTCCATTCAAAATCAGTAGACATTCACATCTGTGTGGGTGTTCTATTTTTTCTGTCTTACATTAGGATAGTCAAATTAACAATAGAATTCAATTACTTTTCACTTTTCATTTTAATTCTGTATTAATCCATTCATCAATCTGTTTCACCATTCCACCAAATGCACGTGCATCGGTGAATGACGGGAGTTCAGCAAGTAATGCTTGTTTTGGCATCGTCATTCCCGCTAGGTGATTTCGGACGATTAAATAACTTTTTGCTGCCTGTTCTTGCTTGAACATGGTTAATGGCAGTTGCAAGATGCCGACGACATGTGCCTTCGTCTCAAAATACTGCTTCAATTTCCCTTCCGTATCGTGCTCAAATAATCCATTCGGGATGACAAAGACACCGAATCCGCCTGGTTTAACATAATTCATCGCCTGTTCAATCAAAAGAAAGTGGCTGTAACTCATTCCTTCTTCTCGTTTTAACACATACTCTTTTGATACTTCTTCGTCCGGATAGTAACCAATCGGCAAGTCTGCCATCGCGAGATCGACCGGATCTAACAGTAGAGGACGGAGTGCATCTTGATGCGTGTAAGTGACGGGATAATTGAGTAATTCCGTGATTGAAGCCGATAACCGGACTAACGTTTCATCGACTTCGACTGCTTCTGCTGCCGTCCCCGTCGGAAGTTGACTCATGACGGCATGAAGCATCCCACCTGTTCCACTACCAAGATCAAGTAACCGAGCGTCGTCCTTCTTGATTAGTTTCCCGATTAAATAACCTGCAAACAATGCAACGCTGTCCGGTGTCGGCAAATGATTCGGTTGTGCCTGTTTCATTCCTTCGAGAACAGCAAGCGAAACAGCTTTCCGAATGACTTCCGGATCGACTTTTTCAGTATGGCGGTCATTTAAGCGATCAATGACCTCCGTCAGCGCCTCTAAATAGGGCATATCAAGGTCGCGTTCTAATTTTCTCGTTTGTTGCGTTAGTTCCTTATATAATTTTTCTAATGCTTCCATCGTCAGTTCATCCTTTCAAAACGAAACGGCCCCCCATATTTCCTGGGAGCCGTTCTTCTCATTACATCCATTGTATCTGTTTTACGTCGTTTGTAAACTATTCTTACTTCGCAGCTTTTGCTGCGGCGATCGCCGCATCAAAATTCACTTCGTCTGTCGATTCTGGCATATATTCGACATAGACGACTTGATTTGCTGAATCAATAACGAATACCGAACGAGCTAGCAAACGAAGTTCTTCAATCGCGACGCCATAGCTATGCCCAAACGATAAATCACGGTGATCCGATAATGTTACGACATTATCAAGCCCGCTTGCGGCACACCAGCGACGTTGTGCGAACGGAAGGTCGTTTGAGATTGTCAACACTGTCACGCCATCGATTTGTGCTGCTTCTTCATTGAACTTACGTGTTTGAGCGTCACAGACGCCCGTATCGATCGATGGAACGACGCTAATCATACGAATTCCTTTGTATGTATCGCGCGAAACCGGCGAAAGATCGTTAGCGAGTACCTCGAAGTCTGGTGCTTGTTGTCCGACTTCAACTTGTGTACCAAGTAATGTAATATCATTTCCTTTAAACGTTGCCATGTGTATTCCCCATTTCCCCATGTTGTCTTTCAAATGCATTTCCAATCTTACTATAGGAATGTTCGCCTTATAACGCAAGCTTTCTGACGAACTTCCTAGCTATCGGTTCCCGATTTCTGAAAAAACAGTTATAATGAAAGAGTACATGAAACGCTTTCAAGGGGGAATTGACCATGGCTCGAAACAATGTCTACCTGTATTACCGAAATAAACAAAGACACGAGACGCAGGTACGTAAATTAGTTGAAGTCGGCAAGCGATACGGATTGAATGTCGTCCAGGATCATAAACAAGCAAATATCATCGTTTCAATCGGTGGTGACGGCGCGTTTCTTCAAGCAGCTCGCTTTACAGGCTTCCGTGACGATGCCATCTATGTCGGTTTCGCAGAAGGTCCAAATTCCTTTTACTGTGACTTCGACATTAATGACCTGTCCTCCGTCGAAGCCATTTTCAAAGAAACAGGCGATCGCGTCTCGAATGGCGAAATTGAAGTCCGACGTTATCCATTGCTTGAAGCATCGATCAATGGCGGGCCAGGTATGCTTTGCCTCAATGAATGTTCCGTTAAATCGAGCATCATTAAATCACTCGCAATTGAAGTCTACATTGATGGATTCTTATTTGAAACGTTCCGTGGCGATGGTATGGTCATTTCGACGCCGACCGGATCGACCGCTTATAACAAGTCCTTGTCTGGTGCAATCGTCGATCCATTGATTCACTGCCTCCAAGTCAGCGAAATCGCATCCGTCAACAATAACCGCTACCGGACGCTCGGATCGGCTTTCCTCTTGAACCGTGGTCGTAAATTATCGCTTCGCATCATCGAAGACGGAAACGACTATCCGATCATCGGGATGGACAATGAAGCGTTAAGCTTAAAACGAACGGACTCCGTCGACATCCAATTGTCCGATAAAGAATTAAAAACCGTCAAATTAACGAACAATACATTTTGGCACAAAATCCAACGGTCATTCTTATAAAACAAACAAAAACTTCCCTGTCCACCAAGGACAAGGAAGTTTTTTATCACCTAAGGAACGTACAGAAAAGAACGTCTTGAATCGCTTTAAACCGCGAAAAGCGGATCATCGGTCATTTGATTGATAGAGGACGGAAACGTTCATCCTCGACTCCGAGGGGAAAGGAAGCGCGTCCGTCACAAGGGGTGGTGTTAATCTGACTATGAGTCATCCCCTTTTGAGGATTTACGGAACGAACGCAACCTCTTAAGTCGTTGTCAAAGATGCTTCCTGGCGATAGACCGTTTTTCCTTGTTGTACCGTTTCGACTAGTCGATTCGTAAGAATCTGTTCATCTGCAAGACGATAAAAATCTTCTTCGAAGATGACGAAGTCTGCATCATATCCAGGCAATAACATTCCTTTTCGTCCATGTGTCTCTGTTGCGACATGTGGATTTTTTGTGAATAATAACAATGCTTCGTACATTGAAAGAACTTCGTTCGATTTATTAATCCGCCCTGCTTTCCCCACGGTCGCTGCATAGAGCGCTCGGCGAACATCGGGACTTGAAATCGGCGCGTCAGAGCCTCCACACATTAAGGCTCCTGTGCCCGCTAGCGACTTCAAGCGATAGGCTGAGTCGAGACGCTTCAAACCGAGACGTGCTTCAGCAAAATCAGCATCATCTAACAAGAAGACCGGTTGCACATCAATTAAGACGGGCAACTTCCGAATCCGTGCCAATAATTCAGGTCGTACGACCGTTGCGTGAATAATACGATCGCGCGTCCCTTTCGGAGCCGGATACTTTTCAAGCACATCCACGAAACGTTCGATTGCAAGATCTCCGATGACGTGCGCCGCGACAGTGAAACCGTAACTTCGTGCTCGCTTCACGAGTTGTTCAAGTTGGTCCTGCGAGTGAACTTCAATGCCACGCGTCGTCGGGTCATCCGAATAGCCACGATGCAATAATGCCGTTCTTCCACCGAGGGCACCATCGACAAATAATTTCATCGCTCCAATTGAGAGCGTGTCAGGGAGAACAGGGTTTGCTTGAATGAATTCATCAAGGACGAGATGATGCACGAGAAGATGGGCATGAAAACCCGTTTCTTCCGTCACTTCTTTATAAGCTGATAAGACTTCGTTTAATGCACCGTGATAAGATAAATCCTCTGTATGTGCCGCTACGATCCCATGACGATATAAGTCTTTGATTGCCGCGCGCAACGATGATTTGTTTCGTTCCGTCGATCCTGCTTGCAACGCATAGAGCGGTTCCATTGCTGCATCATAAAGAAAACCATCTGCTTCCCCTGAATCGAGCAAACCGATTTTCCCACCCTCGATGACCGTTGATGCTTTATATCCCAATTGTTCAAACAATACGTCATTGACGAGTACCGTATGCCGATCCGTCCGCTTTAGTAAAGCTGGTTCTGTCGGGAACAGTTGATTCAACCAAGCTTTTGTTGGCGCTTGATCTAGCTTGGTCTCGTCGTAGCCTTCCGCCACATGAATTCCATTGATCGCTTCCGCTTTTAAAAAGGCCTGTCCGAGTTCTTCTAGCGTCATGTAACGCGAAGCATCGACACGACCTATCGCTTCGCCATATCCAATGAGGTGGATGTGCGCATCGGTAAAGGCAGGATAGACGGCTTTGCCATTCAGATTCTCAATCGACTCGACTCGTTTACCGAAACGTCGCCGTAACTTCCCCTCATCCCCCATGGCTACAATCCGACCTGCTTCGATAAACATCGCCGGATGAACATCATGTTCATGCGCCATCGTTCGAATGATTCCGTTTACATAAAGTATTCCCATCTTAATCGCTCCTTTTTTTACGAAAACAGGGTGACCGCGGCGGCCACCCTGAGTTGTCAGTGATGATTACATATGAATCGTTTCTTGCTTGGCACATGCTTGTTTGATTCGTTCAATTGATTGTGGATCAAATTGTTCGAGGACACGTTCCCCTAGTAAAATCGCACGTTCGTAATCGCCAGCGAGGAACTTCGTCTCAGCAATCGTCAACGACATATGTATCTCATTATCATTGCGACGGAAACGATTCGCGTACTGGACAAGTCGTTCTGCATAAGTGACTTCGAACACTAATGTATCTATCCGTTCTTGCAATTGTTTAAACGTCAACTTGACATCTTCGCTTTGCGAAACGATGTAACCGACATTAAACGGAATCTCCTCAAAACGTGCCTCGAGCGTCTGTAACGAACGACTCGCTGTTTGAAGCGCTTCTTCGACATCTTGCGGCATCTTCGGTAACCCGAGCCGTTTCAATCGTAACCGGGCACTAGAGAATGCATGACGCCATTCATTGATGCGTTCGCGTACTTCCAGCTCTTCTTTGCGTAGTGCTTGGAGTTCGATACTGAACCGTTCGTATTGAATCGTTAATTGTTCTTCCAGCCGAATGGCATCACGCATCTGATCTTCTAACATGCTGAACGGAATGATTCGGCTAGCGATGGATTCGTCTAAATCCTTTGCTGCCCCAAACAACATCTCTTCATCGCGCTGAATCGACTCGTAATGCTCTCCTAAGTCAGCTGAAATCTCATACTGTTCACGGAGCGAACTAAATTCTTGTGCCAATTGATGGACTTTTTCACGCATCCGCAGTGCTTTTTGTTTCAAGACTTGATTTTCTTTTTTCACATGATGACGCGCGTCGACTTCACGACGGAACGTATCGTACATTTGGTCGACATCAGCCGAAAGTTGCTGGACGCGTTCTTCTAAATCGTCCATTTCTAGAAATTCAAGTTTTTTAACTAGGTTGAGGCGTGTTTCCTCAAATCGTTTAATATCCGACTGCATTCCAAGCGGCTCAAGCGGATAGCCATCCAGCGTCATTTCATTATATCCGGCGCTCAATTGGTCGATTCGTTGACGTAACTCATGTGCCAGGACTTTCCAATGATTCGGAATCACTTCGACTAATTGACGCGTCTGTGCGACTCGTTCTTCAAGCTGAAGGCTTGTTTCATACGCTTTCGTCACTTCACCTGCTTCCTCAAAAGCAGACATTTCTGTACGCAACTGATCGATTTCTTCACTGCGTTCTTCAAGTTTCGCTAATGCCGGACCAAACGACGTCGCTTGTAGGAGCAACGATTTACGGACTTGACCTGAATCTGTCTCACCTTGCGCTTTCAATGAAGTCAATGCAGATTGATTATTTTTAAACGTCTCCATCTCACGCAGCATCTCATCGATTAACCCTTCAAGCTCACCGATTAATTGTTCCGTTACTTCTAAATCATTCTTGACGGCAAGGAAATGATATTTATCGAGCCCTTCTTCCGCTCGATACAATGTTTCATCGATTTGCGCGACGTGGACTGTCAACAGTTCCTCCCAAGCCTGATGCCAGGAAGTGAATTTCGTCTCCGTCTCGCCCGCCATCGGAAGCTGCTTTAATTCTTGTAACTCCTTCGGAATTGATGCGCTAATAATCCCCTGTTTGCGCATATCTAGCTCGTCAATTTTTGTATAATATTTTTTTCGACTAATCATGCTAAATAACATGACGAGTAATACGATGACGATGACACCAATCACCCATGCCCACATTTGTCACGACCTCCACCCTATCAAGCGATTCCATTTTTCAACAATTTCGCTTTTAATCTTATCCTTATAATAGTATAGCGCAACCGATTTGCATAGATTTACTAAGGCTTTTCCTGATTTCTTCCACAGATTACAGCGTCTCGCCGAGAAATCAATTGTTTGTCAGCATCTTTAAAACTCGGGTAAGATAGATTAAATATGATTTTTCAGGAGGAATCTTAATGATGTTTGAGACAACGACGTATGATGGTGACCGAACAAAACAATATGACATGCTGAATAAGCAACTTGATGCTTTACTGACTGGAGAAACGAATCAAATTGCCAATCTTTCAAATGCGAGTGCGTTACTTGGTCAATTTCTCGATCGAACGAACTGGGTCGGCTTCTATTTAACGGACGCAGAACAAAATCAACTCGTTCTCGGGCCATTCCAAGGCTTACCTGCTTGTGTCCGGATTCCATTCGGTCGTGGTGTCTGCGGTACAGCGGCAGAAGATCAAACGACACAACTGGTCATGGATGTCCATGCTTTCCCAGGCCATATCGCGTGTGATGCGGCAACGAATTCAGAAATCGTCATTCCATTAATTAAAGATGGAAAAACGATTGGTGTCCTCGATATCGACAGTCCTGAACTGAATCGTTTTGACGAAACCGATCAAGCCGGCCTTGAAGCCTTTAGCGAAATTCTTCTTCGTCATATTTGATTGACAGCAGGAATAAGCAGACGTATACTTGTAAAAGTGCAGAAATGATAACGATAGCGGTCAAATCGCTTGCGTATCACATTTCATGACTCGGCTTTGCCGGAGGGGCATCGTGTAACTTTGCTATCAAGCGAGGGTGCCACACCATGAAATGGGCGTAACGTGGGTTTGATGGCGTTATTATTTTTATGCAAATAATAACGAACACTAAGGAGGAGTCTTATTATGGCTCGCTATACAGGTCCAGCTTGGAAACTTTCACGTCGTCTCGGTATCTCTCTTACTGAAACAGGAAAAGAAATCGCAAAACGTCCGTACGCTCCAGGACAACACGGTAACAGCCGTCGCAAAATGTCTGAGTACGGTCTTCAACTTCAAGCGAAGCAAACGCTTCGTCACATGTACGGAGTAAACGAACGCCAATTCAACCGTATCTTCAACGATGCTGGCAAAATGCCTGGTATCCACGGTGAGAACTTCATGTTCTTACTTGAAGCACGTCTTGACAACGTCGTTTACCGTATGGGTATGGCTCGTACACGTCGTGCTGCTCGTCAGCTCGTCAACCACGGTCACATCCAAGTTGATGGCGCTCGCGTCGACATCCCGTCGTTCCGCGTGAAACCAGGTCAAACGATCTCAGTTCGCGAAAAATCGAAGAACTTTGTCGTTATCAAAGAAGCACTCGAAGTTGCTCCAGCAACTAAAGACTTCGTTACTTTCGATGCTGAGAAGCTCGAAGGAACGTTCGTCCGTCTTCCAGAGCGTTCTGAATTGAACGATCAAATCCAAGAACAACTCGTCGTTGAGTACTACTCACGTTAATCTGTTGTTTTTAGCACTCACTTCGGTGGGTGCTTTTTTTGTGTCCTTTTAACATTTTTTAAAAATAGTAGTTGCATCATTTTCTTTTTGTGTTAACCTTTTATTTATATTGGTTAACACAAAAAGAAAAGAGGCCCTCATCCATCATGAAAACAAAAGATCTTACATTTACTGCACTCGGTGCTGCAATCATCTCAGCCATTAGTTTACTACCACAACTTCAACTCGTCGGACCTGTACCGATCACACTCCAGATGCTTGCCATCATGACGGTCAGTGCCATTCTCGGTGCGAAGCGTGGCGGGCTTGCCGTCTTGATTTTTTTGCTGCTCGCTGCTGCCGGATTACCACTTCTCGGAGGCAAAGGTGGTCTTGCCCCGTTCGTCGGACCGACTGTAGGGTATTTAGTCGCCTTCCCGATTGCCGGCTTCTTCATCGGCTATGTCGCCGAACGAACGACTCGCTTTATCCCATTGTTTTTTGGAATGGTCGTTTTCGGACTTGGTCTCGTTTACTTACTCGGAACATTCGGTTTAATGCTCGTCCTACATTTATCATTCATGGATGCCCTCGTCATTAATGTCCCGTTCATCATCGGTGATACGCTAAAAGCGCTGCTTGCCACGACGATTGCCGTTCGTTTATTACCACTCCGTATTTTTAGAACAGCCTAAACAAAAAGAACGCTGACGAGCATTCGTCAGCGTTCTTTTTTGTTATATCACTTACGCATGTTCAAGTACGAAGTATTTCTTTTTCCCACGACGGATGATCGTGAAGTCACCAATCGCATCTTGCTTCGTGATCTCTTTCGTCAACTCTTGTTCACGGTCTCCATTGATGTAGATTGCGCCATTCGTCACGTCTTCTCGCGCTTGACGCTTCGAAGGACTGATTTTCGCTTCGACGAGTACGTCGACAAGATTCGTTGCTTCACCAAGCGTAAAGCGTGGCATCCCTTTAAAGGCATCTGCGATATCAGCCGCCTGCAATGTTTTGATGTCACCACTGAAGAGTGCTTTCGTAATTCGCTCCGCTTGTTCAAGCGCTTCGCTGCCATGGACAAGTTTCGTCATCTCTTCTGCCAGACGGCGCTGGGCAATCCGTTTTTCAGGTGCCGTTTCCACTTCCGTTTGCAATCCTTCCAGTTCTTCGTGTGTCAAGAACGTAAAGTATTTCAGGAATTTGACGACATCAAGGTCATCGACGTTGAACCAAAACTGGTAAAACTCGTATGGTGTCGTTTTTTCGGCATCGAGCCACACTGCCCCGCCTGCTGTTTTCCCGAATTTTTGCCCGTCTGATTTCGTGACGAGTGGCACGGTAATTCCGAATGCTTTCTCTTCGTGACCAACGCGTCGGATGAGTTCCATCCCTGCTGTAATGTTTCCCCACTGATCACTTCCACCGACTTGAAGGCGGCACCCTTCATTTTCATAGAGCTTTAAGAAATCAAATGATTGTAATAACATGTACGAAAACTCTGTGAAAGAAATCCCGTTCTGAAGGCGTGAATCAACAGAGTCTTTCGCTAGCATGTAGCTGATCGGGAAGTGTTTTCCGATATCGCGCAAGAAATCGATGATCGTTAAATCTTTTGTCCAATCCAGGTTGTTCGCAATCGTCACAGGGTTTTCGCCATCCAGCGGTAAAAAGCGTGATAATTGCCCTTTGATGCGGTTCGCAAATTCTTCGACGATATCCGACGTGTTCAGTGATCGTTCTGTCGACCGCCCACTTGGATCTCCAATCATCCCGGTTGCGCCACCGACGAGACCGACCACGTGGTGCCCCGCTTCTTGGAAACGGCGTAGAACGAGAATTGGTAACAGGTGTCCGATATGCAATGAATCTGCTGTCGGGTCGAATCCCGTGTACAGTGTTGTCGGACTTGCCAGGAGTTCTTTAATACCTTCTTCATCTGTCATTTGGCTGATTAGGCCGCGAAACTCTAAATCCTCAAGTAAAGTCATCTGTTTTCCCCCTAAAAAAATTGTATAAAAAAACCGCCCCTCCGACTGAACGAAGGGACGGAATATTCCGTGGTACCACCCTAATTGCATGCAACACATGCCACTTAGATCGTCGATAACGGGACGGTCCGCCTGATTTCTCAAGAAGCTCCTGGAGACGTAATTCATGAACACGCTATGTCCTAGTTCGCAGCACCACTAGGTCTCTGATACAGGGAGCGTTCCATTACTAATTCCAATCACAGCTGATTTTTTCGTATATTTTTCATAAGATGTTTTCATGATACGTCGAAGTAGAATCGACTGTCAAGAGACATTGTCACGTTTCAGTTGTGGTATAATACGTCTATCTGTGATTTAATGTTAATTTACACCCAAGTTTAAGATGTAAAGGAGATCATTTATGCGCGAGAACTGGTCCAAGTTTTGGAATCATCCCCGAACGAAAGCCGTTCGGCACTGGTCGAATATCACATATGACGTATCTTGGAATATCATTTTATTCCTCATCATTGCTGTCCTACTGATTGGGAGTTTTTCTGTCGGTGCAGCAGGCGGCTATTTCGCTTCGCTCGTCAAAGATACAAAAGCACCAGAATTAACGGAAATGAAGCAACAAGTTAATAGTTATGCCATTACGAGTGAAATTTACTGGGGCAGTGGCGAAAAGTTGACGAACATTTCAACAGATGAAGAACGTCAACCGGTCAACATCAAAGAAATTTCACCTTACCTGCTAGACGCTGTTCTTTCGACGGAAGATGTCGATTTTTATGAACATGATGGCGTCGTACCGAAAGCAACACTCCGGGCAGTCTTACAGGAGTTAACGAACTCGTCTTCTCGGACGGGTGGCAGTACGTTGACACAACAATTGATTAAAAACCAAATTTTAACGAATGAAGTTTCATTCGAACGGAAAGCAAAAGAAATCATCTTAGCACTTCGTCTCGAAAATGCGATGACGAAGGATGAAATTCTACAAGCCTATTTAAACGTTGTCTCATTCGGTCGAAACTCTCTCGGACGAAATATTGCCGGAATCGAAGCCGCCTCTCGTGGTGTCTTCAATAAATCCGCGAAAAAACTGACATTACCACAAGCAGCCTTCTTAGCAGGCATTCCGAAAAACCCGTATTATTACACACCCTACCTTCAAGGTGGTGTCGTCAAAGAAGATTTGACAGCAAGTACGAACCGGATGAAAACTGTTCTAAAACGGATGTATGTCGCAAAAAACATTACGAAAAAGCAATATGAAAAAGCCGTCAAATACGATATCACAAAAGACTTCGCCAAAACGTCAACACGTTCGCGTGATACGTACCCGTACGTTTACGATCTTGCTGAAAAAGAAGCCTTGAAAATCATGACGAGCTATTTCATGAAAAAGGATGGCGTCAAAGAAGATGAAGTAAAACCATCCGAACTCGCAGAAGTCAAAGCGAACTATCAGGAACAGGCTTTAGTTGCCATGCGTCAAGGCGGATACAAGATTCACTTGACACTTGATAAGAAAATTCACGAGGCGATGCAGGCACCAGCTAAAAATGCTGCCAACTTCCCTGCTTCTCCACAATACACGCAAGTCGTTGATCCAAAAACGAAAAAGACGGTCTCGAAAAAAGATCCAGAAGAAACGGCTGCTGTCATGATTCAAAATGAGACAGGTCGTATCTTAGGCTTCGTCGGTGGACGTTACACAGATGGAACGGCGGATGATTTCAACCGCGCGTTCCAGGCAAAACGTCAAATCGGTTCGACAGCCAAACCAATTCTTGTTTATTCGAACGGTATCGAAAACGGCTTGATTACACCGGCTTCGACCGTTAATGATGAAAAGTATTATTATCAAACGGTTCCACGTCAACCAGGTGACAACCCAATCAACAATGAAGGCGGGCGTTACCGAGGTAATGTGACGGTCCGTGAGGCATTGGAACTTTCACTCAACGTTCCAGCCGTGAAGATTTACGAAAAAATGAATATGTCGAACTCGATTCAAAAACTAGTCGACATGGGTATTAAAGTTCCTGACAGCATCCGGTACGCACCATCTGCTGCTCTTGGAACGATGGAAATCACACCGGTTGAGCTTGCTGGTGCTTATGCGATGCTCGCGAACTACGGTGAATACGTCGAACCGTATATCATCTCGAAGATTACGAAAGACGGGAAAAGCATCTATAAAGCTAAATCGAAAAAAGAAAAAATCTACGAAGAGCGTACGGCTTATTTAACGCTTGATATGATGCGTGGTGTCTTTGATAACGGGACAGCTCGTTATGCGAACTCGTTATTAAAAGTACCTGGCGATTGGGCCGGTAAGACCGGAACGACGAACGAAATTAAGGACTCTTACCTCGTTGCTTCAACACCAGGGGTTACACTCGCGGTTTGGACGGGGCATGATCAAAACAACTCATTGATGGGTGCAACGACATATTACCAACGCACCCAGAACCTGTGGGCACAGATGGCAAATGCAACGTATGCTGCGAACAACAGTTACTTCAAGTCAGGTGCACGCTTCAATCAACCGGCTTCAGTAGACGCAGATGACTTCAAGAACTCAGGTTCATTCAAAGAAGAAGATAAAAAGAAAAAAGAAGCGGAAGCGAAGAAAAAAGCCGCTGAAGAAAAGAAAAAAGAGGCCGAGGCAAAAGAAAAAGAAGCAGACGCGAAGAAGAAAGACGACGCTGAAGCGCAAGCAAAAGCTGACGCTGAAAAGAAAGCTGCTGAAGATAAAGCAGCCGATGCGGACGCGAAAAAAGCGGCCGATGCCAAAGCGAAAGCTGATGCAGAGGCTAAGAAAAAAGCGGCTGACGACAAGGCGAAAGCCGATGCGGAGGCTAAGAAGAAAGAAGCAGAGGCGAAGGCTGATGCTGAAAAGAAAGCAAAAGAAGACGACAAAAAAACTGAATGAAGCCATTCAAAAAAAAAAAACGAAGTTCACGTAACAGTGAACTTCGTTTTTTTGTTCATAATTAAAAAACTACCAACGAAGCATCGTTGGTAGTTCAAGAACAATCAATCCTATACGTCACTTACTCTGACATCATTCTTCCATCGTCGAGAGGTCACCCGCTTCAAGATTTAGTTCCCACGCCTTCAAGACACGGCGCATGATTTTACCACTCCGGGTTTTCGGTAGCTTGTCTCGGAAGTCAATCTCACGTGGCGCCGCATGTGCTGCCAGTCCTTCTTTGACGAACGCCTGAATTTCTTGTTTCAATTCTTCAGTCGGTTCATAGCCGTCTCGTAACGAAATGAAGGCTTTGATGATTTCACCACGTACTGGATCCGGTTTCCCGATGACACCGGCTTCTGCAACTGCCGGGTGCTCGACAAGACGACTTTCAACTTCGAACGGTCCCACCCGTTCTCCTGCCGTCATGATGACATCATCGACGCGTCCTTGGAACCAGAAGTATCCTTCATCATCCATATATGCAGAATCTCCTGAAACGTACCATCCTTTGAAGAAGTATGATTCATACTTTTGTGGATTATTCCAGATTTGCCGCATCATGGATGGCCACGGTGTTTTCAAAGCTAAATTGCCCATTCTAAACGGAGGTAACTCATTCCCTTGATCATCGATGATTGCAGCTTCTGTCCCAGGAATCGGTTTCCCCATCGACCCTGGTTTGATGTCCATCGATTTGTAGTTGCAAATCATCATTGCCCCTGTTTCCGTCATCCACCACGTATCATGGATGCGTTGGTCGAATGCTTCTTTTCCCCAACGAACGACTTCTGGGTTGAGCGGTTCTCCGACGGATAACACGTGCCGTAAGCTCGACAAGTCATGTGTTTGTGCGACGTCTGCGCCGGCCCCCATCAGCATCCGGAATGCGGTCGGTGCACTATACCAAACCGTTACCTTGTATTTTTCAATGACACTGTACCAAAACTCTGGATTGAACCGACCACCGACGATGACATTCGTCGCACCATTTAAGAAAGGGGCAAAAATCCCATAACTCGTCCCCGTCACCCAGCCCGGATCTGCTGTACACCAATAGATATCATCTTCCTGAAGGTCAAGAACCCAACGTCCGGTCATCATGTGTTGAATCATAGCATTTTGAGCGTGTAAGACCCCTTTTGGTTTTCCCGTCGACCCGGACGTATAATGTAAGATGAGACCGTCTTCCCGGTCGAGCCAAACCGGTTCGAACACATCTGACGCGGACTCGAACACTGACCGGAAGTCCAGTAGCCGATCTGTCGTCTCGATGTCTTCATCGACTAAAAAGACGGATTCGAGTGTCGATAACTCTTCAAGCGGAACACGTGGTAATAATGCTTTCGTCGTAATCAACATCTTTGCTTCAGAATCAAGCAAGCGGTCGCGTACAGCTTGTTCCATGAAGGCTTCAAACAACGGACCGACGATTGCTCCGACTTTCAAGGCACCGAGCAACGCAAAATAAAGTTCTGGCGAACGTGGCATGAAGATAAAAATTCGGTCTCCTGCTTTGATTCCAGCATCCGTCAAAACGTTTGCCGCTTTGTTCGTCAAACGTTTCATGTCAGCATACGTAAAAGTTTGCTCCGTCGTTCCATCAAAGTAAATCAGAGCTTTTTTATTCGCTCGTTCACCTTCAGCATGACGGTCAATTGCTTCATGGGCCATATTGACTTTCCCCGTCGTTGCCCATGAAAAATATTGTTCCGCTTCTTGCCAATCGTATGACGCCGATTCATTATAGTCGGATAACCAATGCTTACCCGGAAGCGCTTTCAAAACTTTCATCTCTCGTTCCTCCCCTTCTCTATACTCCTCTCCATTATAAGCTAGTTATGGTGTAGTTCAATCGATTGCCGTTAATTTGTTAAAAAATCCCTCTCTTTCCGCAACTCGCTTCGGCTATAATAAAGAGAAAGGTGGTGACGCTTACATGTTTGAAAAACAATTCAATCATCGTACTCATGAAACATCGCTCGGTCCAGTTGAAATCGAAGGACCTGTCGCGAGTAAACAACTCGCCACTTACCTCCTCGATGACGGTTTAACTGCCTTCAGGCAACCGAAAGAGCAGCATCAAGCGCTCCTTGAAATCGCGGATTTAGATGAAGGACGGATCATTATCGCTAGGCAAAATCAAGAAATCATCGGCTATGTCACATTCCTTTACCCTGATCCCTATGAGACATGGAGCGAAGGAAATAATCCATATATTTTAGAGCTAGGTGCGATTGAAGTGTCTGCTCGTTTTCGCAGTCAACAGATTGGTAAAAAGCTTCTCGAGGTATCGATGCTCGATCCGGCCATGGAAAACTACTTAATCTTGACGACCGAGTATTACTGGCATTGGGATTTAAAAGGCAGTGGACTATCTGTTTGGGATTATCGAAAAATCATGGAAAAGATGATGAACCACGGGGGTCTCGTCTTTTTCCCGACCGATGATCCAGAGATTGCATCGCATCCGGCTAATTGTTTAATGGCACGTATCGGGAAACATGTCGCACCAGAAGTCGTCGCTCATTTCGATGCTTTACGGCTCCGCCGTCGCTTCATGTACGATTAAAGGAGGAATAGCATGTTAATCGAACAAATCATGAAGACGAAGTGTATTACGATTCAACCAACAAATTCTATTGCGCATGCCGCAGAATTGATGCAACGTCATGAGATTCGCCATATTCCCGTGACAAACGCCCGTCATGAACTTGTCGGTCTCATCGGTTTAAAAGAGCTCCAAAGTGCAAGCAGTGTCTTTCATCCAGATACCCTTCACGTTGATCAACAAAATTCCGTTTCAAGTATCATGCAACAAACTCCTATCACGGCACACCCGCTTGATTTCATTGAAGACGCCGCGATTTTATTTTATGAACATCGCTTATCTTGCTTACCGATTGTTCGGGGACGGCGTCTCGTCGGCTTAATGACAGAAACCGATTTGCTTCGGACATTCGTTCAATTAACAGGAGCGCTCGAGCCGAGCTCACAAATCGAAGTGCGTGTTGAAAATACAGCGGGTACATTAGCAAAGATTGCGAATCTACTCGCCAAAACGAATATCAATATCTTAAATGTCCTCGTGTATCCTACGCCTGATCCGTATGTCCGCATCGTCGCTTTTCGTGTCCAGACGATGAATCCGATTCGAATCATCGAAAAGTTACGGAAGGAAGGATTCGATGTACTCGGTCCCGACGTCAGCCGATGAAAGAGTTTGCTTATATTTACAGTGAGGAAGAAACGAATTATCGTTTTTCCGATACACATCCTTTCAACCCAATTCGACTGGACTTGACCGTCTCTCTCTTAGAGACGATGGGGGCACTCAAGGACGTCGACTGTATCGCACCACGTCGCGCAACGGATGAGGAGTTACGACTCGTACATGATGCCGATTATATTCAAGCCGTCAAGCTGGCGGGTCAAGGTGAACTGACACCAATGAAGGCACAGATGTATGGGCTCGCAACAGAAGATACACCCGTCTTCCCTGACATGCATGAAGGTGCCGCACTACTCGTCGGTGGAACAATTGAGGCTTGCGAACTCGTCTTGTCCGGACGATATAAACGGACATTTCATATCGCGGGTGGTCTGCACCATGGTTTTCGTGGTCGTGCTTCAGGCTTTTGTATCTACAACGATACAGCAGTCGCCATGGCGGCGATGATTGAAAAATATGCGTGTCGTATTCTTTATGTCGATACCGATGCGCACCATGGCGATGGTGTCCAGTGGGCTTTTTATAATCGTTCTGATGCCATGACGCTGTCACTGCATGAAACAGGACGTTATCTCTTCCCGGGGACAGGTATGGTGACAGAGCGCGGATCTGAAGAGGGTTATGGCTTCAGTTGGAACATTCCATTTGATGCTTTTACGGAAGACGCTTCGTTTTTACTCGCCTATCGGACTGCCTTGTTCGAAGCCTGTGAGTTGTTCCAACCTGACTTGATCATTACGCAAAATGGTGCCGATGCCCACGCGCTTGATCCATTGACTCACTTGTCGCTCACGATGAAAAGTTATGAACAAATTCCGCAAATCGCTGTCGAAGCAGCAAACCGTTATACGAAAGGCCGGATTGTCGCTTTAGGCGGAGGAGGATACGATTGGTACCGTGTCGTTCCCCGCGCCTGGAGTCAAGTCTTCGCAGCTTTGACAAATCGTGCACCATTTAGTGGGGACCTCCCGAAAGACTGGATTGAGCGATGGACAAAACAGAGCACGACGGTTCCGACCACGTGGGCAGATCAATTGCCAGTGTACCCTTCGATTCCCCGTCGACCTGAAATCGAGGAAAAAAACTGGGAAACCGTTAAACGACTCCTATGGCCATTTATCGATGACGCGAAAAAAGACCGTTTAGCAGAAGCTTCACCCTACTCGAGTGATTAAAAATTGTCCTGTACTTTTCACATATACTTCGTTCGGATTTCACAAGTTATTGGTATACTAAATAAGGTTTCAATACTTTACATAGTAAATGAATAATTGGGGGACTGAACATGAAGAAAATGATGGGGATGAGTGTTGCCGTACTTGCAACTGGTCTATTTCTTGCAGGATGCAACAATAGCGACGAAAAGGCGATGGACCACGACGCGATGCAAGGTAGTGGGAAACCGGCAGTCGACGTCAAAGTAGTGGTTCCAGCAAAAACGATGGCTGATGAAAAGGTCATATTTAAAGCAACTGCTGTCGAAGATAAAAAAGCAGTCAATGTAGAAGATGTGACGTTCGAGATTTGGAAAGCAGACGAAAAAGATACTGCTCATAAAAAAATTAAAGCTACTTTGGAAAAAACCGGCTCGTACCAAGCAGAAGCAACACTCGCTGAGGGCGAATATGAAGGTCTCTATCATATTAATGATAAAAAAGGTCTACATCATATGGATAAAATTTCTTTTACTGTGATGGATCATTCGCATGAAGAAGCTTCACATACTGATGCTGATCATGATCATGCTTCGAGCGAAAATCTTGCCGTTCACTATATGGGGGCAACGAAAGTCACGGCAGGTGCGACGCTCCCCGTTTCGTTTCATATTTTTGAAAAGGGTGAAGTCTTAAAAGCAGATGTCCAAGCCGAAGTCATCGAAGAAGGTGTCGAAAAACATACGTACATTCCACTAACGTTGAAAGACGATATGTACGTCGGTCAAGTCAAATTAGCACAAGCTGGTCAAACGACGGTCCGACTCCACGTCGAGAATGATCAGTTGCATCACCATCAAGATCAACTTATTACCGTGACACCTTAAATAATTTAGAACAAAACAAAAATCGTCTTTTTTCCTAGACTCGACTAGGAAAGAGGACGATTTTTGTTTGAACATCATGAACGTGTAGAGTCCCGGTGCTCAATCCGGTGCGGTAACGTTACATCATTTGTTTCAATTTCTTCTTGATTCAAGATTTTAGTCAACAGACGCATCGAAACTGCTCCGATATCATACATCGGTTGCACGACAGTCGTCAGCTTCGGACGAATCATCGTCGCGAGACGTGTATTATCGTGTCCGATGACTTCGAAGTCTTCAGGAACACGGTGACCTGCGTCCTGTAAGGCATGAATGACACCGAGAGCCATTTCATCCGTCCCAGCGAAGATTGCACGTGGGCACTCCTCACCGAGTTCAAGCAGTTGGTTCATTGCCTTCATTCCTGAATCATACGTGTAGTTTCCTAAAACGACATTTTGTTCGTCAAACGGAAGATTGGCTTCTTCCAGGGCATTACGGTACCCGGCAAATTTCTTCTCACCGTTAATCTGTTGCTCGAGTGGACCCGTGATGAACCCGATCCGTTTATGTCCATGATCGATCAATGATTTGACGGCGTCATATGCCGCACTCTCGTAATCGATGTTGACAGCAGGAAGATCATAGTCTTGATTGAGCGTCGCTGCTAATACGATCGGCACAGGGGATGTTTTGAATTCGCGGACTAAATCTTCATGAAGGCGTCCACCCATGAAAATGATGCCATCGACTTGTTTTCCGAGCAACGTATTCAAGAGATGGATTTCTTTTTCACGATTTTGATCGGAATTACATAAAATGATGTTGTATTTGTACATCGTCGCGACATCTTCAATCCCACGCGCTAAATCGGCAAAGAAAATATTTGAGATATCCGGTACGATGACTCCGACCGTTGTCGTTTTTTTACTTGCGAGTCCACGTGCGACGGCATTTGGGCGATACCCGAGTTGATCGATTGCATCCTGGACTTTCTTGCGCGTGGATGGCTTGACGTTCGGATTTCCGTTAACTACCCGGGAGACAGTCGCCATCGAAACAGCGGCTTCGCGTGCTACATCATAAATTGTAATATTACTGTTCAAAGCAAATTCCTCCTTATTTAAACAATCATTTCGTTTTCATTCTCATTTTCATTTTTAGACAACACGAAAGGAAGACAGGAAAAGATATCTTTCTTTTCCCATTCTTCCTTCATTGTAAAACGTTTTCATTCGCTATAGGTTACCCTTTTTACAAAATCATTGAACGTTTAGTGCCGGAAAAGTTGACGTTAAGTTTTCGACGAACGCATCGAATTCTTTAAAATCAAGTTGTTGGTTCGCATCAGACAGTGCCAATGCAGGGAATGGATGCACTTCGACCATGACGGCATCTGCCCCAACAGCATATGCAGCTTTCGCCGTCGGTAAAAGAATATCTTTTCGTCCTGTCGAGTGTGTGACATCGACCATGACAGGAAGATGCGTTTCTTGCTTCAGGATAGGAACGGCAGAAATATCAAGTGTATTCCGTGTCGCGCGTTCGTAAGTACGAATACCGCGCTCGCATAGGATGACTTGATCGTTCCCGCTCGCCATAATGTATTCAGCTGCGTACATGAACTCTTCGAGTGTTGCTGAAAGACCACGTTTTAGAAGAACGGGTTTGTTCGTACGCCCGACTTCTTTTAACAAATCGAAGTTTTGCATGTTACGTGCACCGACTTGAATGATATCAACATATGGTAAAGCAGATTCAACGGCACTCGGCGTCATAATTTCGGTAATGACATGTAAGTTATGCGCATCTGCTGCTTTTTTTAACATCTTCAATCCTTCTAAACCGAGCCCTTGGAAATCGTAAGGCGATGTCCGTGGTTTGTATGCCCCACCACGCATGAAACGAACACCATGCTTTGCAAGCTGTGCGGCTACTTCAAAGACTTGTTCCTCACTTTCAACGGCACAAGGCCCAGCAATCAGTTGTTGGGATCCGTCACCGATGACATCATCTCCAACACGGATAATCGTATTCGTTGGTTTTTGTTTACGTGACACGAGCAATTTACGTGTCCGGTCTTCCCCCTGTAGTTCAAGTGACGCTTTAAAAATCTCTTTGAACATATGCTGAAGGCGCCCATTTTCAAAAGGACCATGGTTATTTTCGGCAATCGACTCAAGCATCTGACGTTCACGAACCGGGTCGTAACGGTCGAGCCCTTGCGCACGTTTTACTTTACCGATTTCGACGGCGATTTCGCCCCGCTTGTTGATTAATTCTAGTAAATCAGCGTTCACTAAATCGAGTTCATCGCGTAAACGTTTTAATTCTGCTTGTTGATCCATCTGTCTACCACTCCCTAATCAGCATATAGCTCGTAATAGCAACTAATTATAGCCGACTTCATGCCGATTGTACATGATAGAACTACTCGAACCCATTCTTTTTTTTGATGTGCTCTTATCAAATCAAATTATACAAAAAAATAAAACGTATTAGCTATTAAAAGCAGCTAATACGTTCAGTAAATTACTTCTTCGGCTTTTTCTCGTTTGCCATGTCTGCTTGCGGATCGTTTTCCTCAGCCTCATCTTCTTGATCTTCTTCTAAACCTTCACGCAGTTCTGAAAGATCAGCGACAGTCTCTGTATCGAGTTGTTCCGCAACAGCTGCACCGTTCACTTCCTCACCGATTTCACGTTCGATGTCTCGTACGAGTTGTTCTGCTTCTGCGAGTGCTGTGTCAATGCTTGCCTGATCTTTTTCAAAACCAGCGTATTGTGCCGCTTCTTGAACAGTTGAATTTTTTTTCGCTTTTTCGATGACCGGTGCTGCTTTATCTTTTGCCAGTTGAATCCATTCGCCGACGAGCGGCTCCGCTTTTTCACGGACCACTTGCGTCTGTTCATTCAAGCGTTGACGTGCAGGAGCTGTACGCTCATCGAGCATGCCACGCATCTCGCTTCCTGACTTCGGACTTGAAAGTAACGCAGCGGCTGCACCAATCAATCCTCCAACGATGATACCTGCTAAGAAGCCGCCACCTTTTGAAGTATTTTGGTCCTGGGCTTGGTATGGGTGTTGTTTTGTCATGATTTACGATCTCCCTTCAATTCATCTGGAATACTTTCAACATCCGGCACTGACACGACTTCCGGTGTCACCGGTGTATCTGCCTGTTTACGGAAACGGCGGCGTTGTTTTTTCTCCACCGTTGTCGTAGCCGTACTAGAAGATGAAACAGGTTGACCTGATTCCGGTTTATTCTTTTTAAAGAGTTCAACAGCGACTGAACCCCAACGAACCGCTTGAGCAATCTGTTCTTTGTTCGTATCTGCTGCCCCTGCTACTGTATCAGAAACAGTTCGAACAGAATCCGTCACTTTGTTTAGCGATGTGCCTAACTCTTCAATCGAATTCGCAACCGGCGCAAGGAGCTCTGTTTTTTCTTCGATTGTATCGACAAGACGATTCGTTTTATGTAGCAACGCCGTCGTCTCCATCATAATTCCGTCTAACTGGCGTTCAAGCCCTGCTGTCGTGTCTGCGACATTATTTAGTGTCTTGCTTGCTGCACCAAGTACGCGCGCAAGGAAGATAACGAGCACTACGAATGCGATCGCAGCGACTAGTCCGGCGATACCGCCTAATGTGATTTCCATGATTCATGCCTCCAATTTCTTTTGCTAGTGTCTTGTTGGTAGTTCGACGTATCTCGAGTCGTTCCTGCTACTCCAATTGGTTTATTTCCGTTACAATGATAGATGAAACCTACATACGCAAATTAGAGGGGGAACTATTCATGCGCGATTCACGTCTTACACAACTTGCAACGAACTTAATTAATTATTCTGTTGCACTCGCTCCTGGTGAAAAAGTTTTAATTGAAAATTTCGGAATTGAGCGCGAATTAGTCGAAGCACTCGTTGATGCTGCCTATGAAGCAGGCGGACTTCCATTCGTCCTGTTGAAAGATAATCGTATCCTACGAAAATTATACCGAAATGCATCAGAAGAGCAACTTCAATTGATGGCTGACATCGAGCAAAAGCAGATGCAAGCGATGGACGCTTATATCGGCTTACGTGCCGGGGATAACATCAATGAATTATCTGACGTGCCATCGGACAAAATGAAGTTATACGGACAAACATTAGGGAAAATGCATACCCAAGATCGTGTTAAAGGAACGAAATGGGTCGTCCTCCGTTTCCCGACAGCTTCGATGGCTCAACTTGCCAACCAATCGACAGAAGCGTTTGAAGACTTCTACTTTGATGTCTGTACGCTGGATTACGAGAAAATGGGCAAGGCGATGGAACCACTCGTCGAGCTGATGAACAAGACCGATCGTGTCCGCCTCGTCGGGGACGGGACAGATTTAACGTTCTCGATTAAAGACATCGCCGCAATCAAGTGTGCCGGTAATGCCAACATTCCGGACGGTGAAGTCTTTACGGCCCCTGTCAAAGATTCCGTCAACGGCGTCATTTCCTATAATACACCGTCACCTTATCAAGGATTTACGTTCGAAAACGTAAAATTGACGTTCGAAAACGGAAAAATTGTTGAAGCAACGGCGAACGATACGGAGCGCATCAATCAAGTGTTTGATACAGATGCCGGCGCCCGTTTCGTCGGTGAGTTTGCGATTGGTGTCAATCCATTCATCCAACATCCGATGAAAGATATTTTATTTGACGAAAAAATTGATGGCAGTTTCCACTTTACGCCGGGTCAAGCTTACGCTGAAGCCTATAACGGAAACGATTCTTCGGTCCATTGGGACTTGGTCAACATTCAACGCCCGGATTATGGCGGCGGTGAAATTTGGTTTGACGATGTCTTGATTCGTAAAGATGGACGATTCGTCCTTCCTGAACTCGACGTCTTGAACCCGGAAAATCTAAAATAAGTAGAAAACGGATGGCCGAATCCTCTAAGGATGCAGTCATCCGTTTTTGTTCACTTATTTTTTTAGTGTCGCACGCAACATCCAAATTTGTTTTTCGATTTCTTTTGCTTGAGCCAGTAAATCATCTTCGACCGTCACGTCTTGCGCCTCTAAATGTTCAATCGCTTCAAGCATTTCTTTACGTACTTGTTGGAAGTCGCTGATGACGGATTCAACCATCTGATCGGCAGATAAGCCAGATTTTGCTTCTTCAAGCGTCGTCTTCTCCAAATATTCTTTCATTGTCGCTGAAGGATTTCCATTGTTCATCAACAGTCGTTCTGCGACAACATCATATTGCTCAGATACCCACGTGTACAATTCCTCTAGTTTAACGTGTAACGTCAAAAATTCTGGTCCTTTAATGTACCAATGATAATTATGGAGTTTTACGAATAAAACACCATAGTTTGCAACTTGTTGGTTTAGTGCTGTTTTTGCGTGATTACTAATCATCTTCGATTACCCCTCTCACGAATTGTAATTTGTTCTATATCATCTTTATCCTTAAATAACATAGAGTAAACATCTTTTTGTGGAGAATCCCGTGATGTTCTTCAAAAGTTTTCATTACTTTTGACGTTTTAACCCCTTCAGCATGTATCCCCCTTTGAAGTCGACCGAATCGAAAGCAACGAGGAATGCTTTTGGCTCATATTCTTCGACTAAACCACGCAATACTTTCATCCGCGTCCGTGCAGCAAGTACATCGAGCCGGTACCGGACACCGTCTCGTCCTTGTCCTTGGTAATGGGTGACACCAAATCCGTTATCGCGGATGACTTGAATCAGTTCAGCCGGAAATTCTTGTGTATGGACTTGAATCATGTTGTAGCCAATCGCAAGTTTTCTTTCGACGAAGCCACCAATTAAAATACCGAGCCCGAATCCGAGTGCGTAGACGACCATTCCGAGCGTCGTCAAGTCACGGAACACGACGCCTAAAGCAAAGATATAGATTAACGTTTCGACCGTCCCGAAGACACCGGCGATGACAGTCCGCCCTTTGACGAGCATGATTGTCCGGAGTGTCAGGACAGGCACGTAAATGAGCTGCAATAATAAAATCAAGAAAATTTGTCCCATGTGATTGATTCCTTCCTAAATTAACATACCCCCACTATTCCAAAATTCAATTCAAGATGCAATAAAAAAATGGTTCGGCGTACGTCATCTTTTCTTAACTTCACGAAACCGACAAAAAAGGCATGGATGCCTGAATGCACCCATGCCTTTTACTGATGAAACATTTTATTTTGTTCCTTCATACTGCTGTTGGTACGTTTGGATATCCCCCGCACCCATGAACAATAGAACAGCATTGTCATGTTTACTCAAAATCGAAACATTATCTCGCGTCAAGATGTCAGCGTTCGGAATCTTCTCTTGGAGATCCTCAATCCGAACTTGCCCTTCTTGCTCTCGCGCCGATCCGAAAATCTCACAGAGATACGTAGCGTCCGCTTCCCGAAGTGATGTCGCAAAATCATCCATGAAGGACTTTAGGCGCGTGTACGTATGCGGTTGGAAAATCGCGATGACTTCCCGGTCCGGATATTTTTTACGTGCCGATTCGATCGTTGCACTGATTTCTTTCGGATGGTGTGCATAATCATCGACTAAAACTTGTGATCCGAAATTCGTTTCACTAAAGCGACGCTTAACTCCTCCGAATGAAGACAGACGTGCTGCGACGTCCTCTTTATTCAATCCTTCATATTGACAGATCGCGATGACCGATAAGGCATTCAAGACATGGTGTTGACCGAACCCTGGAATCAGGAACGTACCGTAAAAGTCGTCCCGTAAATAAACATCGAATGATGTTCCGTCTGGCGTCGACTTGACATTCTCTGCCCGGAAATCATTGTTTTGTCCAAAACCATAATACAATACAGGCACATTCGCTTGAATGTTTTGAAGATGTTCATCGTCTCCACACGCAATGATGGCTTGCTTGACTTGCATCGCCATCTCCTGGAATGCTGAAACAACGTCATCAATGCCTGTAAAATAATCCGAGTGATCAAAATCGATGTTCGTCATGATTGCATAATCTGGCTTGTAGTATAAAAAGTGACGTTTGTATTCACATGCTTCAAACACAAATGCTTTTGCCTCTTCGACACCTGCACCTGTACCATCACCAATCAAAAATGCGGTTGGCGTGATTCCGCTTAAGACATGTGACAACAGACCTGTCGTCGATGTTTTACCATGTGACCCTGTGATTGCGACTGAACGATATTCGTCTGCTAGGTGACCTAAAAAATCGTAGTAATGATAAATTGTTAAACCAAGTTCATTTGCCCGCGCGATTTCTGGATGTTCATCACCAAACGCATTTCCTTGAATGATGATTTGATCTTCTTTGATGTTGTCGGCGTTGAACGGGAAAAACGGAATACCTTTCGCCCGTAAAGCGTCCTCAGTAAAGATGTGTTTTTCGATATCAGAACCTTGTACTTGATGGTTCATCTCATGTAATACTTGGGCAAGTGCACTCATTCCAGTCCCTTTAATCCCAACAAAATGATATTTTGTCATATAAAAGCCCTCCAATTCACGTTCCGGTTCGTACCATCGGGCTTGGGTACAAAACCTGTACCATTATAGCAAACCGACTTATTTTTTACCATGTAAATTATTTTGTTCACGTCGTGCACGATACATCGCCATTAAGTCTTTAGTTGTCATCACAACGTTGACAGGCGGTCCAACAGGTTTCTTGACTGCACTTGACTGTACTTGTGTTTTTTCTTCAGTCGCTTCTTCAGCATGCTTTTCCGTGAAGACATGTTGTTCTTGAACGGTTTCCGTCTCAAGGACATGTTCGACGATGTTTTCCGAAGAAATCTCATCTCCGTTTTCGACGGGAAGTGGTACCGTGTCTTCACTAAAAGATGTCACTTCTAATGATTCATCTTGTTGTTTTAATTCAGTGACTAGTTCTTCTTCAACTGGCTCTTGTTCCGTTAGAGCTGAATCAAAAGATTCTACAGCAAATGCTTCAGTTGATGACTCGATTGATGGGTCAGGGTTGAGTAGTTCAGAATCCGTCACTGGAACAAGACCTGCGTCTACTTCGGTTAAGTCCGTCTGTTCCATCGTCTCGATCCCTGACGCTTCAATTGTTTCATCTGTCATGTTCTCAAGCGCCTCATCGGTTTTTCCCTCTTCTGATTCACTTGAAACGTCCATTTCCGATTCAATCGAAGTTACATCTTCTTGGATCGACCGTTGCTTTTTAGGCCGTTGGAATCCGTAAATAGGCGATGGAACATCCGTCAACACGAAGCGATCTTCTCGCTCTTCTTTTTTCGGTCGTTCGACTGGAGTCGTCTCTTTTTCGCCCGCTAATTCCCGTCGAATCCGTGCCGCTTGTTCCTTCAATGACTGTTCGTAACGATTGCTCATTCCTTCACCCCTCCATCTTGTTAAAAAATCGGCCGAATCAACGGCCGATTAAGAATGCCTCTCCAGTATGCGCTGAATCCTCTAATACAAGAATTCCTTTTTCTTGTGGTGCGTCTGGTAATGCGAGTTCACGGGCAGAACACAGCATCCCGCTTGACGGTATACCTCGAAGTGCAGAAGGTCGAATGATTAAACCGGATGGCATGACCGCCCCTGGTTTAGCAACGACAACTTTTTGTCCTTCTGCGACGTTCGGCGCGCCACATACAATTTGAAGTGTGTCTCCGTCCACCTCGACTTGGCAAATCGATAGTTTATCCGCATCCGGATGTTTTTCACAAGAGCTAACGTATCCAACAACGAATTTTGGTGAGTAATCGATGTCATCGATTACAAACGTTACGCCGTTGTCCGCTAAAACGGTTTGAATTTTTTTGACGAGTTCGGGTGTCAGTTCAACTGGTCCGACTGCATTCAATTCAAATTGCTGTGACGCTTCAAAGATATTGTATCCAATCACGCGCTCATGATGGAAAATCGTCGCGACAGCACCTGCACGTTCAGCCGTAACTTCCGCTCGTGGTGCATCTGATAAGATGACCATCAAGACGTCACCGACACCTTCTTTATTATAAAACACATTCATTCAATCCATGACTCCCTTCAGACTTTCTCACAATGCTTATTGTATCAGATTATTCAAGGTTTCGGATGCTTGTTTTTCGCAAGGACGAAGACCGGTTCAAGATTTCCGTCTTCATATAGGAACGGGAGTGCCGTAACCGGTACACGTCCATTTGTGAAGAAGTCAAACATTAGCTGTTGGAAGACATCATAGCCCGCGTCATTTCGGATATCCGCAAAAATTAAGACGTCCTGATGAGGAATCCCAATCGAAAATTCGCCTGTCACTTTGTCTGCATAATCTGCTAACAATTGTTTGTTGAGGACGCGGCTAGCCTCATAGCCATCTCCTGTACTCAAGAAATAAAAGACATTTCCTGCGACTTCATCGACCTTGAATGGTGCTTCGAGCGACTTCAAGTTGAAGCGTGCTGCTTCAGACAAGTGTTCAGTCGTCCACCCCGCCTGTTCAACTAAATCTTCATCAATTAGGCGGTAGGTCGCTCCTAAGTCAAGAGCATACATGATTTTTGTTTCACCCGTATGTGGCGTACTGATGATTCGTTTGCCATCTTTCGTTTCGTCAGCGAACGACTTCGCTCGGATGACTGGTAATACTTTTTGTTCATTTCCGACTAATGAGACAGGCTCCGTTTGTTCCAGAACCGCTTTGATGTACTCAATCGTCTCTTCAACAGCAATGACACCTCGCCGCTTTGCCTTTGCGACGAGCGGGTTTAATCCAAGGTCAACGCCCGTCCGGTCTTGTTTTCGTTCAATCCGAAGGACCGATTTTTCACGATCAAAGTACGTCGTATAACGTTCTTCTTCAAATGCTTCCGTCACCATGCGGCGAATTTGTTGCAGTTCCATGGGTCATTTCCATCCTTTCTTAATGAAAAAAAGCGAGACAGCGCTCGCTTTCGTGTCAGACTGTTTCTAAAAATTCGGTCACTTGTTCAGGTGTTTTACGTTCTTTTCCGACGTAACGTCCTGTTTCTTCGTTTCCACGATAGGCAACGAAACTCGGAATGCCGAAGATGTCCATTTCCTGGGCAATTTCCATATGTTCATCACGGTCGACGTAATAAAATTCAAACTCACTGAACTTACTTTCAATCTCTGGCATGAACGGATCAAGAAAGCGGCAGTCCGGGCACCAATTTGCTGAAAAGAGAAAAACAGCATTTCCTTGCTTCGCTGTTTCAAATAGTTGTTGAGAGTCAAGTTTTTTCATCGTAGTTCCTCCTTCGATTACTTCTTAATTTCATTGGGTACATCATAGCATATTCGAATGTTTCTGTGCGTTTTCATGCTCTGTTTGCTATACTTCAACTAGAAAACGCCTTGAAAGGAAATCACTATGACGGACCAACCTATTAAACATCCATTCGAACGTTTCGTCGGCTTCGTCGGAATGACGAGTTGCCTTCGCTACGGTTACTCTTTTATCGATTCTGAACGAGGATTACCTGAGATTTTAGCATTCTTAGTTATCGGGTTTGCGATTATCCTTGTCCTTGAAGCACTCGGGAAACGTGTCGCCCGAAAGTTACCAGTCGTCCGGATGCGTTACTTGACCCCCCTCTATTTAATTTATCTCTACGTATTTCTGACGAGTTTCTACTCGAGTTCGTTCGGTTTTTCTTTATAATGACAAAAGGGACTGACTTAAAAGCGTGAACGACTCTCAATTAATTAGAAATGGCCGACGATCCCGTGAAAAGTGGGATCATCGGCCATTTGATTGATGGAGGACGGAAACGTCCGCCACAAGGATTATTTTTTTGACTTATGAGTCAGCCCTTTTTTTAGATTCAATAGTCGATTTTTAAATCGCCGTCCTTAATACGTCCATACCGGTACAGTACCCGGTAAATTAGATAACTGATGATTGCCGGAGCGACGAAACATAGGATGCCGACAGCAAGATAATATTCTGTCGTGAAGCCCATTGTCTTCAGTACCATCAATGGACCAACTAATCCGCTCGTCCCCATTCCAGAACCCGCCGGATTACTTTCGAGACTGAACAAGACTGTCGCGAATGGTGCCAACAACGCACCGGCAAGCGTCGGGGGAATGATCGTCCACGGATTACGGATGATGTTTCCGACTTGAAGCATCGATGTCCCGACCCCTTGTGCAATCAATCCACCAATCCCGTTATCACGATAACTGATGACACCAAATCCAATCATTTGGGCTGCACAACCGATCGTCGCTGCCCCTGCGGCTAATCCATCCAGTCCTAACATGATGCCTAAAGCAGCACTTGAAATGGGCGCTGTCAATGCGAGTCCCATGACCGTCGCAACAAAAATCCCCATCAGCAGCGGTTCGCGTTCCGTTCCCCAGCGAATGACTTCCCCGAGATCCGTCATCAACGTTCCAATCCAAGAACCGATATACTTCCCACTGAAAAAGCCGATCACTAACGTAAGTAAAGGGGTCACGATAATATCGAGACGCGTCGTTTTTGAAAACAGTTTTCCGGACTCCGTCGCAATCAACGCCGCGATATAGCTCCCGGCAGGTCCGCCTGCTTCATAACCGAACGCTCCGACAACGACTGCTGAAAATAAAATCAACGGCGGTGCCTCTAAAGCGAACGCGACAGCAACACCAATCGCTGGTCCGGTCAACGCAATCGCTTGATCCCCAATCGTGACGAGAATCGATGCATCGACTCCACGTGTCATCAAACCGTCGCCAATCGTTTTCAGAATCAATCCCATAATCAACGAGCTAAATAAACCGAGCGCCATATAACTGAGCACTGTAATGAAATAAATCCGAGGGCTTAATGATATTCCTTTATCTTTTAACAAGTCGCCACGTCCTTTTCGTCAAATCAACGTTATTATAACAAATTCCCCATAAAAGAAAACACAAATGTTATTTCATCTGACAAGACATGTGTTTCGCGAAAAAGAAGGTGAATTTGTCCATAGAGACAAATCCACCTTCCGGATTGCTTACTTCACTTGTAGTGTCGCGAGCGTTGTCGCATCCAATTGCGTGACGAGTTTTTTCAACAACTCTTTCGCCGCATCGTAGTCATCCGTATGCATGATTGAAGCATGCGTATGGATATAGCGAGCCGGTAAGCCAACGACCGTCGTCGGAATCCCATTGTTCGAACGATGAATGACACCGCCATCCGTCCCGCCCGCTCCAACATAATACTGATACGGAATCTGATTCGATTCTGCCGTATCAAGTACATAATCCGTCATTTCCTTCGATAGAATCATGACGCTATCCTTGATGCGTAACAAAGGACCTTGACCAAGTTGACCAAACTCCGTTTTATCGCCCGAAGCATCGTTCGCTGGTGAAGCGTCGACAACAAATGCGACATCCGGATCAATCATGTTCGTCGCCGTCTGTGCTCCGCGTAATCCTACTTCTTCTTGGACAGTTGCACCAGAGAATAAGACATTCGGATGATCGGCTGCCTTCGTCTCTTCAAGCAACTCAATCGCCATACCGACCCCATACCGATTGTCCCAGGCTTTCGCCATGATTTTTTTCGGATTCGCCATCGGTGTGAACGGGAAGAATGGAACAGCCGGAATTCCTGGTCGGACGCCAAACGATTCCGCTTCTTCTTTTGAATCCGCCCCGATATCGATAAACATGTCTTTGATCGCCATTGGTTTATTCCGCACTTCCTCTGTTAAGAGATGTGGCGGTGTCGATGCGATGATTCCCGGAATGATTCCATGATCGCCGCAAATCGAAAAGCGTTGTGCAAGTAGAACTTGACTCCACCAACCACCGAGCGGCTGAATCCGAAGCATCCCGTTCTTCGTGATTTGTGTGACCATGAAGGCAACTTCGTCCATGTGACCTGCGACCATCACTTTCGGACCATCGGCCTGACCCGTCCGTTTACCGAAAATCGATCCGATACCATCTGTAACGATTTCATCCGTCACCGGTGTAATCCGCTCTCGGACGAACTGTCTGACTTCATGCTCAAACCCCGGAGCCCCGTTCAATTCCGTCAATGTTTTAAATAGATCTTTTGTCTTTTCATTCACTATGTATCGCCTCCTATTTTTCTATTATACAAAAAAATGCTTCAATCACTTAAGCTTTTGTTTCTATCTTGACGAATTATTTGGTACAGTAGGTATAGAAACCTGTAAGGAGGGGAAATTTTAATGAAAAAACGCTATTGGATTATCGGTTTGGCAGCAGCTGTCGTTGCAACTTTCGCAGTTAAGAAGGCTGTCGACAACAAACAACTATCTGCCGAGGAAGCTCTCGAAATCACGAAACGCACATTTTCAGCAAAAGGACGTGTCCAAGGTGCATGGATCTCTGCAACACCAGAGGCGTACGCATATGAGTCACGTGACTACCAAAGCTACAAAGGTGGCATCTCGGTCCTTGAAGGTGACGATGAAAAAACGTATCAATTCACAGTTGATGCAGAAACAGGCGCTTTACTCGAATACGCATAATATCGGGACCATACTTCGTCAGTCGAAGTATGGTCTTTTTTTAAGGAGCGAACTTTCATGAACCTACTCGGAACGATTCTTGTTTTACTTGTTGCCCTTGAACATTTCTATATTTTAGCTCTTGAAATGTTTTTCTTATCTTCAAAACCGGCGCTTCGTACGTTTGGACTGACGAAGGAAATCGCAGCAGATCCACGCATCAAAACATTGTTTGCCAATCAAGGATTATACAATGGTTTTCTTGCTGCCGGATTGATTTTCGGTCTTGTCCTTGATTCGTCTGTCATTCAACTGTTTTTCTTAAGTTGTGTCATCATCGCCGCCCTGTACGGTGCAGCGACAGCAAATGTCTCGATTCTCTACAAACAAGGACTGCCTGCCATTTTGGCATTTCTCGTCGTATTATTTTTTTAGTTTAAAAAAACACCCACCTCTTCGGAATCTTACTTCCTCTTAGGCGGGTGTTTCGTTTTGTCCGACAACGATTAACGTGGGTTATCGTTACGTTCGTAGATCGGGTTCATGTATTCACTTGTCGAATAAAGACGTGGTACGACGACATAAAGTACAATTGCTGGTACGGCAATCAACAAGATCATCAATAACATCGGTAACCAGTAGACTACTTTCTGCTGTAAGTTGTTCGAGTTTTTGTCGATGTATTCTTTGACGCCATCTACTTTCGCAGCATCTGCGTTCGTCAACATCTCTTTACTCTCCGTGTTATAGAAGTGGATTTCACGTTTGATTGTGATAAAGATGCCATCACGGACTGTCTCGATGACAGCGATTCCGCCGATGATTTCTTCACCTTTTTCACCAGTGAATGTTTTCGGGTCCTCGATTTCTACAGAACCTTTTTTATAATCGTAATGCGAACTCTTTAATTCCTCGTCGAGAGCCTTTTCCATTGCTGACGTATCAATCGCAGCGAATACCGATTGACCGATACTCAGCGCGAGAAAGAGTGCTGTTACGAAGGCTAAGCTTTTTTGCCACATCCCCAAATTCCCCCTTTACCTGTAAGTACAAGTTCTTCAGTCAACAACATTGTACCAATTAATAAGAAAAAAGTGTGAAAGAAATACCAGGAAAATAAGAAAACTTTTTGTCTAAATCATTTCCCGTACGTTGCTTCCATCCGATAAATCGGTTGACCAAGTGCTGAAAAACGTTCTTCGTACTCCGTTCTGACGTTATCTTCCGGCTCATTGACGTGTAGATCAAGCGACATCCAGTCGAATGTCATACCGTAAGCTGACATCGTCATCAGGCTCGATTCAAATAGTTTACGGTTATCCGTCTTAAAGTGAATCTGACCTTGCTCCGGCAAAATGTCTTCGTACGTCGCGAGGAACGTCTTATATGTGAGACGTCGTTTCGCATGACGCGACTTCGGCCACGGATCAGAGAAGTTCAAGTAGACACGAGTGACTTCTCCCTTTTCAAAGAAGTCACGTAAGTCTTTTGCATCGACCGTCAAGACACGGACGTTAGGTAGTGGCTCTTCGACCAATTTTTGAACGATTGCAACCGCAACACTTTCAAATAATTCAATCGCGATGAAGTTGATATTTGGGTGTTGCTTTGCCATACCCGTGATGAATGCTCCTTTTCCGGAACCTACCTCAATGTATAGTGGATGTTCATTTTTAAATTCTTCTGACCAGTTTCCTTTTAAGGTCGCCGGGTCCGCGATATAGATCGATGCCTGTTCTTTCATATAATCCAGCGCCCAAGGCTTGTGGCGTAAACGCATATTGTTCATCCTTTCAATTCTTAAATTATCCGCAGATAAGTTTATCATGATTCGGGTAATTATATAAGATGTTATTCGTTTAGCAGAGTCGAATGTTCAGCAGATCGTCACTTGAGAATTACTGAGCAATCTACTACACTTACTATACGGACTATCCCTAAAGGAGGTTTTGACATTGGAAAATTTCTTAATCATGTGGGCATCACCGATCGTTCTCGTCATGGGCGTGACTGCTCTTTTCGTTTGGGCGACATTCGGTAAAGTTGACGCTAAATAATCGCGATTCAGTAGGCATCTTGTGTTCTGTCACAAGATGCCTTTTTTACTTTCTAAAGGATTATGGTTGGTTTCTGACTAAAACAGATGTATAATTTCGATGAAACAGTTTTTATATTACAGCTATCAATCGACAAAATACGTTGATAACGAAGGAGAATTGTAATGAACAAAAACGAAAACAGCGAAAATGAAAATTTAGTACAGAAAAAAACAGGAGCTGATTTGGTCGTTGATACGTTAATCGAGCAAGGGGTCGAATACATCTTCGGAATTCCCGGAGCAAAAATCGATTCTGTTTTCAACGTCTTACAAGATCGTGGTCCTGAATTAATCGTCGCACGTCACGAACAAAATGCCGCTTTCATGGCCCAAGCAATCGGACGTTTGACAGATAAACCAGGGGTCGTCCTCGTTACGTCTGGTCCTGGCGCATCAAATCTCGCAACAGGTCTCGTGACAGCTAACTCGGAAGGCGATCCGGTCGTCGCGATTGCCGGTGCCGTCCCACGTGCCGATCGACTCAAACGGACGCACCAATCGATGGACAACCAAGCACTCTTTACGCCAATCACGAACTTCAGCGCAGAAGTTCAAGATGCGGATAATATCCCAGAAGTCCTCTCGAATGCTTTCCGGACTGCCGAAACGACGTCCGGTGCTGCTTTCGTCAGTATTCCGCAAGATGTCGGTTTGAACGAATCAAACGTCACGTCCTTTAAAGCCGTACCGACACCAAAACTCGGGATTGCTCCAGAAGAATGGGTCGAAGAGACGGCCACACTGATCGAACAAGCGAAACTCCCTGTTCTCCTGCTCGGTATGCGTTCCAGTCAACCGGACGTCGTCAAAGCGATTCGCACTTTATTGAACCGTGTTTCGATTCCCGTCGTCCAAACGTTCCAAGCTGCGGGGACTTTGTCACGTGACTTAGAATCTAATTTTTATGGTCGTGTCGGTCTATTCCGCAACCAACCAGGTGACGCGTTGCTCGCTGAAGCGGACCTCGTCTTATCCATTGGTTATGACCCGATCGGCTACGATCCGAAGTTTTGGAACAAACCAACGAATGAACGGACATTAATTCACATCGACCAAATGCGGGCTGAAATTGATCACTTCTATCGTCCTGATCGCGAGCTTGTCGGTGACGTCGCGAAAACGATTGATGCGTTATCCGATCGTCTGAAGCCACTCGCCTTGTCAACAAGCACGGATACATTCTTGAATGGTCTTCAACAACGGCTCGTCGAGCGGGACGTCCCTCCGGTCGTCGAAGACTCGCTATTGACGCATCCACTTTATTTCATGAAGACATTACGCGAACAGATTGCAGATGACGTTACCGTAACGGTTGATGTCGGTTCACATTATATCTGGATGGCGCGTCACTTCCGTTCATACGAACCGCGTCACCTCTTGTTCAGTAACGGGATGCAGACACTTGGTGTTGCATTACCTTGGGCCATCGCAGCGACACTCGTTCGTCCTGGTAAAAAAGCCGTCTCGATTTCAGGTGACGGCGGGTTCCTTTTCTCTGCAATGGAACTTGAGACAGCCGTCCGCTTGAATGCTCCAATCGTCCATTTCGTTTGGCGTGACAGCGGCTTTGATATGGTCGCGTTCCAACAAGAAATGAAATATAAACGGAAATCAGGCACATCATTCGGCGATGTCGATCTTGTGAAGTATGCGGAAAGTTTTGGTGCAAAAGGCTTACGCGTCAATCATCCGTCTGAACTCGTCGCTGTCATGGAAGAAGCTTGGAAAACAGAAGGACCTGTCATCATTGATGTTCCGATCGATTACAGCGATAATGCTGCGCTCGGAAAAGAAGTACACTTGGATCAATTAAACTGATAAGGAGATGAGCAGATGACGAACGATGATACGTTACTTCAAATCTCGACGATGATGGCGTTACTCGACGGCGTCTTCGAAAGCGAGGTCAGTTATGCGTCCGTTCTTGACGGGCGCGACTTCGGCATCGGAACCTTCGACCATCTCGACGGAGAAATGATTGGTTTTGATAATACCTTTTATCAATTGCGTTCTGACGGGAGCGCCCGCCCGCTCGACCCCGAAACGACGACACCGTTTTGTACGTTGACTCGATTTACTCCGACACAGTCGATTCAAATCGATCAAGAAATGACGAAACAAGACTTCGAGCATTGGCTAAGCACGCAACTCGCGACAATCAACAGCTTTTATGCCGTGCGAATCGATGGAGAGTTCACGGAAGTCAAGACACGGACGGTCGCGCGCCAAGAACAACCATTCGTCCCAATCACGGAAGCCGTTGCGACACAAAGTGCACGGACGTTCAAACAGACGGAAGGGACACTTGCCGGCTACTATACACCACGCTTCGGTCACGGGATTGCCGTCGCCGGATACCATCTACACTTCATCGATCAAGCCCGCGAAGGTGGCGGGCACGTCTTTGATTACACGGTCAAGAACGTCACCGTCTCATTCGAAGAAAAACCACGCCTTGATTTACGTCTACCGACGACAGCTGCTTACCGAGAAGCAGATCTTGAAAGTCATGACATCGAACAAGAAATAAAAATAGCAGAAGGTTAATGTTCAAGCTGTAGACAAAGTTCTATCAGGAGATAAAGTGTCACGTTTCGTTGCTTTCCTCGGGCGAGGCAAGACAGGGCAACGCGAATTGTTTGCATCTCGATATAGCATGTCCACTCTTTATAAGAGTTTGTCTACAATCTGTGGTTAATTTTTTCGCTTCAACTAAAACCGCCAAAGCGCTTATTGCACTTTGGCGGTTTTTTAGTTATTTTCATTTTCGAGCAACTGCGCGAGAAAAACATAACTTTCTGGCGCATCCGGATGTTGTGCATCTTCATACCAGTAAATCGACAAAATCGCTTGCGCCACCACGTACCAATGCATGCGCTGTTTTAATTCAAGGGTCAACGGATGACCGTAACTCGCAAACCATTCCGGCCAGTATTCCTCGTCAACATAACTATAGAGCATCATCCCTAAATCATAGGCACGATCGGCGATGATCGCATCATCCCAATCATTTAAATAGAGATGACCATCCGCCCCCGTCAACCAATTGTTGTGATTTAAATCTGAATGACAAACGACTTGCTCATCCGTTCGGACAAGCGCTAAATGCGTCTCTAAATAACCAATTGCCTGTTCAATCAAGTTTGGTTCACGTAGTTCTGCCGGTTGAAAATAGAGCCGGCATTGACGCAATAGCTCATCTGGTTCAATTGGTCGTTGATCAAGTTGTTGTAACATGAACAACAACTCTTTTGAATCATGTATTTTCCCTAGTAATCGGGCCACCTCTGGACGCTCCATCATTTCCGGTTCGAGTTCGTTTCCTTCAATGAATTGTTGCGCACTGATGACATCCCCACTGTAAATTCGTTTAGTCCAAAGCAACTTCGGAACGATTCCATCCGCCGATAAAATGGCTAAGAACGGAGAAGAGTTCCGCTTCAAAAATAATTTTGACTGTCCAGTCGAAGCGACGTACGCTTCACCTGTAATGCCGCCTGCTGGCGTAAGCGTCCAGCCTTCGCCAAGCGCATCTAAAATATCTAATTCCATCATAATCCGCTCAACTTTTTAATAGATTTGCCATAAGGCACAATGAATATCTTAACATGTCGCAATCGTCGTTGACAACGGAAGCACTTTAATCTTGGCGACGCCTTTTTCGATTGGGGTGACGGATGCTTCATCACCTTGAACATGAAGATTCCACATCGGGTGATCGAGCGCAATCTCGATTGTTTCATCCGTCACATTATGCACGACGAGTGTTCGCTGCCAGGCATCATAAGAGTGAATCGCATCCACTTCGTAAGCGATGACACCCGGTCGCATCGGTAAAAAATGAAGCGATTCTTGAATCTGATTCGCCCGGTGCAAGCGGAAACCACCGTGCATCCGTCTAATCTGTAAGATATTTTTAATATAGTCGACCATCTCAAAATGACGATCCCGCAATGTCCAATCCAATCGATTAATGGCATCGGGTGCATTATAACTGTTTTCGACACCTTGTTTCGTCCGACCAAATTCTTGCCCGGCATGAAGAAATGGAATTCCCTCTGCTAAAATCACAATCGTTTGTGCAAGACGACTCATTCGTAGAAGTTGGTTTTCATCGAGATCCGGTCTAGCAAGGCTCAATTTATCAAACAGCGTATGATTGTCATGTGCTTCGACGTAGTTAATCGAGTAGGTCGGCTCTGGGAAACGACCGTACGTTTGATTCTCAAGCGTCACACTTCCGGCTATTCCGTTTCGAACCTCTCCTTCTTTCCAAAGATCGCCCGACACAAATCCACGGTCATGTTCATTAAACGTTGATCCCTTCAGTGCATCCCGAAAGACATCATTAAAATGACCAATCCCAGGCATCCGTGCAGCAGAGGAGCTAATCGCTTTCCGCCGTGCGGCTAACGGTGTCGCAAGATCCCATCCTTCCCCGTAGATGAGGATTGTCGGATCAATCGCATCAAGCGCCGTCCGAAGGCTGTTCATCGTCTCCACGTCGTGAATTCCCATCAAATCAAATCGGAAGGCATCAATTTGGAGTACCTCCGCGAAATAGGTCACGCAGTCAACAATCAATCGTTTCATCATAAAACGTTCTGATGCTGTATCATTTCCGACGCCCGTTCCATTCGCCAGCGTCCCGTCGAGTTCATAACGGAAGTAGTAACCAGGGACAAGATGTTCGAGTGCAGCCTGCTCACGAATATAGACATGATTCATGACGACATCAAACGTGACCCGGATACCGGCAGCATGCAGCTGATCAATCATCTCGACGTACTCGAAAATCCGCGTCCGCGGATTTGTCGCATCACTCGCATAGCTACCCGCCAGTGCGAACCAGTTTACGGGGTCGTATCCCCAATTGTATGGTGAGCGTGTAATTTCATCCGTCGAACCGAACAAATGTACCGGTAGAAGTTGAACGTGTGTTACGCCCAAGTCAAGCAAATAATCGAGTCCTGTCGTCTTCTCAGCCGGAGAACGCGTCCCCCGCTCGGACACACCCAGGTATTGTCCCGGGTGCGTCGATCCTGATGTCGCATCAATCGTGAAGTCCCGGATATGCGCTTCATAAATTACTGTATCCGTCGGTTTCACAAGAATCGGACGTTTTTTCCGCTTCGGAAATCGCTGCCTGATTTCTTGATCGACATCTGACAGGACACCGAACCGTCCGTTCGCCGTCACTGCTTTTGCATATGGATCGACGACTTCGGTCGTCCCTAAGTGCGTCGTCACGCGATAACGGTATCGGGCGTGTTCATATTCGCGAGCTAACGTAATTTGGTAAACACCACGATCACCCCGTTTCATCTCGCTCGTTTTCAGAACTGTTTCTGTTGTATCGTAGATGACACACTCGATACGTTCCGCAATCGGTGACCAGACAAAAAGCGATAACACCCCATCATCCATCATGACGCCAAGCGGTCCTTCGTAACTATATTTACGATCAAACAACGATGTTTGAACAACACGCCCCGGAAAGATTCGAATCCGTCCTTGTGTCGCACTCACTAATTCATACACACTCTCTAACTCAATCGCTCCCTCTACTTCCAAAATGAGACGTGCGACTCCTCCGTCTTGTTGTTGCGAAATGACAGCATAATCGATGATTGCCTGATTTGAAACTAACTGCACGTCTTCTTTAGTGAATGACTGTTTCGATTCGACCAAAATCGTTTGAAACGTCAAAAATTCCGCTGAAATTAATTGTGGGTGCATCAGCGCTAGTTCGCTACTTTTCATTTTCGTCATATGTGCGCGACAACATCAAAATTTTTGCCGCTCCCTCCTCACGTCTGAATCCGTTCATTCTCTTGATCATTGACCGCCATTTGAAATGTGATCGATGACGTTTCTTTTAGTATCTTTTCACAAACTCGCATTTGAAAAGCTTTTGTATAGGGGGCGGATGTATTCATTTTGTGTAACCAGTGTGCAAAATCGACTTTACTTACATAAGTAGTTTTCGACTCTTTCGGCAGTTGATCAAAATAACCTTTCGACGCAATGACGACTCGTTCGATTGGTAGTTCAAGTTCACTTCCTAAAACAAGCCGTAAAATATCTTCTGTCCGTTTCAAACTGATCAACGGATTCAGAATGTTTTTCGTCGGTGCCTTAAATGGCTGCTCACGCCATAATTTCTCTCGTTTAATATGATAGATGCTCTCTTCTCCATCCAACCAATCGAGTAAATAAATCGCGGATGGGCCGACGACAAAGGAACTTAACTCGACTTCTCCTTGTTGATAATGAATGACAGCACGATAAAACAAACCGTATTGATCATTTAACAGATGGACCATCTGATAAAAGTCGAGGTGTCGCCGAAGCGGCAATTTCCATATCTCATCTTCAGTTGCCCCGCCCGCTACATAGAGCAACTTTTGAATCTCGACTCGTTTTTTATACCATTTATCAAACGCTGGCTTTGAGATCTGTTTCCCTGGTAACTGGACGACGACAGGAGATTTGAAAAACTGCCACCATTTCTTAGGACGGACGATCGTCTCGCCCGGAAACAAGTCTCCAGCTTCCCACTTATGGAATAGATTCTCGTAGTCTAACTGCCGTTGCTCTTTGTAGCGTTTTGAGACTTCGAGCGGGTTCTTCTCATACTTACTCTCTAAATCATATAACTTCATCAATAACGCCATGAGATCACCTCACTGTTCTTTCCCGCATCTAGCTAAGGTATTGATTCGATATCTCGGACGATCAGCTGGATGGATTTCATATAAAATAAGTTCCGTGACATTAATTTTCGCTTGTAGCGTCATGTCTGGCAATAGTTCTTCACAGTCTGCATTCCAGCGTTTCGCAAGTGTGATATGAGGAACGAACGGTTTATGTCGTTCCGGAGCCAGTTGATTCGCGAGTTGTAATAAAGAAGTCGTCTCTTCCACCCCCGCAGCGAAAACACGTGGACGGTCCTCATTACCGAACGTAACGAGATGATTGATAGTCAAAGTGAACGGCTGAACAGTAGCTGCAATTTCTTTAAGACGACATTGCCACTCATTCAATTCGCGCTCCGTCAATCCACCTAAGAAATGTAATGTCAGATGAAAGTCTTCCTGGCCGTAGACCTGTTGATAGTAATGACCAAGATTAACCGTTTCAGATAATTGCTTCAACTCGAGGAGCGGTACAGGAATCGCGATAAAATAATGTCGGTCCAATTTAATCACTCCTTGATTCTTCCACTTATCAGATAGAGCACTGCCCCAAGCAAGCTACTACTTGTATATACCCAAAAGACACTATAAATTGTCCATTGTTCGAGGACAACGCCACTCATTAAATTGAAAATCGCGGTCGCAAGTCCCGTCGTAGTAGCCATATATGTACTGACAGCCGTAGCTACCATTGATGATGGGACAAGCGAACGCACATAGTCCAGCGCAACGGGAATCAGTAATCCAACAATCATCCCTTGTAGTGCCGCAAGGATCCATAACGAGAAGACCGGTGGTTCTAAAGCAAGCAATCCCGTCCGAACAGCAGATAAAATTGAGACACACGCGAGGACAGGAATCGCGCCAAATCGCATTAAGACACGTGTCGCAATTCGCATGAACGGAATTTCGCAGAGGACAGCTACAAAAAATAAGGTCCCGACGAGTGCCGTCGATTCGCCTCGAATCGTAACATAACTTCCGAAATAATAGTTGTTCGCAAAAATCGGACCAAAGACGAGACTTCCACCTGCTAAAAATAACAGGAAGCGTTTATTTGAAAATAGTCGTGAAACGGGCATCCGTTCACTGACCGTCAACTGGACTGGAGCTGCTTCGATACCAATCAATACTAAGAACGCTAAAATCAGCGCTGCTCCACTTGCATAAAAAATCGCTCCGAGTGTCCCCCCTTCTGTCACCTGCCCAAGTACGAAGACAGCAAGCGCAAAACCAGCTGAACCGAATAAACGAAGTGCGCCATAATCGACTGATTTCCGCTTCGAAAATTCAATGGCGAGTGTATCGACTAACGGAATATGTGCACATTGGAATAAGGCCCATAAACATGCAATCAATAAGAGCAGGATGTAGACCGATGTCAGTAAATAACTGACAGTAAATCCTGCTGCTGCGAGGAGCGCAACGAGCAACAGACGTTTCGGTCGACCAAAACGATCAGCCGCAAGTCCCCATAGTGGTTGCAACAAAATCGATAAAATCGGACCGATCGCAACAATCGTCCCGATTTCTGAACCAGATAATTGAAACGCATCATTCGAAAAATAAAGCGTTAAGTACGGAATGAGTGCACCTTGCCCGAAGAAGATAAAAAAGTAGAGTGCCTGAAAGTGATATTTTTGACGATTGATCACGCGGTGTACTTCCTTTCAAGAATCAATCCCCCGTCATCGATGTGCCGGGGGATTCATGTCCATATTATTTGGCTAGTTCATAAATCGCTTCTGCATAAATCGCGACAGCTAACAATAACTCTTCAAAATCAACGTATTCATCGACTTGGTGCGCAACTTCCGGACCACCCGGGAAAACTGGACCGAATGCAACACCTGCTGTTAACGAACGCGCGTACGTGCCTCCACCAATTGCAATCAAGTCCGCTTTTTGATTCGTGTGACGTTCATAGACAGCACTGAGCGTCTGAATCAATTCATGTTCTGGATCAACATGGTGCGGTGGCATGTGCGTCCGCGTCTGAAGGTCGAAACCATAGGCCGAAGCCGCTTCCTTGATCAACTGTAGACGCTCCGTGAAATCAGCGCTGTGCGGATAACGAATATTGAGTGACGCCGTTCCTTGTCCCTCTTCATAGCGGAAGACACCACCATTGATCGTTAAATCCCCCGTTTCATCTGATGCCGCGACACCCAATGCAACACCTCGTGAATCACGGAACATATGCATGACGAGTTCGATGTAACGCCGTCCATTGTAGTCGAGGTGAAGCGTACTTAAGAAACGAGCAAGGTGTAATGCCGCGTTTTTACCATTATCCGGCTCCATCGCATGCGCTGCTACTCCGAAGACGTCAAAGACAAGACCTTCTGCCGTTTGCTTCACTGTCCCTGTCAACCCTTGCTCTTCCAGGTAGGCATGGAATGAAGATTCAATCGATCCGTGTTCAGCTACATGGACCGTCGCTGTCGCATGACCCGGTACCATGTTCGGACGTTCTCCACCTACGAACGTTACGAGATGATAACCTGTGTCTGCAGTTTGTGCTGGTTTCCCTTGGATCAAAAGGCCATCATATAATCCTTTTTCAGCATTGATGATTGGAAAATCAGCGTCTGGTGCAAATCCAATCGTCGGCATCTCTTCATGCTTGAAGTAGTGATTGACACAACGCCATTCGCTCTCTTCATCTCCACCAGCAATTAAACGAATCCGTTTCGATAACGGTAACCCTAACTCTTTGACGATTTTTAACGCATAGTATGCCGCAATCGTCGGTCCTTTATCATCAATCGCACCACGTGCATATAGTTTTCCGTCCGCTAGCGTCGGATTAAACGGTCCATACGTCCAGCTGTCCCCTCCAGCAGGAACAACGTCGAGGTGGCAAAGAATCCCGAGCAGCTCTTCACCTTCACCATATTCAAGGTGCCCTGCATAACCGTCGACATTTTTTGTTTTGAACCCATCGCGCTCCCCAGTCGCTAACATCCAATCAAGTGCACGTTTGACTTCTAGACCAAACGGCGCCCCTTCTTGAATCGTTGTTTCATCAAGTATACTCGGTATGCGTAACAACTCTTTTAAGTCTGTCAAAAGTGCTTCGCGTCGCGTTAAAACTTCTTCTTTCCAATTTACCATATGACACCTCTCCCTTATCCGTTAATACGTTCACCTTTTTAGTATAGCGAATGTTCGGCAATTACGAACATCCAAAATCTTAATTCTTCCATTTCTCTTATTAAGACGAACATTAAAAAATAATAAAACGATTACATTCGTTATTCAATGTTCAATTTGTATGTTTTTTTCAATAACGTTCGGTTAAATTACTTGCATTCTATACTGAAAGAGTTATACTAAAGACGAAACAACTTGATATATCACCGTCTATTGTCACCCGAAGTTTTAGAACACTATTCTATCCATTGGGGGAGTGGTTATACCAATGAAAGATTCTACAGACCGTATGTTGACCCGAATTAAGTCGATCTATCTCTTTATCAACGAGAACGGAGCTACTACGACAGCAGAGTTGGTTGAAGAGTTTGGCATCACATCAAGGACCGTTCAACGGGATTTGAATGTGCTCGAATACAACAATCTCATTGTGAGCCCAAGACGCGGTACTTGGACATCAAGTAAAAAGCAACGCCAAGCCGGTTAATCAAGCAGTTTCAACACTATTTTTCTTTTACGACGCGAATCCTTCGCGTCTTTTTTTGTTTTTATTTTTAGCAGACGGGTATACCTAGTCTAGAGAAGGAGATGATTTGAATGAATATCATTATTATTGGAGCAAACGGAACAACAGGTCGAAAAATGGTTGAATTGATTGCAAAACAAGGACAACATCAAGCGATTGCTGTGGTCCGAGAAGAAAATCAAATAAACGATTTAATCGCTCTTGGTGCATCTGAAGTACGAATCGGTGATTTAACAGAAGACATGTCGAATGTCGTTAAAGATGCTGACGTTACGATTTTCGCAGCAGGTGCCGGTGGAGCATCGGACGAATTGACTCGCGCTGTCGATAAAGATGGAGCCATCAAAGTCATCGATGCATCAAAAGCGAATGGAATTGAGCGCTTCATCATGCTCAGCTCTGTCGGTACGGATAATCCGCGTGGCGAACTAAAAGTTTACCTCGAATCAAAAGCCGCTGCCGACGAACACTTAAGAGCGAGTGGACTTGATTACACAATCGTCCGCCCTGGTCCATTGAGTGATGAAGATGCAAGTGGTACAGTCGAAATCAAAGAACACTTTGAATCGTACGAAGATCGTAAAGTCCCACGTGCCGATGTCGCGACACTCCTCGTGACATTAGTCGACCACAAAACACAATCACGTCAATTCGAAGTATTAAGCGGTCCTTTCCCAATCGCGGAAGCACTCCGGAACGTTTAATCTGCTCTTCAATTGATGGAATCCAAATAAAAAACGCTTCTGCCAAGTGCAGGAGCGTTTTTTTGACATGACACTTATTCCGGTGTCCAGTCGAACAGCGCTAACTCACCACGCGTCAGTTCACGGTACTCACCTGGTTCGAGTGTCGAATCAAGCGGCAATTCACCAATCGATAGACGTTTTAAATACGTCACTTCTTTTCCTAACGCCAGCATCATTCGTTTGACTTGATGGAACTTGCCTTCTGTAATCGTCAGTTCCAGAGTCGATGTCTCATCCGTTGCCTCTAAGATCACGAGTTTCCCCGGTTTCGTTTTATATCCATCCTCCAACGTGACACCTTCTTGTACTTCAATCACGTCTTCTTCCGTCAACGTACCGATGACTTCTGCATAGTACGTTTTCGCAACATGTTTTTTCGGTGACATCAACGCATGATTAAATGAACCGTCGTTCGTCAACAGTAATAAACCTTCCGTGTCTTTATCCAGTCGCCCGACCGGGAACGGTTTGAAGTACGTCACGTCCTCGAACAATAACTCAATCACTGTTTGGTCCCGCTTGTCTTCCGTCGCACTGATTACACCAGGCGGTTTGTTCATCATCAAGTAGATATACTTTTGGTAAACGACAGGTTCACCATACATGAGAATATCTTGTGTCTCGACATCGACATGCTGTTTCGGGTCGAGTACAATCTCACCATCTACTTGAATCGCACCGGATTTTAAGAGTTGTTTGACTTCTTTACGGGAGCCTGCCCCCATATTGGATAACAATTTATCTAGCCGCATTGCCACGTCCTCGTTTCATTGAAAATTTTCTTCCTAATACTGCTTCTGCCAGTCCCGTCCAAATGGCTAATCCGGCAAAAATCACGATGCCAAGTCCCGCACCGACGATTAAAATCGCGAGCGACGCAAGTGTCGTTTCTGGCAAGAATGCAACCATTCCCCATTTCACGAGTGCAACACCGATGCCCATGATGGCACTGATGATCATGATTAACGATGTCCGGCGCAAGACACTACTAAACGGAAAATCGACCGTTTGAGTGATGCGGAAGAACATTAACCCAGTCGCGACGAGGTACCCGAGAATCGTTGCATACCCGGCACCCGTTCCGTCTCCCGTCAAATGAATCAACGGTGCGTTCAACAGATACTTTGTCAGTAGTCCGGCAAGTGTCGCAATGATTGTAAAGTATTGGCGATTGATTCCTTGTAAGACGGCCGCTGTTACAGAGTAAAGCGCTAGGAACAGCGCACTTGGAGCATAACTTAAAAGATACACCCATGCCTCCTGGTCTTTCGGGAAGAGGACATGGAATGTCTCTTGACTCAATAAAATCATCCCGACGACGGCTGGAATCGTGACGAAAAATGCCAATTGATAAATTTGTGAAATTTGTTTTTTAACTTTTTTCATGTTGCCTTGCGTGAATGATGCTGTCAACAACGGCGTTGCCGACAACGACAATCCGGTTGCGACCGAAACAGGAATCAAGACGATTTTATGACTGTCGGCAATTAAATACGCTGTCGCGTTACCCGCTGCCTCAAGTGTATACCCGATACTTTGTAAGGCTGCGTTCATCGTATTTTGATCGATGACTTGATAAAGTGGCGTCGATAACCCGACCATGACGATCGGAATCGCATATGTCAAAAGTTCTTTGTAGAGATCTGTTAACGGCCGTTCCGGTGATTGAACCGTTTGACTGTCACGTAATTCTTGTAATCCGGGAGCACGCTTCCGGAAATAGTAAACGAGGATTGCCACACTGCCGATTGCTCCAATGAATGCACTGAAGGTCGCAATCGTTGCGGCCCATGCTGCATCCGCATCGAAGATATAAATCGCAATGCTAACACCTGCCAGTAAAAAAACAATTCGAACGATTTGTTCAAGAATTTGCGAAATTGCTGTGGGTCCCATCGATTGGTGACCTTGAAAATATCCGCGCGTCATGCTCATCGGTGGGATGAGTAATAACGCGAAGCTGACCCCGCGAATCGTCATCGTCACGGCATCGATGTAAGAAGCCGAATTGACGTCACCGCCAGGAATTGCCCGATGTGCAAGATAGGGGGCAAGTAAGAATAAGGCGATGAACGAAACGATACCGGTCAAAGACATAATCTTTAATCCAGAACGATACAGACGTTCACTCGTATCGTATTCGCCAAGTGCATTATATTTAGCGACGAATTTAGAGACGGCGACTGGAATACCCGCTGTCGCCAGCCCAATCATGATTGCATAGTAGTTATACGCATACGTATAAAACATGATGCCGGTCGCACCGACCATAAACTGAAAAGGAAACAGGTAAATCAGACCAAGGGCTCGTGAAATAAGTGATGCTCCAGACAAGAGCATCGTTCCACGAACGAATCCCGAGTTGCTGGATGAAGTCGATTGCTTTTTGTTAACAGTGGCCATGATAACTTCCCTCACGCTTTCTTTTTTTATTAAAATTAGACGAGAATACTCCCACTTTTAAACGTTCAGCGCGTAGTCCTAGTGTGAGTGGGAGATGGATCGTCTTCGGGCAAGACGTGTCTTCCGACACGTCAATTGTCCGACACTCTTAGTTTGAAAACAACCAAGATCAGGAATCCTCTACCTCTAAGCGAAGCGTAGGTGGAGGTAGTTCAACGCTTGACAACCTATAATATATTGTCTCAATTAACAAGTTCTATGATGCACAATTGCAAATCATTATACCGCTCCCCTCTCATAAAAGAAAGAGACGGTTTGTTTACAGACCGAACTTCTGCTAAAGTGGAACAAGCAGAAAACTATTCAATGAGGTGACAGCATGTACGATGTAATCGTAATCGGAGGCGGACCGAGCGGCTTGATGGCAACGCTCGCCTCTTTACAAGCAGGCGCGAAAACACTCCTGCTCGATAAAGGAAATAAATTAGGAAGAAAGCTTGCGATTTCCGGTGGTGGGCGTTGTAACGTCACGAATCGTAAACCGCTCGACGAACTCGTCCAGTCAATCCCAGGAAACGGGCGTTTTTTATACAGCGCCTTTTCACAATTCAGTAACGAGTCGATCATCGACCTGTTCGAAGGGTTTGGTGTGGCGTTAAAAGAAGAAGATAACGGGCGGATGTTCCCTGTCTCGGATAAGGCAGCCGACGTCGTCCGTGTCTTGATTGATCAAATCCGAGCGCACGGTGCCGAGATTCAAACGAATGCAGAAGTCGCGTCGCTCGAGTTTCACACAGACGGTTCATTTGCAGCCGTTCTCATGCAAGACGGCACACGCCTTGAGGCGAACAGTTGTGTCGTTGCAGTCGGTGGACAATCCGTGCCCCATACGGGTTCGACCGGTGACGGGTACCCATGGGCTGAAAAAGCCGGTCATACGATTACCGAACTTTTCCCGACCGAAGTCCCGATTTTACTGAACGATGCCTTTATTCAAGCGAAATCGCTTCAAGGGCTCTCGCTCCGCGACGTCGCTTTGACGGTTCACGGAAAAAAAGATAAAGCCATTAAAACACACACGGGTGATTTGCTCTTTACGCATTTCGGGCTGAGTGGTCCGATCGCACTACGTTGCAGCCAATATACAATCAAGGAACGCAAACGCTCCGGCGAACGAATCGTTCATTTATCGATCGACTTATTCCCAGAAGAATCAATCGGAGCATTGACGGAACGTTTTCAGGCTGCGCTTGCAGCCAATCCGAAAAAAACCGTCCGAAACGCCTTAAAGGGATTCGTACCGGAACGTTTGCTTGAATTACTCTTCACACAAATCGGTTTTGGTGACGAAGTTTGTACGCAAGTGAAGAAACAAGATTTCACGCAACTGCTGACAACATTAAAACGTTTCCCACTTCATGCGACCGGGACACTTGATTTTGATAAAGCCTTCGTCACGGGCGGAGGGGTCTCAATCAAAGAAATCCATCCAAAAACGATGATGTCGAAAAAAGCAGACGGTCTATTCTTTGCCGGAGAAATTTTAGACATTCATGGTTATACCGGCGGCTACAACATTACAGCTGCTTTTGTAACAGGACACTGTGCCGGAACGAATGCTGCTCTACTCAATCAAACGACGTAATTAAAAAAAGGTGTTCGTTCGTGATTTTTTTCACGAACGAACACCTTTTTAATTTTTTTGATCAATCGATCGGGGTAAACGAACGGCTCGAAAATTTATCTGTTTCGACCAAAGCAAACAGTTCATTGTCTTGAACAAAGATTCCTTCTGCCCCGTATACTTTCGGACTTGCAGATTCTCCCGTGATCGTCTTATCCTTCGCATCAATCGAATAAAGATACAAGGAATCGGAGTCCAACGTATAGATGCGCCCTTGTCGTTCTGCGAGTCCAATCGGACGGAAATTTTCTTCAAATGCTTTTTTTGCATCTGCCCGCATACCATCTGCAGCATCGATTCGATCTCGCGTAACAACCGTCAAATACGGAGGTTTCTGCTTTTTCTTGAGTTTCTTTTTCTCTTTTGCTGTCGCATCAGGATCAATTTTAATTTCATCTTGCTTCGTTTTAAAATACGTCAATTCGATGCGCCCTAACGACCGGATGTTATTGATCGTGTAAAATTCTTTTTCTTCAGCATCGTACCCAAGCCCATGAAAATTATCTCGAATGGTCGTGCCTTTGATTTTTTCACGCGTTTCTTCCGACCATGCACCGTCTTTTCGCGTAATCGTCACAAGAATTTGATTTGATGTCAGTAATGCGACCGTTTCACCATCAACGAGTGCCATTCCGTCAAGCCCTGCGAGTAACAGTTTGCCATCATTCTTCAATTGGAAGGAAGCATTGATTCGCTCGCCCGTCCCACTGACTTCAAAGAAATGATAATCTTCCGTCACAACAAGATAGGAACCAATCGAATCATCATATAACATCTGTTGAACATCCTTGATTAATGGTTCTTCCGGATTCGGAATCGAAGAAGGAAGGCTTGGCGGCACTTGTTTGACAGCTGCTTGGTGTTTTGATTGCGTCTCGATTTTTGTGAAGGTCTCTTGAATTTGCGCTAACGTCTCTGGTTTTGAGAAGACGAGTAGAATACAAAGGATCAGACCGGAGACGACGGCAAAAATCGTTGTATAGACTATATAGGATCGTTTCATTTACACAAATCGCCTTTCTCTCTCGGTTTCTGATTCAGTGTAGCAGAAGGCGCACTAAAAAAAAAGCGGACGCGAGACTGAATTCAAAAACAATCCCCTTCCTCCATGACTACATGGGCAAGGGGATTCGTATTAGTTTGCTACGATATTGATGAGTTTTTTCGGTACGACGATGACTTTACGAACCGTCTTGTCGCCAATCCACTCTTTTGTTTTTTCATCTGCAAACGCGAGTGCTTCGATTTCTTCTTTTGTTGCGTCGATACTGATTGTCAATTTTGAACGGACTTTTCCGTTGACTTGAATGACGAACTCCATCGTATCACTGACGAGTTTCGTTTCATCATATGTCGGCCACACCGCATACGTTAATGTCTCTTCAAACCCGAGTTGTTCCCATAACTCTTCCCCGAGGTGAGGTGCGACGGGTGTCAACAACTGAATGAATCCACGAAGGAAGTGACGTGGCAACACTTGCTGTTTGTTCGCTTCGTTGACGAAGACCATCAACTGCGAAATCCCTGTGTTGAATTGAATGTTCGAGAAGTCTTCCGTCACTTTCTTGACGGTCTGGTGATAGACACGTTCAAAGTCGGCGTCAACCGTCTCGACATCTTGAATGTCTGCAGTCCGTTCGAACAAACGCCAGACGCGGTCAAGGAAGCGACGTGCACCGTCGAGCCCATTTTCCGACCAGGACACAGAAGCATCGAGTGGTCCCATGAACATTTCGTACAGACGAAGCGTATCTGCTCCGTGTGATTTGACAATTTCATCCGGATTGATGACGTTCCCCCGTGATTTCGACATCTTTTCGTTGTTTTCGCCAAGAATCATCCCTTGGTTATACAGCTTTTGGAATGGCTCTTTTGTCGGAACAACGCCGATATCGTATAACACTTTGTGCCAGAAACGTGCGTACAGTAAGTGAAGGACCGCATGTTCTGCCCCACCGATATAAATATCGACCGGAAGCCAGTATTTTAATTTCTCCGGATCCGCGAGCGCCTCTTCATTATGCGGATCGATGAAACGAAGGTAGTACCAGCAGCTACCGCCCCATTGTGGCATCGTGTTCGTTTCGCGGCGTCCTTTCATCCCTGTCACAGGATCCGTATAGTCGAGCCACTCTTCTGCAAGAGCAAGCGGCGACTCTCCTGTTCCCGACGGTTTGATTTCAGGAATCATCGGAAGTTCAAGTGGCAACTCTTCTTTATCCAGCGTCTTCATCGTTCCGTCTTCCATATGGACGACTGGAATCGGCTCGCCCCAATAGCGTTGACGGCTAAAGAGCCAGTCACGCAGACGATACGTAATTTTCTTCCGTCCGACTTGGTTCGTTTCGAGTTCCGCGATGATGGTTTCGATTGCATCCGCCTTCGAGAGACCGTCGAGCATCTGAGAATTGACGTGTTCCCCTTCTCCCGTATACGCCGCTTCTTGAACATCTCCACCCGTTACGACTTCGATGATTGGAAGATCAAATTGTTTTGCAAACTCATGATCGCGTTCGTCATGTGCCGGAACGGCCATGATGGCACCTGTTCCATACGTCGCAAGAACATAGTCGGCAATCCAGATCGGAAGACGTTCGCCAGAAATCGGGTTGACGGCGAACGCACCCGTGAAGACACCCGTCTTCTCTTTTGCAAGATCCGTTCGTTCGAGATCCGATTTCGTTTGAACAGACGCGATATAACGTTCGACCGCTGCCTGATGTTCTGCTGTCATGATATCTGCGACGAATGGATGCTCCGGTGCTAAGACGAGGTACGTTGCGCCGAAGACTGTATCCGGACGTGTCGTGAAGACCGTGACTTGTTTTTTGTGGCCGTCAATCGTAAAGTCGATTTCCGCACCTTCCGATTTACCAATCCAGTTCCGTTGCATTTCTTTCACCGACTCCGGCCAATCGAGTTCATCTAAATCGTCGAGTAGACGGTCCGCGTATTCCGTAATCTTAAGGACCCACTGGCGCATCGGGACACGGACGACGGGATGATTTCCACGTTCAGACAATCCATCGATGACTTCTTCATTCGCAAGGACCGTTCCAAGTGCCGGGCACCAGTTGACTGCCACTTCGTCGACGAACGCAAGTCCTTTTTCGTAAAGTTGTGTAAAGATCCACTGTGTCCATTTGTAGTATTTCGGATCCGTTGTATTGATTTCACGGTCCCAATCATACGAAAAACCGAGGTCTTTCAACTGACGTTTGAACGTTTCAATATTTTGTGCCGTGAACTCACGCGGGTCATTCCCCGTATCGAGTGCATACTGTTCTGCCGGGAGTCCGAACGCATCCCATCCCATTGGGTGGAGGACGTTATACCCTTGCATCCGTTTCATGCGGGCGAGGATATCCGTTGCCGTGTATCCTTCCGGGTGTCCGACATGCAGTCCTGCTCCCGATGGATAAGGAAACATGTCGAGGGCATAAAAGCCTTCCTTACTTGGGTCTTCCGTCGTTACGAACGCGTTATCCTGTTCCCAGCGCGCTTGCCATTTTGGTTCAATCTCACGATGATTATACGACATCTATTCTTCCTCCTCTGATTAAAAAAAACCGGTCCTCCGCCCCTAAGAATAGGGACGAAAGACCGGTTTGGCTTCCGCGGTACCACCCACGTTGTCTGTCAATGACAGACCGCTTGACTCACAGATAACGGTGTGAAGGACCGGATTCGCTACTCGTTGTTCACGAATCATGCTCCCTGACGAGTTCATGGACAGTTCCGACTGGTTTGCACCACCCACCAGTTCTCTAAACGGAATGTCTCCACTACTACTTCAGTTCGTTGCATCTGACTATCTATTAGTTAGTTTAATCTGAATCTTAATCAACCGTCAACGTTTCCGTAAAATTTCTCCAATCGCAGCATGTGTCGAAGCCTGATGATCCGCGTGATGTAACATCTGCCCCGGCATCCGGTCGTCGAGTAACGCGATGACTTCCATCCCAGCTTTTTTCGCCCCCATCATGCCGTTCGCCGCATCCTCAATGACGATACATGACTCTGGGGCGAGACCCATCCGTTTTGCTGTCAGCTCGAAGATAGCAGGGTCCGGTTTAGAGCGCGGGACTTCAAAACCGCTCGTGTAGGCGTCGACTGTCAACCCATAAAATGCGATGACGCGTTCAATTTTTTCAAGCGAACTCGATGATGCAATTGCAATCCCGTAGCCTTCGTTTCGAGCGATACTCATCAACTCATGAACCCCTTCCTTTAATCCACAGTCTTCTGGCTTGGCGTGTTGTTGAAATAAGTCATGTTCCTGTGCAAGTAACGCATCCGTTTGATGCGGTAAGCGATGTTGTTCAATTAATTCCTGCCACATCTCGTCGCCCGTCTTACCCATGAAGGTCGCATATTGAACTAAATCAAGTGGAATCCCGAGTTGATGAAACATTTTTTTATGTACCCCAAAGTAGCGAATTTCACTATCTAAAATGACGCCATCCATATCGAAGATTAAACCCCTCGTTTGCATCCCATTCACTCCTTTTTTTGATTTTAACAAAAAAACGACAGTGATGGACTGTCGTTTTTATCATTTCGAAATCAGTGTTGGTTGCGAACGATATCCCGGAAAATAATGTTCCAACTCTCCGTCTCCATAGAGCTGGCACAGTTGTTCATATTGAGCAGGCAGTAGAACATTTTTTCCTAAATGATATTCAAATAAACGATAGCCCGTATAGCGACACTTACTCTCGAACAGGCTATCACGCTCTTTATACCCACCACCTAAATGCTGTTCGACCAACCCGGCATCTTTCGCACATAAAATAGCCTCGAATTCTAACCGTTGATTTGGATAGACCTTATGTTCATCCCGCTTACAGCCAATCAAATGACCATGTGCAAATTCTCGACCAAGTAAAACGAAGTAACCTCCGATGATTTCCTCGTTAAGTTCTGCAATCAAGAGGAGCGGCGTACAGAGGTTCGTCGGCTCAAATAACTGTTCGAAGTAATCTCGAGAAAAGTAGTAATGGCTCGAAGCGTCCTTTCGGTCCATCGTCTGATAATACAATTGAATGAACGATTGTAAATCTTCGTGTGTCCCTCGCCGGACAACTAAATCAGAAGCCAGTGATTTCCGAATCATACTCCGCGTCTTCTTATGAAATGTCTGTGTAATTTCTTCTACGGATGGTCGTAGGTCGATACTCGTGGTATGTCGAATAAATTCTTTTTGTGTCCAGTGGTGTGCATACCGCTGATTTTCAGTCAACGGATTGTATCGGATCAACTCTGTGACAATCTTTTTCTGCAACGCCCAGTCATAAAAGGAAGTTCGAGCCTCTGCCCACTCTTTTTCAGTCAAATCACCCACCACTTCAGGGCCGCCATATCCGTATGGAGTAATCAAATCCCAATACTCCGTTTCAAAAATAGCTCGTTTTAAGAAAGGATAAAACAGTTTCCCGGCCTCTCCTTGAAAATAAATCAACCCGGGATGTTCCCCTTCTCGTGCATTTAACATAACGTATTCATAACTGTAAAAGATGTCTAGCGGCTGATTGCGAATAAGTGCTGTCCAAGTCGCCTGATCGTCGATGAAAACGCACTTTGCCATTCTGGTACACCTCCTGTTAAAAAACAGACCATAAAAATAAAATTAAATTTCTTTAATTTGGTTAATTAATTAAATTTTACCTCTTTAAGTCATTACCCTGTTTGGTTTCTTTTTATTCCGTCCAGCAAAAAAAAGACCAACTATTTCTTTTTCGAAACAGTTGGTCTAAGATATCTTAATTGATTTTAGGAATTGCTCGAACAAATACGATACCTGCAAGTAAAATCAATCCGATTAGCGTCAAGAAGACCGCATTCATCCCAGATAAATCGTAAATCAATCCACCGACCGTCGGACTAATCATCCGTCCGGCGGAAGCCGCAATGTTGACGTAGCCTTGGAATTCACCTTCTTTACCGATCGGTGCAAGTCGTGCCGCCATCGCAGGGACAGCTGGCCAAATGAACATCTCTCCAATCGTTAAAATGACCATCGCAACAAGAAACATTTCAAACCCTTCAGCAAACGGTACGATGAGATAGGATAATAAGAAAATGCCCGTTCCCGTCAATAATTGACGTTTTAGATCATCTCCGAACCATCTTAAAATCGGCGTCAAGAGCGGTTGTGCGAAGACGATTAATGCTCCATTGATTGTCCATAAAATTGAGTACTCGGAAATCGTCACACCAAGTGATTTCGTGTGGACGGCAAACGTTCCTTGCCATTGTACGTAAACGAACCAAAGCAACGCATATCCGACTGAAACGTAGAGCATCGTCCGAACCGATTCCTTCGATAACGGCTCACGGACTTCTTCCGTCGTAAACTCTTTTTGTCGTTTAACCTGCGGCGCCTGAATCCAGTTCAATCCTATGAACAGAACAATCGCAAACACTACATAGAGCAATAAGTTCGCGATGAAAATAAATTGAATATCAATCGCAGCAATTTGACCACTGACTGCCGTACCAAGCGCAACTCCAACGTTTTGTGCTACATAGATTGCATTGAAGGCACGTCGTCCGCCTTTTGGCCAAATCAGACCGGTTAATGCGTAAATCGTCGGGAACACCATCCCCCCGACGAAACCGATCAATCCAAGCATCGTCACATAACCAATGAATGTCTGATGGAACAACAGCAGACCAATCGAAGCAATCACGAGTCCGATGACACTGATGATGAGCGTCCGCTTCCCACCTAAACGATCAAACGCTTTTCCACCCATGTAATTTCCGACGATTGCGAGCGCCGAGTTGACGAACAAGGCCATTCCTGCCTTGGTCATGGATTCGCCTAAGTATTCATGAATGTATAATGTATTAAACGGCCATAAAAAAGAGGCTCCTGTCGTGTTAATCGCCATCGCCAACACGAGAATCCAGACCGCACGAGGTAATTTCGGCATAATAGGTGTCCTCCAATATAGTTCTCACCTTTGCCACTTTACGAAATTGTTCTGTGCTCTGTCAAGAAACTTCATTTTGAATGAATTATCGGAATAATGGTATAATCAGGAACAAAAGAATACGTGATGAACGAACAAAGAACAATCTTATTTGAACAGGAGCCTAAACCCATGTCACTAGCCCGCGTCTTACCTTATGCCAAAGAACTCTTAGAATCTGTCATCCACGAAGGAGACTGTGTCGTCGATATGACTGCCGGAAATGGTCACGATACCTTGTTTCTTGCGGAGCAAGTCGGACCAGACGGTCGTGTCATCGCCTTCGATGTACAAGAACAAGCGATTGAAGAAACGAAACGTCGTCTAGAAACCGCTCACGTCAAAGAGTGGGTCGATCTCTACCACGAAAGTCATATTCATGTTGGCGCACGCCTCGTTAATGAAGCCCGTCCGATTCGAGCGGGCGTTTTCAACCTTGGTTATTTACCAGGAAGTGACAAGTCCGTCACGACGACCGGTGAAGATACGTTAGAAGCGCTAGGTGCTTTGTTACCTGTCCTCGTACCCGGCGGTTTAATCGTCCTCGTCATCTATCATGGACATGTAGAAGGAAGACGTGAACGGGATGCTGTTCTCGATTATGTCGAAAGTCTTTCGCAGCAAGACTACGCCGTCTTACAGTATCGTTTTCTCAATCAACAAAACAATCCACCTTTCATCATCGCCATCGAAAAAAAATTAAAAAAGCAAACACTCGATTAATAGCAAAAGACGCTGTCAGCACGACAGCGTCTTTTTTGTCATTCCTCAACCATCTTCAAAAAAAGCAATAATTTTTCAGCGAACCGCGTATTGAGACGTTCAAAGCTGAAATGCGGAAATCCATGGAGCCGTTGAAGATAGATTTGATCGCCACCCATTTTCCGGCAAATCTCTAACGTATATTTTACGTCCGCGAATTGATCGTCCGGTGCATAAAAACAAGCGAGGTTGACTCGCGGTAGTTTCTTCCGCTCTTCATCATGTAAGACGATTTCTTCTTCAATCTCCCGGTACTGTGCATATGTCAACTCACCGAGACGTGCCGTATCCTCACTATTTTGACCAAACGGCAACATCCCGAGTGGCGCATCCGGTCGAAAACGATCGAATGCACTTGCAAATACTTGTTTGACGCCACCGAGTTGTTTTGAATTATGCCAATCAAATAACGGCGAAATATACGACAAACTCGCAATCGGCAATTCATATTCCTGCAGTAGCCGGTTGACGACGAGTGCGCCCATGCTGCAGGCGATGATATGAATCGGTAACTTTCGTTTTCCGGCTTCTCGTAAAGCATCCTTCAGCAGTTGTTGATGTTCCTCAAGCGATATCCGGCGCGGTGCGTCTACACGTAACACTTCATAATCCTTTTCAAGGACTCGAATTAATGCATCGCTCGGCGTCGCTCGCAGTTGAAGGGGATAGACGAGTACGATAATCCCTGTTGCTTGATCTTCCACAAACTCACCTCTTCATACAAGTATCTCTGTATTATAACGTTTACATCTTGATGTCAAAAACCATCTTAAGTCGGATTTTCATTCATATATACGTTTTAAGCGTGTCACAGGTTCCACTTGACCGAAAATTTCTTCAGTCGTTTCACTTTCTTCTCTAAAACCGAAAGAGACTAGAAACTGGCGCGCTTTATAGTTTCGTGATTCAACGTAGACTTCAATCGGGGAAGCACCTTGGTGTTCAAGTTCACGAATCAACTTTCGTCCAATCCCATTTTGTTGATATTTCGGTAGTACATACAAGCGAACGATTTCCCACGTGCCGTCAACATCGATCGCATGGATGAAACCGACGATTTCTTCCTCGATAATGGCGACATTGAAATATTCTCCCCGCGCTTCCTCCGCCGTCCGAATTGCTCGAACGACTTTTTCTTGCGGATACGCCTCTTGTACGAAATGGGCTTTCGAGCTTTCCGAATAAATCTCTTCGTACGTATCCATCCAAGAGGTAATGGCAATATCATGAATGCGTGCCGCATCAGTAGGAATTGCTTCGCGTATCTCCATATCGGACTCCCCCTTTTTTCCGTTTACCGGTACATGTTCTTTTACCCTTTTCTAGAAAAATCATTCGTTTCCCTGCAAAGTTCGAGACAAACAAAAAAAGTTCAGAAACAAACTCATGCGAGTCTGCTTCTGAACTGAAAATTAAGCGAATCGTTTCGCTTGTTCTTCAAGAATTGCTGCTTTATCTGTTTGCTCCCATGGTAATTCGATATCTGTACGACCGAAATGACCATAAGCTGCTGTCTGACGATAAATCGGACGGCGGAGATCAAGCATGTTGATGATCCCTGCTGGGCGAAGATCGAAGTTTTCAGCAACGAGTTCGACGAGTTGTGCTTCTGGAAGTTTACCTGTTCCAAACGTATCAACTGCAATCGATACTGGGTGCGCGACACCAATCGCGTACGCAAGTTGAACTTCTGCTTTATCTGCAAGACCAGCAGCTACGAGGTTTTTCGCGACGTAACGTGCTGCATATGCTGCAGAACGGTCAACTTTTGTTGGATCTTTACCAGAGAATGCGCCGCCGCCATGACGTGCATATCCACCATACGTATCAACGATGATTTTACGTCCAGTTAATCCTGCATCACCTTGTGGTCCACCGATTACGAAGCGGCCTGTCGGGTTAATGAAGAACTTTGTTTCCGCATCGATGTATTCTGATGGAATCACAGGTGCGATGACATGCTCTTTCAGGTCTGCTTGGATTTGCTCAAGCGTCACTTCTTCTGCATGTTGTGTTGAGATGACGATTGTATCGACACGAACCGGTTCGTTATTCTCATTGTATTCTACAGTTACTTGCGTCTTACCATCCGGACGGAGGTAGTCAAGTTGTCCAGTTTTACGGACTTCTGCGAGACGACGAGCAAGTTTGTGTGAAAGTGAAATCGGAAGTGGCATCAATTCAGGCGTTTCTTTCGTTGCATAACCGAACATGAGACCTTGGTCCCCTGCACCGATTGCATCGATTTCTTCATCTGACATGCTACCTTCGCGTGCTTCAAGCGCTTGGTCAACACCGAGAGCGATATCTGCTGATTGCTCATCGATTGAAGTCAATACAGCACAAGTGTCTGCATCGAAACCATATTTAGCGCGTGTATAGCCAATCTCACGAATTGTTTCGCGAACGACTTTCGGGATATCGACATAAGTCGATGTCGTGATTTCACCTGCGACGAGGACAAGTCCTGTCGTGACAGATGTTTCAGCAGCGACACGAGCATTCGGATCGGCTGCGAGGATTGCATCTAAGATAGAATCCGAGATTTGGTCACAGATTTTATCCGGGTGACCTTCAGTAACTGACTCCGACGTAAATAGCCGGCGATTAAGGTTTGTCATGTTTGACCCTCCCAAAAAAGAATTTGACGGTGTACTCATTTCCCCTAGTTGAGTGGGACGGTAAAATGAAAAAAACCTCTCCATGTCCAAAAAATGGTCAGGGAAAGGTTGTGCGTTCTTCCTTTACCCTCTTATCGTTCGAAGTGTTTACTTCGCTTCAGGAGAGCACCTTTTCCTTCATTAATAGAATTCTTAATGTAGGACGGTTGCCGGGTTTCTTCGGGCCTTGTTCCCTCCACCTGCTCAGAATAAGAGTATCCGTTACGAATTACATGATATAAAGTTGTGACCACTCTGTCAAGCTACGTTTTAATTTCTAGTCGAAACTTTCCCGAAGAGATGTTAAACTGTTAATGCTGAAAGCGTTTCCAGAAAAATAGAAATCAGCGCTAAAAAAGGATTGCTCATCCTTTAGTATGTCATATATAATAAATGTGTCATACTAAATGCCAGAGCTAAACCAACGTAGGGGAAAGGTGGGGTCAGGATGCCGATGACGGTCCTGAATATCGAAGAGCTACTCAAGAAGGAGCATGTGTTCAAACAACTATCTGTTGCTGAGCTAGTCGAACATGCAATTCGTAACGAAGAAGGGGTTCTTGCTGAAAATGGCGCTCTGTCTGTAGAAACGGGGAAATTTACAGGTCGTTCACCTAAAGACAAGTTCATTGTTCGCGATCAGTCATGCGAGTCACATATCGATTGGGGCCATGTCAATCAACCGATGGAAGCAGACAACTTCGAGCAACTTTTACAAAAAGTTCTTCGCTACATGAATGAAGCAGATCAGCTCTACTACACAGAAGCTGCTGCTGGTGCAGACACTCATTTTACCCTTCCGGTTCGGATCGTGACACAATATGCTTGGCATAATTTGTTTGCAAAACAACTATTTTTGCGTGAATATCCGACAGAAGCTGCTTTTGAGCCTTTCACGGTTATTTATGCGCCTCACTTCAAAGCAGATCCGAAAGTCGATGGAACGAATTCCGAAACGTTCATCGCCATGTCATTCGAACATCGGATTGTCTTAATCGGTGGAACGGAATATGCGGGCGAAATCAAAAAATCGATTTTCTCTGTCATGAACTACCTTTTACCTCAACGAGACGTCTTATCGATGCATTGCTCGGCTAACGTCGGTCATGAGGGTGACGTCGCTTTATTCTTCGGATTATCCGGTACTGGTAAGACCACACTGTCTGCTGACGACAGTCGTCAATTGATTGGTGACGATGAGCACGGGTGGTCCAACGACGGCGTCTTCAATATCGAAGGTGGCTGTTACGCAAAAACGGTCAACCTATCGCGCGAAAAAGAACCACAAATCTTTGATGCGATTCGTTTTGGCACTGTCCTCGAAAACGTCGTCCTCGATGATGCACGAATTCCTGACTATGATGATACGTCGAAAACGGAAAACACACGGGCCGCTTATCCGATTACAGCGATTGATAATATTGCAGTACCATCACGCGCCGGACATCCGAAAACGATTGTCTTTTTAACAGCTGATGCTTACGGCGTCCTGCCGCCAATCAGTAAGTTGACGAAGGAGCAAGCGATGTATCACTTCTTATCCGGGTATACATCGAAGTTAGCCGGGACAGAGCGTGGCGTAACAGAACCGGAAGCGACATTCTCGACATGCTTCGGTTCGCCTTTCTTACCGCTCATTCCTGAAAAATATGCAACGATGCTCGGTGAGCTCATCGACCGGCACGGTGTCACGGTCTACCTCGTCAATACAGGCTGGACGGGTGGCGCATATGGGACGGGAAGTCGGATGAAGCTTTCCTATACACGGACGATGGTCAATGCAGCTGTCAACGGCACGCTCGCTGATATCCCGACGGAAGAGCATCCGATTTTCGGGCTACACATGCCGCTCGAAGTCCCTGGTGTCCCAAGCGACTTGCTCAATCCTGTCAAAGTTTGGTCGGATGCTGATGCGTATGAACAACAAGCACGGGCTTTGGCAACTAAATTCAAACAAAATTTCACACGGTTCGACAGTGCAACTACTGAAATCAAATCAGCAGGGCCACGTGTTTAATTAAATTAAGATAATTAAAAGGCACCAGACACTGTATGTTCAGTGAGCTGGTGCCTTTTAACGTCCATCAGACGATTGAATCTTCTTCATCCGGTTGCAGATGAAGTTCTTTTTTAGTCAACCAATCTTGACTCTCTTTTAATAGTGCATAGGCACGCTGTTTTGAAATACCAAAACGATGGGTTAGTTTTTCAAACTGTTCAAATTCACCACGGTCGGCACTAATCGCGAGCAATAAACAATCACGAAACGGGTGATCTTTTCCTTGTAACACGATTTTCAACGTCGACTCGATTGGTAATTGATCAATGATTTCATCAATATCGACTGACAGTAATGCATCGATATGCGAGAGTAAGCCAATCATGTAGGCACTTTCCGGACGTAACGTCTTTGTTTCAAGTGCAAATAACTCGCATAGCTTGGCACAATGCAGTGAAGAACGTAACAACTCGTCTGACCACTTGTACGGACTCGCAAGTCGCATCTCTCGTAAAACGATTAACGAAATCCAACTTTTAAGTTGTGAAAACCCGAGCAGTGAAATCGCTTGACGAACGGATTCGACGGTATTTCGAAGACCAATCCCGGGAGAATTGATAAGCTGAAGGACTTGCACACTAATGTATGGATTTCCTTCGATTTCATCAACGACTTGATCATAATACTCATCTGATTCGAGCCACTTCAACATCTTTAACAATACAGGCAATTGTGGCGGAACAGCCTTCCCTTTCATCAGCATCGGTTTTGCATAAAAGTAGCCTTGGAACCAGTCATACCCCATGCTCAAGCTACGCAGATGATCTTCATGCGTTTCGACACGCTCTGCCAACAAACGGATATGCGGATAGTTTCGTTTAACGATATGTAAAATCGCACTTTGTTCACGTGGGTTGATTGCTTCGATATCAATTTTTATTAAATCAATTAAATCAAACAACTCTGGACCATGATTTCGTAATAAATCCGTCACGAAATCATCCAAGGCCAATTGAAATCCAGCCTCTTTCCATTTTTTCAAAACCGACAGCATATGCGAATCGATGACGACGGTCTCAAGCACTTCGATGACAAATCGTTCCGGATCTAAGTGATCAATCAGCTCACCTTGCAATAAATCACCGGTGAAATTGATGAATAAACGTTTTCCTTCTGCCACTCGATCGACACCTAAATGGACGAGCGTATTCGTCAACACGTCCATCGTCGCTAACTCACCATCAAAAATAGCAGGAGCTTCAACTGAACGATATAATAATTCAAACGCATCGATGGCACCGGATCGATTCACGATTGGTTGTCGTGCCAACAAGATTTCCATCCCGTTCTCCCCTTTTGTCTTCCACCCTATAGTTCACTTCATATTTTTTAGTATACCAAATATTGTTTTCTGTTTAAAAAATGCTTTTTTAAAACATATCAATGTTACTGATTTTTTAAAAAAAGTCACCCCGGCTGTTCGAGGTGACTACATCCTATGTTATCAGTGCATCATCCAATCGATGATTTCCTTCGTCACAGCAAATTTTTCATGCAACGGAAACTGATGGGCCTGCTCGTAAATACGAAGCCGCGTCTGACTCGGGTAGCGTGCAGCATAATTCGTTGCATGACGTAAGCGAACCTTTTGATCATATCGCCCGTGAATCAGCAAGACTTGCCCTTGTGGGGCCGCGTAGAGTGGCGAACGTACTTGATACGCATGTTGTTGCGTCTCTGGCAATCCACCCGTGAAACGGCGTAACATCTTTTGCATCGTTCTCTGTTCTTCATATGTCCAGACGAGATTCGTCACCCCTGCCCATGAGACCGTGCGCGCGACCGGGCGATGATGTGCCAACAACAAGGCCATCTGTCCACCACGAGAGAAGCCAAACACCGAGACGCGTTCCACGTGACGGGTTAACCAATCATATGCCCCTGTTGCATCACGAATATCATGATGACCAAAATCTTCCTTCCCTGTGCCCCCTAAGTTCCCTCGGTAAAAAGGGGCCATGACTAAAAATCCGGCTTGAGCAAACTGCATCAGTCGCGTCGGTCGAACCATTCCGATATTACGTGTCCCGCCACGTAAATACAGCATCCCTTGCCCATTCGGACGTGTCGGTAAAACGACATAGGCACCGACCCGTTCGTGATCAGATGTTTCATAGTAAATACGAAACGTCCGGAAGGGGCCTTGCTTCGGTAATTCAAACCAATCGGCGTTCGGCGAGTACACGAAGTGTCTCCGGAAGGACACGGTCCTTCATCATAAAGCTGTATTTTCGATTCGCGTCAAGACGCTGCGGGAGGTCGTCCAACAAAAAGGCTCCGTCTGTCTCATCGACAGCGAGATGCGGAACGAGTGATTCGATTTCGGCGAAGTAGATATTCTTAATGATTGTATCGCCTCGTCCTTCGACACGATATTGACCAATGTAGGCGAGGCTTGCGATGCTACCGCCTGTCTCCTCCATCACTTCACGACGTGCCGCTTCTTCCGCTGTTTCACCCGGTTCGACTTTTCCCCCAGGAAACTCGTACCCGCGCTGCTTATGATGCGTCAATAGCCATTTCCCCTCGTACACGGCAATGACCCAGACATGGAGAGGTTTTGTCGAGAATGGATGATCATCGAAACTCAACTCAACTTGATTTTGATAGTAATCTAAAAATCTAATCACGTACGTGCACCTCATTTCTTCTTCTACCTTCACTTTACCTGTTTCGAAAGCATTCTAAAAGTGAAAGTGCGTAGGAATCGAGGAGAATGACAAAAAAAGGCATCCCCTGTCATCCAGGAGATGCCTTTTTAACTTATTTCAAGCGTGCTTCGAGCTCTGCTTTTTCTGCTTCAAAACCAGGTTTTCCGAGAAGTGCGAACATATTTTTCTTATATGCCTCAACACCCGGTTGGTCGAATGGGTTAACTCCAAGAAGATAACCGCTCATCGCGCAAGCTTTTTCGAAGAAATAGAACAAGAATCCGAGATGGTACGGCGTCATCTCTGGTAATTCGACGGTTAAGTTCGGAACTTGACCATCTGTATGAGCAAGTAACGTCCCTTCTGCCGCTTTATCGTTGACGAATTGGATTGATTTCCCTTCGAGGAAGTTCAAGCCGTCAAGATCTTGTGCATCTTTTTCAATCGTCAATTCATGACGCGCTTGCCCGACTTTGATGACCGTCTCAAACAAATCACGACGCCCCTCTTGCACGTATTGACCCATCGAGTGTAAATCCGTCGAGAAATCGACCGCTGCCGGGAAGATTCCTTTGAAGTCTTTTCCTTCTGATTCTCCGTACAACTGTTTCCACCATTCTGATACATAATGTAACGCCGGTTCGTAGTTGACGAGAAGCTCAATCGTTTTTCCTTTGGCATATAATGCATTTCGGACGACCGCATATTGATATGCTTCGTTCTCGGCAAGATTTTCGTTCGCGAATTTCTCTTGTGCATCACGCGCGCCAGCCATCAATTCCTCGATGGAAATACCGGCAGCAGCGATTGGCAAAAGACCGACCGGTGTCAAGACCGAGAAACGTCCCCCGACATCATCCGGAATGACGAACGTCTGGTATCCTTCAGAGTCAGCCAGCGTTTTTAACGCGCCACGTGCTTTATCCGTCGTTGCGTAAATCCGGTTTTTTGCTTCTGCTTGTCCATATTTCTCTTCCATGAACGATTTCAGCAAACGGAATGAAATCGCCGGCTCTGTCGTCGTCCCTGATTTAGAGATGATGTTGACAGAAACATCTTTTCCTTCGAGTACTTCAAACAAATCATGCAGATACGTCGATGAAATGTTATGACCCGCGTAAATGATTTGTGGTGCCTTCCGCTCCTCTTTTGATAGCAGGTTATGGAAAGAATGACCTAACATCTCGATTGCGGCACGCGCTCCGAGGTAAGATCCACCGATTCCGACGACGAGCAATACATCTGAATCTGATTTGATTTTTTCAGCTGATTCTTGAATACGGGCAAATTCAGCTTTGTCATAGTTGGTCGGTAAGTCGACCCATCCGAGGAAGTCACTGCCGGCACCTGTGCCGTTGTGAATCGCTCCATGTAATGTCTTGACCGTGTCTGCCATGTAATCTACTTCATGTTGTCCTACGAATTGTAATGCTTTCGAATAATCAAAACGTACCGTTGTCATTCCATCGTCCTCCTTATTCATTCGCAAACAAATGCGACCTTCCCTCTCATTAAAACGCAAGAAGGAAGGTCGTTCAAGTCTTTTGTGAAAAGATTAGCAAATGTTAGAGCAACTTATAACGCTGCTGTTACGATTTCACGAACATCTTCACTGCCAAGTGATTTGAAGTTACCGAAGTCACCGCGTGTCATGGCTGATTTCACGATCGAGTCGATTGTATCTTCTTCGATGTCGTAATCCGCGAGACGGTTTGGTGCACCGAGTGATGTCCAGAATGCACTGATGGCATCGATCGTTGCATGGGCTGCTTCGATTTCTGATTTACCTGTTGTATCAACGTTAAAGACATTTTCACCGAGTGTCACGAAACGGTGTGCGTTTGACTCGTCTAACACGTGGCGCATCCAGTTCGGGAAGAGGATTGCAAGACCACCTGCGTGTGGGATGTCATGAACAGCAGAGACGGCATGCTCGATATTGTGTGATGCCCAGTCACCGCGTGCTCCCATTTGGAGAACGCCGTTTAGTGCCATTGTCCCTGCGAAGAGGATCGTTCCACGAAGCTCAACGTTCTCGAGGTCGTTGACGAGTTTTGGTGCTGCTTCGACGACAGCCTGCATCACGCCTTCTGTCATTCGTTCTTGGACAGGTGCATGGGCTGTATGGAAGTACTGCTCAAGACAGTGACTCATCATGTCGACGATTCCGTAAATCGTTTGGTCTTTTGGAACACTGACCGTGTATTTCGGATCAAGGACGGAGAACGTCGGGAATGTAAGCGGGCTGCCCCAACCGTATTTCTCTTGCGTTTTCCAGTTCGTGATGACAGAACCTGAGTTCATTTCTGAACCGGTTGCAGCAAGTGTCAAGACTGTTCCGAATGGAATGACTGTTTCTGGCGTCGCTTTACCGATGACGAGATCCCATGCCGGACCTTCGTACGGAATACCTGCTGCGATCAATTTTGTACAGTCGATGACAGAACCGCCGCCAAGTGCGAGTAATGCATCAACGCCTGCTTCACGCGCAATCTTAATGCCGCGCTCTGCTGTTTCGATACGCGGGTTTGGCTCAACGCCGTCACATTCGACATATTCGATTCCTGCTTCGTTCAGTTCGCGTGTAACGTCGTCATATACGCCGTTGCGTTTAATACTTCCGCCACCGAAGACGAGCATGACTTTCTTAGCATTTAACGTTTTGAGTTCTTCTTTGATTTGGCTGACTTGACCGTCACCAAAAATTAATTTCGTTGGATTGCGATATTGAAAGTTTTCCATTGTGTGTTGCCCCCTTGATAAGTAATGAACACCTTACATTATCCACACATTCCCCTTTCGCATCTATTTTAATGCTTATAACGCAAAAAAACGAAAAAAAAGAGAACCGACCGATGTCGATTCTCTTAAACATTCTTATTTTTGGAAGTTTGATTTTTCAATCCATTCTTCCAATTTGCCTTTTAACACGTTGAAGCCAGGAGCTTCTTCTTGTTTGAAAGCAGGACCTGCATCGCGGCGTCCAGCGTTTTTGCGTGGGCCTTTAGCGCGTGCTTCGCGTTTTGGAGCTTCCTGAGTTGCTTTGATCGAAAGCTTCATTTTTTTGTTAGCTTCGTCGATGTCGAGAACTTTAACAGTTACTTCATCGCCAACTTTTACGTAATCGTTGATGTCTTTTACGTAATCGTGTGAGATTTCTGAGATGTGGACGAGACCTTGTGTTTGCTCGTCAAGTGCTACGAAAGCACCGAAGTTTTGAATACCAGTTACTTTACCAGTAACGACTTGGTCTTTTTCAAAGTTTGCCATAGTTTATACACTCCCTAACTAAATTCATCAACTTATAATAACATACTTTTTACGGATGGTAAAAAATATTTTTTAAATTGTTTATTTTTTATTTTCCGAGGGAACATTTTAGTAGCAAGACTTCAAGTATTCCCCCTGATTCTGCCGGACTTTTCGAGTCCGGCCCTTTTTTTGTTTCTTCTTACTCCTCAACGCAAAAAGAACCGGTTCGGTCTGCTCGCTTTCCGCGGACAAGACATCATGCCGCTTCAGATGCGTTGCATCTTCCAGGGTCATGATTGTCTTGTTTTCCCGCAGGAGCCGAACATGACCTCACCTGTCCTAGCGTAAAGGAAAACGAATCGTGAAGCAATCAAAATTTAAAGATTCATTCACTGCTTACAAATCGTCAAATCCGTTCGCATCCGTCACTTTTGCATACGAACGTGATTTTTGTTCGAAGAAATCGGATTTCGTCGCATTCATCGAGTCATCCGAATACGCACGAATCCACGGCATGACGTCCTCGTCATGTCCTTCATAGAGATCGGAGAGACCAATGACACGAAGGCGCTTGTTCGCGAGATATTTGACGTAATCACGCATTTCACTGACATCGAGTCCATCTAAGTCACGCAGGACATACTCACTCCACTCGATTTCGAGATCGACGGCACGCTCGAATGTCGCATACACGAACTTCGTGAATGAACCATCGGCATCGATTTCCGGGTGTTCCGTCAAGACGGCACGCAACAATTGACTGATGAAGTACGAGTGTTGCAGTTCGTCCCGCTGGATGTAACTGATCATCGTCGACGTTCCGACCATTTTTTGATGACGCGCTAAGTTATAGAAGAAGGCAAAACCAGAATAGAAGTTGATTCCTTCAAGAACGATTGATGCGACGAGCGACTTCGCAAAGTTTTCCGGTGTCCGGTCGTTTTGGAAATCTTCATATAAATCAAGAATAAAGGCATTCCGCTTCATGACCATATCGTCATCTTTTGCGATATCGAAAATCCGGTTTTGTTCCGAAAGTGGAACGAGACTCGATAAGACATAGCTGTACGACTGGTTATGGACGACTTCCTGTTGCGCGATGATCGCAAGAATTGCATGAATCGATGCGTCTGATGTGAACATCGCCGACTCTAGGATGTAACGCGTTTGGACCGAGTCTAAGATTGATAGCAGACCGATGATCCGTTCAAACGCATCTTGTTCTCGCTCACTCAACTGGTTCCACTGTTGCATGTCTTTTGACATCGAAATCTCATCCGGAATCCAAAAGTTCGACAAAAGCTGTTTATAGATTGAATAAAACTGCGGATAGGCGATATCGTTCCAGTTGACGATTGAACTCGTCTCCCCACCGATAATCGCTGTCGCACGATTCGGATGGCGGGCATCAAGCAGTTTGATCTTTTGTAACTGTTCCATGTTGTTCGACTCCTTCTTGCTGTAATTGCAGGATCGTTCGTTTCGTCCATTCTTTGACGGTATGCGGACGATTCCGTGGTGACTGTTCGATTTTTAACAGTTCACCGGCGAGCGGCACACCAAATTTCGCGAGATGGTAGGCCATTTCATCAACGGCGCGGCAGTACTTGACGAACATCTTATCGCCCGTACCGAAGACGGCAGCTTGCGGAATTTTGTGCGGACTTTCCTTTAAGACAAGCTTCAGGCAGTCACGCATTTCATCCGGTAATTGACCGTCGCCCCATGTGTAAGAACCAAAATAGACGATATCATAAGGCGCTAATTGATATGTCGTCACATCATCAGCGAACATCATCGTGGGTTCGACGTGCATGTCGGAACAGGCTTTCGCAATCAGTTCCGCAACCTCCTCTGTGTTACCGCTCATTGACGCATATACGATTGCTGCCTTCATGATATCGTCTCCTTTCTTATGACGAACACGACTCACATTCATCGATTTCGACGGTTGTCGAACGTGTGTAATAAATCGTCTTCATCCCGAGTTGCCATGCTTCCATGTGCATCTCAAGTAATTCAGTTGCTTTGACATTGTTTTTGACATAGAGATTAAAACTGATCGCTTGGTCGATATGACGTTGGCGTGATGCATTTTGACGAATGCTCCACAGTTGATCAATCTCAAACGCTGATTTATAGAACCAGTTCGTATCCGGCGTCAAATCCGGAACCGTCACAGGAATCTTGTAGTTTTTCTTTTCTTCTGCGTAGACTTTTTTATAGATTGGATCAATCGATGCCGTACTACCGGCGATGATCGCTGTCGACGAGTTCGGTGCGACTGCCATCAGGTAGGCATTTCGCATACCATGCTCTGTGATATCTGCTTGGAGACGATCCCAGTTCAGCTCGGCAGTTGATTTATAGTGACGACGTTTGATGTATTCACCTGTTTGCCATTCTGATCCTTCGAATAAACGGTATACCCCTTTTTCTTTCGCAAGTTGCATCGATGCATCAATCGTCAAATAAGCGATTTTTTCGTAAAGACGATCCGCATACTGGACGGCTTCAACCGATTCCCAGCGAATCCCTTCGAGTGCAAGCAGATGGTGCCAACCGAACGTCCCGAGACCGACGGCACGGTATTTTTGGTTCGTAATTTGTGCTTGCGGGACGTCAATCGTATTCAAATCGATGACGTTGTCGAGCATCCGCATCTGAATCGGAATCAACCGTTCGAGGACATCCGAACGAACGGCGCGCGCGAGGGCGATCGAAGATAAATTACAGACGACGAAATCGCCCGGTGTTTTCGTAATGATGATTTTTCCATCTTCCGTGTATTCTTCCGTCACGGTCGTCGGGCTCATGTTTTGCATGATTTCCGAGCAAAGATTTGACGAATAGATCATGCCGGCATGCTTGTTCGGATTGGCACGGTTTACCGCGTCACGGAAGAACATGTACGGTGTTCCGGTCTCGAGTTGCGAACGCATGTAACGTTTGACGAGATCAATTGCCGAAACTTTCGTCCGGCTGAGACGCGGTTCGTTGACACAGGCTTCATACTTTTCAGTGAAGCTGCCCCCTTGTTCCGTCTCATCGAAATGATCTTCAAGACTAAAGCCCATCACGGTCCGGATTTCGTGTGGATCGAATAAATACCAATCGCCACGCGCTTCAACCGTACGCATGAAGTGGTCCGGTAAACTCACGCCCGTAAAGAGATCATGTGTCCGCAATCGCTCGTCCCCGTTGTTGAGTTTCGCATCGAGGAACTCGAGGATATCTTTATGCCAAATGTCGAGATAAACCGCAATTGAACCTTGACGCATACCGAGCTGATCGACACTGACTGCCGTGTTGTTCAACTGTTTCATCCAGGGAATGACACCACTCGAAACACCTTTGAATCCTTTAATGTCTGATCCGCGCGAACGAATTTTACCCATGTAGACGCCGATTCCGCCGCCGCCTTTTGAGAGTGTCGCAACGTCCGTATTCGAGTCGTAAATCCCCCGGAGTGAATCATCTACCGTATCGATGAAACAAGACGATAACTGTCCGTATGATTTCCCGGCATTCGAAAGCGTTGGCGTCGCAACCGTCATGTAGAGGTTCGACAAAGCCCAGTACGATTCTTTGACGAGCTCGACCCGGCGTTCTTTCGGTTCTGTCTGCATCAACGTCATCGCGATAATCATGAAGCGTTCTTGTGGTAGTTCATATAATTTTTTCACGTGATCCCGGGCAAGATAACGATCCGCTAACGTCCGGAGACCAATGTATGTGAAGAGTTGGTCGCGTGAAGGATCGATTGTCGCAGCGAGTTCTTCGATTTCATCCTTCGTGTAGGCTGAAAGTAAATGTGGTGTGAAAATACCGATTTCAGTGAGCTTTTCAATCAACGTGTAAAGCGATCCATAACGTTCATCTGCTACATATCCACGATTTTCACTTGCCTCGAGATAAAGACGATTTAAGTACGTTGCCGTCGCGACGAACGTCCAGTTCGGTTCCTCTGCTTTTAACATGTCGAGCGCATGCATCGTCAACAATTCATACACTTGATCGGCCTGGAGGGTTTTCCCTTCGAGCGCCCGAATCGCGCGTTCTGTATAACGTTCGATGTCGAGTTCTGGATAAGACGCCGTCACTTGTCGAATCACGAATTCTACGTCCTCTATCGTCATTGCACCCTTATAGATGCGTGCTGTATTCAGTGGAGATGCCACTATGAACCACTCCTTTTGTGCATTATTTATATAAATTTTATTAGAATCCAAAAATGAAATAGTTGATAAAACAACATTATGTATAACATAATTACCACTTCTATCATAAAAAATAGAATTCGTCTCAATCGGTTATAGTGTTATAAACACTATAACCGATTGAGACGAATCCCAAACTATATATTGACCATTTAGGGACCCATATAACTCTAACAATACAATATGTAGATTAACCGCACATTTTATTTAATACAATCCTTGACTTTAATAGAACACTAATAGGATGAATAATCAAATTTATCGACTCGCAATTTAAAGGCATTTGAGACATTTAAAAACTATTATGAGATAAAGCATCAAGCTTTTTTCAAGTTCATTTGATCCTTTCTTATTTTTGTTTTTTTTATGTTCTTTATTTTGTATTAATATTTAATTGAATTAAAGGAGGATGGCATGAAAAAATCTTTAGAACAACTCTTGTATAAATACGATCCATTTGATTTAGGGGAAGGAAATTATCCAACGGAAATGTCTGCTATACTAGTGCTATTAACGATTCACGATCAAGTAAGCCCACTTGCACAAGCAATTGGTGAAATATTTGAAGAATCGTTTGGGGAACAACCTGATCAGCAGGAACTAACAACACTCGCAACGAATTTACTTTTGTGCGAAGATTCGTGTGAACTTTGAAAGGAGGCTTATTATGCAAGTAGACTACACACCAAACCCGAACTCAGTAAAAATCACGCTCGACGGAGACCGTTTCGGCTCAAAAAGTACGAGCGTCAAAAAAGACGATACACCAGAGGACGCATTACTCGCAGCATTGATTACGATCGATGGCATCGATAACCTCTTCGCTTACGGTGATTTTGTCACAGTAACGAAAGAACCAGCCGCTGAATGGAATGAATTACTTCCAGTTATCGAAGAACAGATGTAAGGAATACATGAAGACACCTGGATGTTGCAGGTGTCTTTGTTGAAGGAGCCGATTCTCATGCCAATGGTATCTGTCATCATCCCGACGTACAATCGCCCACGTGAGTTATCTGAGGCGCTCGAAGCATTGACCCGTCAATACTATCAAGATTTCGAAGTGATTCTTTTGAACAACAACGGCGACTCGATTATTCCCGTCGTACGTGCTTTTGAAGACCGCTTAACACTTATCCATGTCGACTTACCTGAAAATCATCACGTCCGGGCTCGCAACCACGGCGTGACAATCGCGAACGGTCAATTCATCTTGCTCCATGATGATGATGATTTATTGTTGCCTTCTCATATCGAGGAATCGCTCGGCGATTTAGAAGCCGGGGCAGACTTGACGTATGCAGATGCCGAACTCTTTACGTATCGCTGGGAGAATGGACGCCGGACCGTCATCGATACGGAGCCATTCGCCTATCCATATGACCGTGACGCGATGAAGCAAGACTCGACGTTCATCCCATCCGGATCAATGTATCGCAAATCACTTCACCAAACACTTGGTGCGTTTGATGAAGACGTCTTCAACTACTGGGACTGGGACTGGATTCTCCGTGTCGGAAAGGACCACCTCGTGCTTCACCCAGCACGCGCGACGGTCCTCTATGCCTTTAATCCGTCCGGTAATCATCAATCCGCTCAGCAAGATGCGGCACGAAAAGTCTACTTCGACCGTCTCGTCGCTAAACACGAGTTGCCAACGACCGAAATGAAAAATTTTCATATTGTTCAGTCTGAACGCCGTGCCCGGTTACGTGAGACACGCCGGACGTTTGACGGACAATTGACAGAAAGCGAGTGAATCCCGTGTATACAGAAAAACAATTAGAACTCTTAGAGTTACTATCACAAAGTGGTCCTGTCGATTCGACACTCGCTGCTCAAATGCTCGACCTGCCAGTCGACGAAGTCATCGACTCGATTGCCCGCTTTAAACAAGATGGTGTCTTGTTAGGTTATACGGCAGTCATCGATTGGCAAAAAATCAATTCCCACCATGGCGTCACGGCATTCATCGATGTCAAAGTTACACCGAAACGCGGCCGCGGCTTTGATGAAGTCGCAGAACGGATTCATCGTTTCCCGGAAGTCACGTCGCTCTACTTGATGTCAGGTGCTTACGACTTACAAGTCGTCCTTGACGGAAAGTCGCTTCAGGAAGTCTCGCAATTCGTCTCGGAAAAACTATCGACACTCGATTCCGTCATTTCGACGACGACCCATTTCCGTTTGAAGACATACAAACACGATGGTGTCCTCTTCAGTCAGGATGACGGCGATAAACGATTGAAGGTGTCTCCATGAAGTCACTTTCTGAACGCGTCGAACAATTAGCACCGTCCGGCATCCGTCGCTTCTTCGACTTAGCCGGTTCAATGGAAGATGTCATCTCGCTCGGCGTCGGCGAACCCGACTTCGTCACCCCGTGGAACGTCCGGGAAGCAAGCTTCGCAGCACTCGAGCAAGGGTATACGGCATATAGCGCCAATGCCGGTTTAGTCGAGTTACGGCAAGAAATCCGAAACTATATGCACGAAAAATTTGCAATCGAGTATCAAGTCGAAGACGAAATCATCGTCACGACCGGTGCATCCGAAGGACTTGACTTAGCTTTTCGGACGCTGATTAATCCTGGTGACGAGGTCATCGTCGTCGAACCGGCATTTGTCTCGTATGCGCCTTTAATTGAGCTCGCAGGCGGAATTCCTGTTGCTGCTGCCTGTCGCCCGGAAGACGGCTTTGCCATTCTTCCTGAGACGATTGAAGCCAAGATCACGGCACGGACGAAGGCCATCATTTTTTGTTTTCCGTCCAACCCGACCGGTTCTGTCATGACGCGCGATCAACTCGCAGATCTCGCCCTCCTCGCAAACAAACATGATTTATATGTCATCAGTGACGAAATCTATGCAGAGTTGTCGTATGAGGAAGAGGCGACGTGCTTCGCGACGTTACCTGGAATGCGGGAGCGCACGATTGTCATCAATGGTTTCTCAAAAGCCTTTGCGATGACAGGTTGGCGTCTCGGTTTTACCTGTGCGCCAAAAGAAATCACGGAGTGTATGCTGAAAGTCCATCAGTACGGCATGATGTGTGCACCGACGCTCGTCCAATTCGCTGGGATTGAAGCACTCCGTTCACGCCACAAGACGGTTCCTGACATGGTCCGTAGTTATCGCCAACGCCGTAACTACTTCGTCAAAGCTTTGAATGAAGCCGGTCTCCCGACTCATTCACCCGGGGGCGCCTTCTATGCCTTTCCATACATCGGAGATACGGGTTTGACGAGTGAAGCCTTTGCAGAACAACTGTTACTAGCAGAACGTGTTGCCGTCGTTCCCGGTTCCGTCTTCGGGGCGAGTGGTGAAGGTTATGTTCGCGCAAGCTATGCCAGTTCAATCGAACAACTGCAAGAAGCCATCCATCGTATTTCTCGCTTCATGCAACAACTTGAACAACGAACGGCAGTTGCTGATCGTCTGACATGATTTTCCCAACCGTTTTCTTTCAACACACAAAAAGCGAACCACCTCGCGAGGCGGTTCGCTTTTTAGCGTCATTTTCTAATTACGCATCAATATAAAGCAACAAAAACATCCGGTGTTCGTCCTCTGAGTGAAACGGTGACACCGGCCCTAACTGTGAAGCATATACATCGATTCGGTACGGGGCTTCTTTAAAGGACAAAGGGGTTTGTTCCTTGATGATCCGTCCGATTTCTTCTGCCTGTTCTTTGACGGCGACCAATTGATCACTTCGCTCAATCGGTGCTTCCAAAACAAATGCCTCGATTCCCTCATTACGAGCACACCGTAAAAAGCGTCGTAACGACGGTAGTGCCTGTTGGACGTTCTCTTCTAAGGAACGTTCCGCTTCATACACGGGCGCCCCCCAGAGTCGCTCCTCACTGCCGGTCGCACTCCGGTAATGATCAATCGTCGCCTCCGTAATAGGGTCTCGTGTCAGCGCGAAACGCTTACTGTCACGCACGAGGTTCTTTTCATTCGTCCGATCGATTTCTTTTAACAAATCAAGACCTAATGGACGGGCAAATCGGAACAACTCGCGCTGCAGACGGGCGAGTGACGTACCGACCGTAAGCGTTGCATCTGTCTTTTTCGGTGGCTTGTCTCCTTCGTAGCCGTTCATGACCCGGGCGACCTGACCCGCTTCATGAACGAGTCGGTAAAACGAGGCGTCCGCTTCGTCCTGTTCTGTTTTCAACTGCTGATGCTCCGAGGCTAAATCGGTCACGTATTGGTTTGACAGGCATGTTGAAATCATTAACACGTCGACGAGCTCGGCACACAGTAACGTCGTGTCCTCTTTTTCTAACGCTTCTCCAACTTCCCCGACTTCTTCAATCAAGCGCGCGAGGCCAGAGAGCGGACGAAAATAACCACCTAACGCTCGAATCGTCTCATCGACTTTTTGTTGAAGTAGAATCATCTCCTGCATCCGTCTCGACCTCCGTCATTTCTTTAATCAACTGCTGCTGCGTTTGTCGTTGATACTGCTCAGTAAATTTTCGGTTTTTACGCCATTCACGGACGGCTACACCACTTGCGATCGCCAAGGAAACCATTAGTCCCACTTCTTTTCGTTTCATCGAAATTCCTCCTCTGTTTGAACTACGTTCTCGTTCCTTAACATGCTATGATGATGGTATTACATATATATAAGAGGTGTTGCTCGTGTCGACTGAACGTCTTTGGCAATTGGCTCGTTTCATCGGTGTCATACTCGCCTTGTTTCTCACAGGTTTTATCATCATCCGCCTGTCTTCGTTGATGTATCCGTTCGTCTTCGCATTTTTATTAGCCCTACTCAGTCGTCCGCTTGTCGACTTTTTCCAAAAACGTCTTCGACTCAACCGTGGTTGGGGTGCGTTATTGTCCATCATCTTAATGAGCGGTCTTTTGATTGGGTCACTCGTCTTGATTGTCATGCAACTGATTCGAGGACTCGTCTTCGTCGCCAATCAACTCCCGGACCAAATCCAGGAACTCAGTCTCTACTTCCAAAAGCTCTACAATGACAAATTGGCCCCGATGTGGAACGACGCTTCGGAAGCGCTCCGGTCACTCGGTCCGTCACAACAGAATACGGTTCAAAACAGTATCGAATCACTCGGAAGCTCACTTGCAAGCTTCATCGGCGAGGGATCTAAAAGTATCGCCACGATGTTACAAAGTGTGTTAGCGACCTTACCTTCAATCGCCTTGATTCTCGTCATCGTTCTGCTCGCCTGGTTTTTCCTCGCGAAAGACTGGCACAAATATGAAATCAGGATGAAACAGTATGAGATGTTCCCCTGGTTCGCACGTGCAGAAACGGTCGTTTCGAGTCTTCGGTCCGCCCTGTTCGGCTACATCAAAGCCCAATTGACATTGATTACGATTACATTTTTCATCGTCTTAATCGGTCTTTTGGTTCTCGGTGTCGATCATCCGTTTGCGATTGCTTTCATTGCCGCTTTCTTTGACATCTTGCCGTATCTAGGTACAGGGTCTGTCTTTTTACCGTGGATTGCTTACTCGATCATCACAGGAGATACGGGACTTGCGATTGGACTTGGTATTCTGTATGCAGTCGTCATTTTGCAGCGTAATATCATGGAACCGAAAATCGTCGGTGACAATATCGGCATCCAGCCGATTACGGCACTGATTGCCTTGTTCGTCGGGATTAAATTTTTCGGGGTCTTCGGTCTGATCCTCGGACCGCTCGTCGCCGTCATCATCAAAGCGTTATATAATGCACAAATCTTTCATTATTTATGGGACTTTATTAAAGGATCACCCACACCATTCCGGTGAGGGTGATTTTTTAGGTGCTGCCGCATATAAGGGATGACCCGTCGCATCAACCGGTCGATGGTTCGGGAGATATTCCACCGGACAAGTCGCCGCGACGGCAAGCAGACAGGCATCAATCCAGTCGTCAGTCGCAACTCCTTTGACGGATTGTTCCCAAAAAGTAGGACATGCGAACTGCCGTAACAATTCTGTCCGCTCCTTTATCCCCTGGACCGTCTTTTTGTTATGGCGGGCCGGGTGACCGGTCAAGCGAGCAAAACAAACTTCCGGATGTGACTCGTACATCCCGTCCCGGTAATTACTACGCGCTTCCTGAATCTTCGGTAACAAGTACCAGGCTTGTTTTGATAAGCCAAGTCCTGCCGCTTGTTTTGACTGCGCGTTCGCGGTGGCATAGTCACATGCATCAAGCGCCGACACTAATGGTGCATTGAAGACGCTGCTCGTCCGCCCCGGCTTCAGCTCATTTCGTAACAGCTGATCGACGGTTCGTCTTGTGTCTGTTTCAAGCCCGATCGGCATGTCGATGTAGAGTACGTCGCTATTTTCGAGTTGATCGAGGTGTTCGACGATTTGATAGGAAAACTGCCCCTCTTCAATCGAGACAGCGACCCAGCCGGCTTTTGCCGCGTCAATCCCGGTGACGCGCATTCGTTTTCTCCCGTAGCACCTTCAGTAATGACAAGACCGTGAAGACTCCTAAAAACGTAGCCCATGCCAGCGAAACGCGTGAACCCGACTCTACATACCAGACGATGCTGAGCACCGTCATGATGAGTAAGAGGACGTTCAGCCATCTCATCCTTCTTGTTCAGCGAACCGGTAAAGACTTCGCACCATGACACCTGTCGCCCCTTTTGGACCAAGCTCCGATGCTGATTTTTGCTCTGATGTTCCGGCGATATCAAGATGGAGCCATGGCGTTTTCCCGACGAATTCACCAACGAACGCTCCGCCAAAGATCATGTGTCCCATCCGTCCCGGTGAGTTATTTAAATCAGCGACTTCCGACCGGCGCACTTGTTTAATGAATTGATCGACGTACGGCATCTGCCAAATCATCTCGTTCGTCTCTTTTGTGATGGCTTCGAAGCGACTGTACAAAGCTTGGTCGTTCGTTAAGGCACCCGTGATTTCTGTCCCGAGCGCAACGAGCACTCCACCCGTCAATGTCGCGAGATCAATGATCATTTTCGGATTGTATTCTTTTGCATAGGTGACAGCGTCCGCTAAGACGAGACGCCCTTCCGCATCCGTATTCAAGACTTCAATCGTTTTTCCAGCCATCGATGTAATGACATCATCCGGCTTGAAGGCATCACCTGAAATCATATTATCCGTTGCCGGAATCACTCCAAGGATGTTGACGTTCGGCTTGAGTCGACCGAGGGCTTCGAATAAGCCGAGGACGGCTGCTGCACCACCCATGTCCCCCTTCATGCCGACGATACCGTCTTTCGGTTTAATCGAGTAACCACCTGTATCGAACGTGACACCTTTTCCGACGACGGCGATTGGTGCTGCATCACCCGCCCCTTTATATTCGAGGACAATCATTTTCGGCGGGATTGTCGAGCCTTGATTGACGGCAAGCATCGCCCCCATGCCGAGTGCTTCCATTTCTTCTTTTTCAATGACTTTTAACGCATGTCCATGACGTTCCGCAATGAAACGAGCTTCGTCAGCGAGTGCCGGCGCCGTCAAGATGTTCCCAGGCATCGTGACGAGACGACGGGCTAAGTTCGTTGCTTCAGCGAGGGCATGCCCGCGTACTGCTTCTTGTTCCCCTTTATCGGACCAAATCGTCAAATCGAGTTCGTACGAAACGCTTGGACCTGTTTTGTAGTGTTTGACGTCATATGTAGCAAGTGCAAACGTCTCAGCGATCAACTCGGCAGGTTTCCCCGGGAATGTCGCAGCATCAACCGTGACGTTCGATAGCTTCCGGACTTTTAAAAATTGGGCGGCTTTTCCTAACAGTCGACGTAACTCATCTTGAGATAGACGGTCCGCTTTACCAAGACCGACAAATAACACACGGGCAATCGTCCCCGTCAGCGTCGGCAATAACCGGAGTTCGCCTTGTTTCGTCGAAATATCTCCACCGCGGACCCACTCATCAAACCGCTCCGGATAAAGTGCCTGAATCCGTTCTTCCATTTGTGCATTTCCTGAGATACCGACGACGAGTACTTCGATGTCTGCTTGCTGATCTACTTGTTTTAATCGCATCTTAAAAATCCCCCTTTAGTGTTACTGATAAGTATGAAGTGTTTTGCGCCATTTTCCAACTGATAGCCATCACGCATCTTGAAAACGCTCTCATTTTTGACGTTCGGTAATTTGTCGAAATGCACGGCTCCAAACAATTGTTGCCCGTTTCACAATGTGATAGGATTAACAGGTGAAAAGTACAGGCACTTCATAGAAACGTTCATTTTGGTAACGACAGAAATGTCTACGTTTTCATTCAAAGGGAGAGTTCGCAGTCGACCCGTTAAGAGAGATGCGTTTATGGGTATCTATAGATAGCAGAGAAACGACGTCGTTGCGGCGAAAAAAACTTACTGAAAAGAGGGTAATGCACATGGCACAACATATCAAGGGAATTGGCGCTTCTGCAGGGATCGCGATTGCAAAGGCATTCGTGATGGAAACACCTGTCTTTGACATTCCAAACAATAAAATCGAGGATTCAGCGGCTGAAAAAGAACGGTTCCAGGAAGCGATCGCTCAATCAAAAGGTGAACTCGAAATCATCCGTGAGAACACATTAAAAGAACTCGGTGCAGACAAAGCAGAAATCTTCTCAGCTCACTTGTTGATCCTCGAAGATCCTGAAATCGTCAGCCAAGTCAACGCAAAAATCGACGAGGACAAAACGAACGCAGCGCAAGCACTCGACGAAGTTGCACAAATGATGGTGACAATCTTTGAATCGATGGACAACGAGTACATGCGCGAACGTGCAGCTGATGTCCGTGACGTAACAAAACGGACAATGGCACATCTTCTCGGTATTACATTCGTCACACCTGCACAAATCAACGAAGAAGTCATTATCATTGCAGAAGACTTAACACCATCAGACACTGCCCAACTCAACCGGAAGTACGCAAAAGGTTTTGCGACGAACATCGGTGGACGGACTTCGCACTCGGCGATCATGTCACGTTCTCTTGAAATTCCAGCAGTCGTCGGGACAAAAGTCGTCTTGACTGAAGTCAAACACGGTGATTTCTTGATTCTTGACGGAGCGGAAGGCGATGTCATCGTCAATCCTTCAAGCGAACAAATCGCAGAGTACGAAGAAAAACGCTCAGCATATATCGCTCAAAAAGAAGAATGGAAAAAACTCAAAAACGAAAAAACAGTTACAGCAGACGGTCATCACGTCGAGCTTGCAGCAAACATCGGAACACCAAACGATGTCAAAGGTGTGCTTGAAAACGGTGCGGAAGCAGTCGGTCTCTACCGGACGGAGTTCCTCTACATGGATGCGGAAACGTTCCCGACGGAAGATGAGCAATTCACAGCATACAAAACAGTTCTCGAGTCGATGGGCGATAAAAAAGTTGTCATCCGGACACTTGATATCGGTGGGGATAAAGAACTTTCATACCTTGACCTTCCACACGAAATGAACCCGTTCCTTGGTTACCGTGCAATTCGTCTTTGCCTGGACCAAACTGACTTGTTCCGGACACAACTTCGTGCGTTGCTTCGTGCAAGTGCATACGGCAAACTTGCTGTCATGTTCCCGATGATTGCAACACTCGAAGAATTCCGTGCAGCAAAAGCGTTACTTCTTGAAGAAAAAGCGAACCTTCAAGGTGAAGGTGTAACGGTTTCTGACGACATCGAAGTCGGAATGATGGTCGAAATTCCGGCGACAGCAGTCATGGCGAAACAATTCGCGAAAGAAGTCGACTTCTTCTCTGTCGGAACAAACGACTTGATTCAATACACAATGGCGGCAGACCGGATGAACGAAAAAGTTTCGTATCTCTACCAACCGTTCAACCCTGCCATCTTGAACCTCTTGAACAACGTCATCACAGAAGCACACAAAGCCGGTAAATGGGTCGGCATGTGTGGTGAGATGGCGGGAGAAGAACTCGCACTCCCAATCCTCCTCGGACTCGGACTCGACGAATTCTCAATGTCTGCTTCTTCTGTCCTTCGCGCACGCAGCTTGATGACGCGCCTGAACAAAACAGAGTGTGAAGCAATCGTTGAGCAAGTCCTCGACATGGATACAGCCGAAGACGTCGTCAACTTCCTCAGCACGACATTCGATATCAAAAAATAAGTTTTTCGGACACGCCCCATCTCGGGGCGTGTTTTTTTGTCGCGTCAAAAAGAACCGTTATCTATACAGACTGTAGACTAACCCTTATGAAGATTAAAAAGTTTTTATAGGTATGGCCTGTCCTGACCGCGCTTCCCCATCTCGACTCGTCTACATAACACATGTTGCCCAATGTCGCTTTTCCTACACCCTAGTTCAAAAGGTAATATTCATCTGTGCGCTTCCTGTAGGAGCCTCGATTTCTTGAATACAAAAAAAGGGCTGACTCCAAAGTTACTCTAACATCAGTCTTAGTGACGGACGGTTCCGACATCCTCACTTTCCACGGGCGGAATGTAAGCCGCGGCAACCCGCGTTTCATGCGGTCATGCCGGGTCTTCCCTATTCCTGACGGAAGCGCTGATCGCGCTTCCTTTTCCCATAGGAGTCGAGGATGAACGTTCCGCCCTGTACGCAAAAAAACGCCGATGATTCCGTCTTTCGCATACGGAGTCATTGGCGTTTTCGATATCTATTCTTCTCGGTCCTGACTGATGTGTATCTAAGCCGCACATCGAAAAGGAAAAAGTATGCACTCGTTTTATTCGACCCCCACAGGAGAGCGTATCCTGTTTCCTGTTGGAGAAAAACACGCGTGTGAAAGAGTGATTCCTTTTACGTCAGTCTCTTTCCTATCAAAAATGACTTGAATTATGCTTGTTTCGTTTGTGGTCGATCGCCTTGTTCTTCTTTTAAGATTGGTCGTTCATTACCCATGAAGAACACGAAGATGACACCCAGTATCGCTGGAATCAACGCCCACATATAAACAGAGGAAATCGAATCCGCAAGTGCTGTTTTAATCGCTGTCGCCACTTCCGGTGGCATCTTCGCAAATGCTGCTGCTGTCGGGAACTGTCCACCGTCCGGTGCGCTGCCGCCAGGTAATTGTTCACTAACAGATGACGTAAACGTCCGTGATTGAACGATTCCGAGAATCGTTACACCAAGTGTCATCCCGATTGTCCGGAACGTCGAGCCCATCGATGTCGCCGCACCACGACGTTTCATCTCGATGCCATTGATGCTTGCAAGATTCAATAAAGAGAAACTGAAGCCGACACCAAAACCTAAGATGATCATATAAATCGTAACTGCAGTCCGTGTCGTCTCAAGTGACATCGTACTTAATAAATAAACACCAAGAACAAAGAAGACGGCCGAGAGCATCATGACATTTCGGAACCCGTATTTATTCGGGAGACGTCCTCCGAGTTGCGCCGAAACTACTGAAGCAATCAACATCGGCATCAAGATCAGACCGGAGTTCGTCGCACTGCCGCCAAAGACTCCTTGGACGAAAATCGGAATGAAGACACTTGCGGAGATGAAGACGAATCCATAAAAGAATGCGACCCCTTGCGTCGCTGCGAACAGGCGACGACTGAACAGACTGAACGTAATGACCGGATCAGCCGCCCGGCGTTCAATCAGACCGAAGAGAATGAACAATGCGAGTGATGCGCCAAATAATCCAAGAATTTGTGGTGAACTCCACGCGTACTCTTTCCCACCGAGTTCAAGCCCGAGCAGGAACGTGACTAATCCAGCGACCAATGTCGCGGCACCCGCATAATCAATTTTTTGAGTCCGGTGAATCGGTGATTCTTTATAGAAAAATGAAACGAGCGCCAAGGCAATTAAACCAAGTGGAATGTTGATATAAAACACCCAGCGCCAGTTAATTGCGTCCGTCAAAACGGCTCCAAGCAATGGTCCGAAAATACTTGAAATTCCGAAGACTGCTCCGAACAAACCACTGACTTTCCCTCGTTTCTCTGGTGGGAAAATATCAAAAATGATCGTAAAAGCAATCGGCATCAAGGCACCGCCACCTAATCCTTGAACGGCACGATAAATCGATAACTCTGTAATCGAATCTGCGACACCACACAGGATACTCCCTGCGATGAAGAGCAACATACCGAATAAGAAAAATCGTTTCCGCCCATACATGTCACTTAACTTACCGAAAATTGGCATCCCCGCGACCGTCGCGATCATGTAAGCGGACGTGACCCAGGCATATTGATCAAAACCATTCAGTTCACTGACAATCGTCGGCATTGCTGTTGCAACGATTGTATTGTCCATCGCCGCTACTAAAATCCCGATCAATAATCCAAGAACGACATAATTCGTCTTTGTCTTTGTTTCTGTTGTAGTCGAAGCCATCGACTCACCTCTTCCTTAAAATATAGCTAATCTTCATAATAGCTTACTCATTGTATCATCATATGTGCAAATTCTCATTACTGAATGTTTTGGACTACAAAAAAAATCGTATCCGACAATTTCGTCGAATACGATTTCGAGATCTCATTATTTTTTAAATGACGTCATTTAATCTCATACGTGACTTTCTCTCCTGCTTCAACCGTCCGGCCAATATCAACCGTTACTTTCCGGTCACCACTGTTCGTGACAATGATCGGCGTTAAGAGTGACGGCACAAGCGGGCGAATTTGTTCGAGATCGACGTTCAGCAGTGGTGTTCCTGGCTCAACACGATCTCCCGCTTTCGCGAGTGCTTCAAAACCTTTTCCTTCGAGTGAAACCGTATCAATTCCGATGTGAATTAAAATCTCATCACCATTATCGGCCAGGATTCCAATCGCGTGTTTCGTTGGGAAGAAGGTCGTGATTTCACCGGACACTGGAGAAACAACATAACCTTCAGTTGGTTCGATTGCATACCCGTCCCCCATCATCCGGCCAGAGAAGACTTGATCTGGTACATCATCAAGCGAACGAATCGTTCCGCTCAGCGGTGAGACGTATCCGTCACTTGGTACATACTCTCCACCTGATCCTGCTAAGTCTTCCCGTTCTTCCCCACGTGACTCAGCTCCAGTCGGAACTTGCGGAATCGGGTCAGCTTCTGGTTTTTCAGGTGGTTGATAATTTGGATCGTTCATGATTTCTGCCATTTCCGTCTTGATGCCATCTGATTTCGGACCGAAGATGGCTTGGACATTATCGCCAACTTCTAATACACCAGCTGCGCCAAGTTCTTTCAGACGATCCTTGTTGACACCCGATTTATCATTAACGGTAATCCGCAGACGTGTGATACACGCATCGAGGTGTTTGATGTTCGATGGTCCACCAAACGCTTGCAGAATCTCATATGGGAGCTCACCAGCCGTCGCACCAGCTGTTGCCGCCCCTTCCTTAATTGCTTCACGTCCTGGAATTTTTAAATCAAACTTCGTGATCACAAAACGGAATCCGAAGTAATAAATGACGGCGAAGACTAAACCAACCGGTATAACGAGCCACCAGGCGGTCCTGTTCGGTAAGATTCCGAATAAGGTGTAGTCAATCAATCCACCTGAGAAGGTCATCCCGATTTTAACGTTCAAGATGTCCATGATCATAAATGACAATCCTGCAAAAACAGCATGGACTGCAAACAATAGCGGTGCCACGAACACGAATGAAAACTCGACTGGTTCCGTGATCCCTGTCAGGAACGATGTTAAAGCAGCAGAGAAGTAGAGTCCTTCAACTGCTTTACGACGATCTTTCGCAACCGTATGATACATCGCGAGACAAGCTGCCGGAAGTCCGAACATCATGAACGGATATTTCCCGGTCATATACGTCCCGGCCGTGAACGGAACACCATCTTTTAACTGAGCGAAGAAAATTCGCTGGTCCCCGTTGACGATTGTTCCTGCTTTATCCGTATACTCACCAAATTGGAACCAAAAACTTGAATACCAAATATGGTGAAGACCGAATGGAATGAGTGACCGTTCGACTAATCCAAAGATGAAGGCTGATAACGTTTCATTTGACTCGATGATTGTTTTCGAAAACGTGTTAATCCCACTCCCGATCGGTGGCCAGATGAAGGACAGTGCAAAACCAGCGACTAAACTGAATAGCGCTGTTGCAATCGGTACGAACCGTTTACCGGCGAAGAATCCAAGAAAGTCCGGTAGTTTGATTTTAAAGAATTTATTATAGCTATATGCGGCAATTAACCCCGCTATGATCCCTCCGAATACCCCCATTTGTAAGGTCGGTATCCCTAATACAGTTGCGTACGATAAGTCACTTGATTGTTGCGCTTCTGAAACTTTTTCCGGTGTGATTTGTAGGAATGAACTGATAACCTTGTTCATAATCAAGAATCCGACGATTGCAGCAAGCCCTGCGACCCCTTCCCCATTCGCAAGACCAATCGCAACCCCGACGGCAAACAGTAATCCTAAGTTCGCAAAGATGATATCCCCTGCGTCTTGCATGACACGCCAGATGACGACGAGCGAATCATTTTCGAGAAAAGGCAGATACTGCGTCAGGTTCGGGTTTTGAAACGCCGTACCAAACGCCAGTAGAAGCCCCGCTGCCGGCAAGATGGCAACTGGTAACATCAATGCTTTACCAATCCGTTGCAACACTCCGAATACATTTTTCCACATCAGTGATTTCCCTCCTTTTTTTGACCAGACTATTTAGTTCATACCCTGAATCTTTCTCCCGCAAAACTAATCACAACAATTCTTTGAAACACAAAAAAATGAGCCTCCCGATTTCGGAAGACTCACTTTACTTTAAGACTTAAACTGATTTTTCTTGTTTACGTGAATTGATGACGGCTTGGATCTCAGATTTGATGTTATCTGATTTTGGTCCGTAGATCGCTTGAACGTTGTTACCCACTTCAAGGACACCAGCGGCTCCAAGTTTTTTCAATTCGTTTTTGTCGACTTTTGATTTATCGAGAACTTCAACACGAAGACGTGTGATACATGCGTCAAGGTGTTTGATGTTTGATTCAGAACCGAGTGCGTCAAGGATACCCGCTGCGAGCTCAGAACCTTGAGCCAATGAAGTTTCTTGTACTTCATCTTCACGACCTGGTGTTTTCAAGTTGAACTTGCGGATTGCGAAACGGAATCCAACGTAGTAAACGACTGCAAGAACAAGACCGACGACGATGACGAGCCACCACTGCGTACGTCCTGGAAGGACACCGAAGAGAAGGAAGTCAATCAATCCACCAGAGAATGTCATCCCGATTTTAACGTTCAAGAGTTGCATTGTCATGAATGAAAGACCTGCGAAAACTGCGTGTACTGCGAACAAGATTGGAGCAACGAATAAGAATGCGAATTCGATTGGCTCTGTGATACCTGTTAAGAAAGCTGTAAGTGCTGCTGATCCAAGAAGACCACCAACGACTGCGCGACGCTCTGGGCGTGCTTCATGGTACATCGCAAGTGCTGCTGCCGGAAGACCGAACATCATGAACGGGAATTTACCAGTCATGAACGTACCAGCTGTTAATTCAACGTTGTCTTTTAACTGTGCGAAGAAGATTGCTTGGTCACCACGGACAACATCTCCTGCTGCGTTCGTGTACGAACCGAATTCGAACCAGAACGGTGCGTAGAAGATATGGTGAAGACCAAACGGAATCAATGAACGCTCAATGAGACCGAAGACGAAAGCTGCAAGCGTCGGGTTTTTCTCCATCATGAAGTGAGAGAATGAGTTCAACCCGTCTTGAGCGAATGGCCATACGAAGACAAGTACAAGACCTGCGAACAATGAAACGACTGCTGTAACGATTGGAACGAAACGTTTACCTGCGAAGAACCCGAGGAACTGCGGTAATTCAAGATTGTGATACTTACCGTAAGCCCAGGCTGCGAGTAAACCGATGATGATACCGCCGAAGACACCTGTTTGAAGTGTCGGAATACCAAGTACGTTTGCGTACCCTTGACCGTTTGCGACCATTTCTGGTGTAACGCCGAGCCAAACACTCATCGTTTTGTTCATGATCAAGAATCCGACGATTGCTGCAAGTCCGGCTGCGCCGTCCCCTGCTAAACCAATCGCGACACCGACCGCGAATAAGAGTGCTAAGTTACCGAAGATGATATCCCCGGCTGCTTCCATCAATTTTGCAACCTTGATGATCGCATCATTTTTTAAGAACTCGAGTTTTGACGTCAAGTTCGGATTTTGCATCGCGTTACCGAATCCAAGTAAGATCCCGGCAGCTGGCAAAATCGCAACAGGAAGCATTAACGCTTTACCGACACGTTGAAGAACAGCGAAAATCTGTTTGAACATGTGTGTTTCCTCCTCTTAATCTAAAATCTAGGAATAATGAATAATACCAATGACAGGTTGAAAAAAGTCAGACATCCGACCGATTTTTACAGAAAAAAATCAGGCACGAGCGGATTGTAGAACAAAATACACTTATCCCGCGAAATGAATCTAACGGAAATAAACCATTTTGTCCGACTTCCCACTCATGCCTGATCGTATCAGTAACACGTAGTCCGTGCGGTCATTTACCTAAATCGTACTGCACTAAGCGTTGCAGATGCATCGTAAGATACGTCGCCTCACCGCGCGGTACCGCTTTCTTCAACTGACGTTCCATGATGGACATCAGCTCCCAAGCAGTATCATAGCACAGGGGATATTCTTCACGCAATAGCTTTTCTACTTTTTCTGGCGCCTCTAGGTACTCCCCATTGGAAACCCTTTCAATCGCCGAGCGGAGATGGCGAATTAAACGCTTATAATCCAACGATTTTCGATCGATTTTAATTTCTAGCCGTTGCTCGATATGACTCGCAATTAATCCGACGAGTTGATGATGACGATTGACTTCGAGCACATCTTTAAAGTTCGTCGCCGAATGAATATGGAGTGCGATGAATCCTGTTTCTGCCGGCGGAAGATAAAAATTCATCTCGGCACTGATAAATTCAACGATTTCCTCAGCAAGCGCATATTCTTCCGGATACAAAGCTTCCGTTTCCGCTAAAAAGGGATTCGTGACCTCCATCCCTTGTTCGAGCCGCTTGAACGTAAACGTCAAATGATCCGTCAGTCCGATATGGATATGTTCATCAACGCGCTTACCGAACCGCGTTTCAATCATCGAGACGATATCATTCATCAAGGCGACGAAATTTTCATCTAAATGCCCGACGAGTGCTTTATATTGGTCTTGCTCTTCTTTATCCTTCAAGGTATAGACTTTTTCTAATTTTTCAAGATCCGTCAGTTGATCGCCTGGCTTCCGTCCGAAGCCAATCCCTTTTGCGAGGATAATGACTTCCTGATTTGCACCAGTCGAACAAATGACGACATTATTATTCAAGACTTTGATAACGTGGTACATTTGTTTATCCATTCGCTCTCAACCCTATCTGCTCTTACACATTTTTTAAAGACACTGTTTTTATTATAACGTGTTTCTACGCACTAAAAAAGCCTACTTACTCAAGTAGGCTTTAAAACATTTGGTAACCACTTTTACGCAGGAAACGAATCGACATTCCGGCAATGATGATACCGGCAAGTCCTGCCGCAAACATCGTAACGTCCGCTGTCTGCAAACCCATGATTCGATCACCTAACGCTGGAATTGCTTTTTTCGCATTCGTAAAATATTCAAGCGTCGACTGATTATCAATCATCATGATGATGATGACCGGATATAAGACGAGCATAATCCATGTGCTACGTAACAACATGTTTAAGATAAAACCAATACTAAAGAACATGACGAGATAAAGTACACTCCCGATCACGGCTTGGATAATATGCATAATGTTCCCCCTTTAAATCTCTTCGTCTAGTATAACCGACAAAAAAGGCAAATGCACGAGTGTACATTTGCCTAAAAGGTGAACTTAGAATTTACCTTTTTTGATCGCAAGACCAATTTTCTTCAGTTCAAGGAAATGTTTGTTGTCGATGACTTTTTTCATGAATGATGCGTTACGACCATAAATCTTCTTACCGAAGACCATACCGATCCCATCTTTATGACCAAGTGATGCGACTGTTCCTTTATTTTCATATGTGAACGTAGATGTTTCACGTCCACCGATGAGTGCTGAGATGTTTTCAGCGACTTTATGCGCTTGTTGTGTCGCGATTTGTGCTGTTGGCGGGTATGGACGGTTTGAACTTGGGTCCATGACTGCTGAACAGTCACCAATCATGAAGACATTGTCATGTCCAGGGACACGAAGATCTTCCTCAACGACAACACGGTTACGCATTGCTTCGAAACCTGATGCCGCAACGACCGGGTTCCCACTGACGCCACCTGTCCAAATGATTGTGTTCGCTTCAATCGTTTCTGTTGTATCACCTTGGAGTGGACCAAACGTAACCGTTCCAGGACCACATTCCTTGATGCCGTTACCGAGTTTGAACTCGATCCCTTGGCGCTCAAGCCATTTGTGTGCGTAGTTGACGAGATCCGCATCAAATCCAGGAAGGACAGTCGGAGCTGCCTCGATGTTGACGACACGCACGAGTTCGCGTGGGATATCGTATTGTTTACAAAGCTCTGGAATCCGGTTGACGAGCTCACCCATGAACTCGATTCCTGTAAATCCAGCTCCACCGACGACGATCGTAAGAAGTGAACGATCCGTTGAACCAGTTGTTTTGTATTCTGCAAATGAATAGTCGATGTGTTCTTTGATTTTCCGGACACTGTTCAATGAGCTGATCGTTAGAGCGTTCTCTTTCAATCCTTTGATTCCGAAAGTCTCTGGAACGCCACCGAGTGCAACGACGACGTAATCGTAAGGAACAGCTCCACCGTCTTGAAGTTTCACTGTGTTGCTTGCCGTATCGACTTTTTCAACAATCCCTTTAACGAGTTTGACGCGTGAAGGATTGATGACATCATTGATATAGATGCGCGCTTGTTCTGCTGACATCGTACCTGCCGCAGGTTCATGTAACCAAGTAGTTTGGTAATGATAGTCGTGTTTGTTGATCAATGTGATGTTGGCTTGATCGACGCCAAGTTTCTTTTGAAGGTTGACTGCTGTGATCAATCCACCGTAGCCGGCTCCAAGAATAACAATGTTAGGTGTGTTCATGTTCTGATACTCCTTACGAATGGTAGTTTTGTTGTGATTTTCTTCACATTCAATTACAAATAAATGCTCAAAAACTTTGTTCAAATAATGTTCACATGTCTATAAGCCTATTGAAACACTTTTTCTGACGGATTGCAAAAGAAAATTCTAGAAATGCTGAAAAAAATGTAAGATTTCCCGTACTTGCAACACCCGCCCCTCCTACCTATATAATAGGAGTATCCAACTATAGGAGGGAATCAGATGTACCAACCATATGATGTCACGATTATCGGGGGCGGTCCAGTCGGATTGTTCACCGCGTTTTATTCAGGGATGCGTCAGATGAAGACGAAAGTCATCGAAAGTCTCCCCCAACTCGGTGGGCAACTGGCGACGCTTTATCCCGAGAAATATATATATGATATTGCCGGCTTCCCGAAAGTCAAAGCTCAGGATTTAGTCGATCGTTTGCTTGAACAAGCAAATGAGTTCGACCCGACGTATGTCCTCGGCGAAACGGTCGTCGCCTACGAGCGCCTCGAAGACGGAATCATCCGCCTCGTGACGAACAAGGGAGAACACTTCACGAAGACCGTCATCTTGACGGCAGGTAACGGCTCGTTCGCCGCCCGTCCACTTGGTGTTGCCGACGCCGAACGTTTCGAAACGAGTAACTTGCACTATTTCGTCAATGAAATGGATCGCTTCAAAGATCGTCAAGTCGTCTTACTCGGTGGTGGCGATTCCGCTGTCGACTGGTCATTGATGCTTGAGCCGATCGCGAAATCCGTCACGCTCGTTCACCGTCGCGATAAGTTCCGTGCACATGAACATTCAGTCGAACTGCTCCACAACTCATCCGTCAATGTCATGACACCGTATACGCTCGAATCCGTTACCGGTGAAGAGAGTATCGAAACTCTGACGTTCAAGCATGCGGAAACGGAAGAAGTCATCGTCGTCGGGGCAGATGACGTCGTCTGTAACTTCGGTTTCGTTTCGTCGCTCGGCCCGTTAAAAGAATGGGAAGTCGAGTTTGAACGCAATTCGATTCGCGTCAATTCGAAAATGGAGACGGCGATCCCCGGCATCTTTGCCTGTGGTGACATCGCGACGTACGACGGTCGTGTCAAATTGATTGCGACCGGCTTCGGTGAAGCACCGATTGCTGTCAATCAAGCGAAACTACTCGTCGATCCGTCCGCCCGTCATCCACAACACTCGACCAGCCTGTTCGAAAAAGTAAAAAATCATTAATGGACATGAAGAAGCGTTTCCTCGGTGTAAATCGAAGCAACGCTTCTTTTTTTGCGGTTCCTAAAAAATCTGTGTTCTTCTTTATGAAGCAGCAATCGGTAAAGCAACTCGGTATACATATTCCTCTAGCTCTTTTCCACCGCGTTCAATCACACATTCGGAAACACGGATACCTCCGAGTCGTTCATAAAAGTGGCAGGCCGGATTATCCGCGAGCACGGCAATGATGAGTGACGTAACACCATGTTCCTCCAACTGACCGACGACACGGTTGACTAAGGAGCGACCGATTCCGCGCCCTTGATACGAACGCAACAAATAGATCGCTGACAGTTCGCCTTCCGTCGATTCTGTTTGATTTTGCTTGCCGTGGGCAAAACCAATCAAACCTTTTTGCGTCGACAGCAACAAAAACAAGTCCATCAACTAAAAATTCCCGCCATGCAGCGGCACGCTTTTCTGTCGACAACTGATCGAGGTAGTCGTCAGGAATGATGCCGCGGTATGTCTCTTGCCACGCTGAAACATGGACGTTCGCGATTGCTTCAGCGTCGTCTACTGTCGCTTGGCTTATCTGCATAACTATCCTCCCTCAAATTAAAAATCATCCTAATCAAAGTAGGATGATTAGAATGATGTTAAGACAGCTGGACATTGAATCGTCGTACACGTGTCCCGTCTTCTTTCATAAATGACTCCAGTTCTTCTCCGCCATTCGCTTCGATGACACGTCCTGACGCGATGTTGTCTGCACTGCACGTAATCAAGACCGATTCTAGTCCACGTTCTTTTGCGACTTCAAGTGCTTGACGCAGACCTTCTGTCGCGTAACCGCGCTTCCGGGCGCTCGGCCGAATCCCGTATCCGATATGACCCCCGATTTGTTTTAAACCATCGTTTAAGTCATGACGGAAGTTCACAGCACCGACGATTTGTTTCCCGTCGTAAAACCAATACGTCGAGTGCGTCACCCAGTTCTCTGGAGCCGTCAATGCCTCTTGTTCCTGCTCCTCTAAAAAGTCAGCGAGGGGTAAAAACGTTTTGCTGACGACACTCGGGACAATCGGTTCCCCGGATTGTTCCCATTCTGCTACAAAGTCCATATATTCCGCTTCGAGATGGACGGACGGTTTTACTAACGTAATCATTTGTGATTTCGTACCTCCTCTTCAATGAGTCGATCGAGCCACTCGTCGACGTGTTGGAATAAATAGCCGGCTTTTTTCGCTGCTGACGTATCCATGTAGAAATCACGTTCCGGCGCCAGTGGTGATTCATCGTCGCCCTTCGTCGCGAACGTTGATTCCTTTCCTGCGACACGGTCAATCTTATCCATCAAATCTTGAATCGATAACACCCCGTCACTCGCTGCATTGATCGGTCCTGTCATCGTCGAACGACCACACCATTCAAGGAACGAGGCCGCTTCATAGCTTGAGATATATCCCATCTTCGCATAGAGGTTTTCAGCCACCACAGGAGTCCCTGCGAGCGCACGTTTCACATGGAAGACGAGACGTTCCGTGTAATCATCCGGTCCTAAGACGACCGGGAAGCGAACGGCGATAACAGGAAATGTCGCCCGTTGAAAGAAATAACTTTCTGCTTGGCGCTTTCCTTCCCCGTAATCATGCTCCTGTTCCAAGTCATATTTCCCGGGAAACGGATTAAAATCCCGCTCTGAAAGATTTGCTCCTCCCCCGTCATAGACGGACATCGTCGACGTTAAGATGTAGCGTCCGACCTTTCCTTCGAATGCATCGACGGCAAGTTTTGCTTGATATGGATTAAAACAAATATTGTCGTAGATGATATCCCAGTTTTGACTGCCTAAATCTTTCATCGTACTGCTTGACGTCCGGTCCCCTTTAAAGAATGTCAAGCCCTTCGCGACAGGTGGCGTATGTTCCCCCCGTGTGACGAGCGTCACATCATCGCCGGCGTCAGCGAGTCGTAATGCCAGGCGTCTTCCAAAATAACGTGTCCCACCAAAAATCAACACTTTTCGCATCGATAGTCCTCCTTAATGATGACGTACTCATTCCGTTGCCTTACTGTCTTCTCTACCCGATTCTTAAAATCCTGTATCGCACGAAAAAACAAAAAAACGCGGACTCTGAGGTCCACGTTGTGAGTTAGCAACCACCGGGTGTCCCGGCGTTCGTCGCTGTTCTGAATGATGTCCCGCAGCCGCATGTCGCGATTGCATTCGGATTCGTGATTGTGAATCCGCCACCGAGCATCGATTGTTTATAGTCAATTTCTAATCCTTTGACGACCGGATAGTCTTTTTCATTGACGATGACATTGACACCATGTTGCTCAAATGTCAGGTCCGTCTCCTTTTGGCTATCGAAACCCATTCCGTAGGAGAGACCACTGCATCCGCCACCTTGAACGAGCATGCGGAGATTTCTTTCATCGTCCGGCGCTTGTTGCATCATCTCTTTGACTTGAAGAGCAGCTGCTTCTGTTAATTGGATCATGTAATCACCTTCCCTTTTTCTATAGTATACGCAACTTTACGTAGATTCGAAACCTAGTTGCTTGAAACTATCTTGAATTCGTTGTATAAATGAATTGTATCAAAAAAATTAAATCGTTCCATCTTCAGGGCAGGGTGAAATTCCCGACCGGCGGTAAACAGACATTTGTCTGAAGCCCGCGAGCGAATAGGGCGCTATTTGCTGATTCTGTGTGACTCAGGAGCCGACAGTATAGTCTGGATGGGAGAAGATGGCGGCATGTATATAGACTTATTCCGATTTTGCACATTTCGGATAGGCTTATTTTATTGCGGACTTCTCCCCTGTTGAATCTTATTCAACGGGGGTTTATTTTGGACGCAGTCATGCCAATACTTCATCGAGAGGAACGAAAAAAAGGAGATTTTACTCGTATGAAACGCACTCAAAAAATGGTCACACTCTCAATGTTAGGTTCAATTTCATTTGTTCTTATGTTACTCAACTTCCCACTACCCTTTTTACCGAACTATTTAAAAATCGACTTCAGTGATGTCCCGGCGTTGATTGCTGCTATCATGTTCTCACCGGTAGCGGGTGTAATCGTCGAAGCATTGAAGAACGTTCTCTATTATATTTTCCGCGGAAGCGGTGTTCCGGTCGGCGAACTTGCAAACTTTGCAGCGGGTGTTGCTTTCATTCTTCCTGTCAGCTGGTTCTACCATAAAAAGAAATCAACGCAAGGTCTTGCAACCGGCTTAGTCGCAGGAACAATTACCATGGCACTTGGACTTGCGATTCTCAACTATGTTTTGATCCTCCCGGCATATGCTTGGTTCTTCGGGATGGACTACATGCTTGATCCGGCTGTCAAATGGACAACGATCATCGCTGGTATCTTGCCGTTCAACATCATCAAGGCCCTCTTCATCTCAGCACTCTTCATTCCGCTGTTCTTAAAATTAAAACCTTGGATCAACCGTCGTCAACAAGCTGCATAAGTCCTAGGCGCGCCCGCCGACCGACAAAATCCCCCACTTCATTTGAGGTGGGGGATTTTTTTAGAGTTCATTTTCTTCGATTTTAGCGTAGATGTTTTCTAACAGTTCTTCCGGTGTCTCTCCGATGACGGTCTGGCCGTCAACAAGACAAAAATGATCAAGCGAGCAGATGCCGCAGTAGCCAAGACAACCATACTCGACGACATCGACATTCGGATCGCGTTCGAGTTGTGACATGACGACTTGTGTCCCTGCCGCTAAGTTACTGATACAAAATTCAATAATGGGATTCACTTTTTTTCCTCCTTTAAGCAGGAATTTACCTTCCTCTTGTCGTATTATACAAGGTCAGACTGATTTAGGGGAACTAAGGGGGATTTTAAGTTATGAAGCAACTAGTCGTTTTAGGTGGCGGATATGGCGGAATGCGAATTTGTGAACGCTTCAAGGATGAAGAGGTCGCCGTGACGCTTGTCGATCGATTGCCGTATCACGCACTAAAGACCGAGTATTACGCTCTTGCAGCAGGTACATTATCCGATCGTGATGTCCGGATTGAATTTCCGGAGGGGAAACATCTCACATATAAATATGGACATGTCGTTAACATTTCGCCAGAGACGAATTTTGTGTTCTTGCAAGACGGGACAGAACTTTTTTATGACGATCTCATCATCGCATTAGGTTGCGAAGATAAATACCATAACATACCGGGTGCTCAAGAGTTTACTTATAGCATTCAGACACTCGAAGAGTCACGCAAAACGCATCAAGCGATTTGTGGACTGTCGCCAGGCGCGACGGTCTCGATTGTCGGTGCCGGTCTCTCGGGTGTTGAACTGGCAAGTGAACTCCACGAAAGTCGTAAGGACTTGAAGATTCGTTTATTCGATCGTGGTCCATCTGTCCTATCGTTTTTATCTGATAAAGTATCCTCTTACGTTCAGGAATGGTTCGAGGAGCATGACGTCGATGTCATCAACAATTCGAACGTCACCCTCGTCACAGCAGATGATGTCCGCAACGGTGAGGACGTCTATCCGACGAACTTAACGATTTGGACAGCCGGAACGCAACCCGTCAAAGTTGTCCGTGACCTCGGATTTGAAGCAGATAGCGGCGGACGGATTAAATTAGCGGAGCATCATCACGTTCCGGAATACGATAACTTATTCGTCATCGGTGATTGCGCGAGCCTCCCGTACGCACCAAGCGGACAGCTCGCAGAGCATCAAGCAGATCAAGTCGTTGATGTCCTTGAAGCGAAATGGGCCGGAAAAAAACTTCCGAAATTACCGGAAATCAAATTACGCGGCATGCTCGGGTCACTTGGGAAATCAGACGGATTCGGAATCGTCATGGGTAAACAGGCCCTGACGGGAAAAGTGCCACGCCTTCTAAAATCAGGTGTTTTATGGAAACATAAAAAGATTAAATAAACGCAAAATCCCCAAAGTCCATTTAGGCGCTTTGGGGATTTTAGGCTGTATACACCACTTATCTAGAGTAAAGAGGCTTACATGCCTCTGCTTTCTCCTCACCTTTTCTTACACCGGCCTAAAAAGCTTTTCATTTCGTTGACTCCTGCGGGAAAAAGCGCGTTTTTTCGCGCTGCCGAGAGGCAGGCAAGACCCTGCTCGTTGTCCGCCAGGATCAAGGAGCAACGGCTTGCGCCTCGCCCGAGGAAAGCAACGAAGAAGAAACAAGCTTTGATCACCCCATACCACCTTGTCTACACGCTGAAACCCCCAAAGTCCGCTTAGGTACTTTGGGGATTTTTAAACGTCAATGAAGTTTACTGCGCAGCCTGATTCAATTTCAGATCAATCGCACGCGTGACTTTTTTCAGTTGAACATACCCTTCGTCAATCATTTCGCCATCGAGTAAGACGAGTGGGTAAAAATATTCGTCGTCTTTTAAAGCATCCACCCACACGTCACTCGGTGTCGCCTTCTCAAAATCGACGTAAACAAATGTTAACTCCGTTTCATATTTCCGTCCAAGTACAGCCTGTAACCAGCTGAACGTCTCTTCCGAACTCGGTGCCCCGACACAGCTCGGACACGTCACAGCTGCCCCATATACCTTGATTTCCATCAGATATCCCCCTTCTTCCGTTTACTCTTTCTCAGTATACAAGTTTTCCAGATTGAGAACATTTTTCAACCCTGTTACAATGAATTTATAAGAAAGGATGTGTTTACGCATGGAAATGTTTGATCAAGTGAATGAAGTCCTCGAAAAATTGCGTCCGTTCCTTCTTCGTGATGGAGGAGACGTTGAGCTCGTAGATGTTGAAGATGGTATCGTTAAACTTCGTTTGATGGGAGCTTGCGGCAGTTGCCCAAGTTCGACAATCACATTAAAGGCTGGTATCGAACGTGCCCTGCTTGAAGAAGTAGCTGGCGTCGTTGAAGTAGAACAAGTCTTCTAATTCGAAAAAACCCCCGATGACATCCGTCGTCGGGGGTTTTTTATGGTTATAAAATCCACTCGGCAAGCGAATCGACCATGTACGTCGGCTGAACATCCTGCCCTTGAATAAAGACAGGCGTATGGACACCCGAGTTGACATGCATCGTCCGAATCCCACCATTGATTCCGAATAAGATATCCGTATGGTAGTTGTCACCAACCATGATGACATCTTCCTTCGCAAGACCAATCATTTCAGCAGCGATGTTGACCATGACCGGTTCCGGTTTTCCGATGTAGAACGGCTCTTTTTCTGTCGTCACGCGTAAAACCGAAGTCAAGGCACCGTTTCCTGGTAAGAAGCCGCGTTCTGTCGGAATTGCGATATCGCCGTTCGTCGAGATGAATCGTGCTCCTGCCCGAATCGCCAGTGCACCGATCGCTAACTTCTCATACGTGATTTGACGATCGAGTCCGATGACGACGTAATCCGCATGCTCATCGGCAACGACTTGAAGTCCTTGTTGTTCTAAGGCATCGAGCAACCCGTGTTCACCGATCGCATAGACGTTTGCACCTGGGTCGAGTTCTGCGATGTAGCGACCTGTCGCCATCGCACTCGTTAAGACATGTCCTGCATCGGAATGAACGCCCATGCCGCGTAGTTTTTCAGCGACTGCCTCTGCTGTCATCGATGCATTGTTCGTGACGAACAGGTACGGCACGCCTTCTGCTTGCAAGCGATTGACAAAATCAACGGCTTCTTGAACAGGTTCTGTTCCGTTATACATTGTGCCATCTAAATCGAATAAATAACCTTTCGCTTTCATCCTGACTCACTCCTCGTTTGGTAAAAATGCCGAGACGGGTCCGAGTTCTGTCTCTAAGTATTGACGGACCGCGGACGGAAATCGACAAAGCTCTATTTCTTCTTCGCTCAAGACCGTCCGGACTTCTGCTGTACTCGACTTCGTAAACTCACGGACGATCGGTGTCCGCAGTGCGACGATTCGTTTTAAGCTCGTCGCGAGTTCTGCGTCAATCACCCGCTCGTCTTCTAAAATCAATACGATATCTTCATAACTTCCCGGATCACGCATGATGAAACCATCAATCATACTATTTCCGATATCAATGATACTTTCGATGACTAAAAACCCGATCCGTTCCAACGCTAAAGCTGTCGTCACCGCATCCCCCGTTAACTCTTTGCTTTGACGAAGCGCTGTCTCGAAACAAATCACCGTTTGTTCAATCTTTTCCCGATTAACGAAATACATCTAGCATTCCCCCTCACATCTTCCATTTTAGACCTATCGGCGGTCCATGAAAAGCAGAAACGCCATTTGCATCACATTCCTCAATGTGTTATCCTAAATTTAGATTTTTACCCAAAATAGTATGTCACATTAAGTGACTTGGAGGTTATTTATACATGGAACGGGAACTTGCATTAGAAATCGTCCGCGCAACAGAGGCTGCTGCCCTCGCATCTGCAAAATGGATTGGTCGCGGGAAAAAGAACGAGGCAGATGATGCCGCAACGACAGCGATGCGTGAAGTCTTGAATACGGTCAATATGACAGGAACAGTCGTCATCGGAGAAGGTGAACTCGATGAAGCACCAATGCTGTTCATCGGCGAACAACTCGGCACGACAAATGGTCCGATCGTCGACATCGCAGTCGATCCGCTCGAAGGCACGAACATCGTCGCAAAAGGACTCGGTAACGCCATGGTCGTCATCGCTGTCGCAGACCAAGGCGCACTCTTGCATGCTCCTGATATGTACATGGATAAATTAACGGTCGGTCCGAACTTAAAAGGACATGTCTCGCTCGACGATCCACTCGAAGTCATCATTGAAAAGGCAGCTGAACTGAACAATAAACGGATTGAAGACGTGACGGTCATCATGCAAGACCGCCCCCGTCACGACCACTTCCGTGAAGCCGCTATGCGGATGGGCGCCCGCGTCCGGTTATTCGAGGACGGCGATGTTTCTGCCGGAATCGCCCCCCTTTCACCGGCAACAGGCATCGACATCTTCATCGGAACGGGCGGTGCACCGGAAGGCGTCATCACCGCTGCTGCTGTAAAAGCAATGGGTGGCGACATGCAGGCACGCTTACACCCGATGGATGACGAAGAGACAGCCCGTGTCATTCGGATGGGACTTGCTGATCCGTTACAATTGTTGACGCTCGACGACTTAATCAAGAGCGACGATTGTATCTTCGCGGCGACAGGTGTCACGACCGGTGAAATGCTCGACGGGGTCAAGTTCATCACGGACGATATCGTAGAGACGACGTCGCTCGTCATGCGCTCAAAAACACGGACCATCCGTAAAGTCATCGCGGAACACAGTCTGTCGCGCAAACCGTACTTGCAAAATGTTCCCCAAACCCTTTAATCTGAAAAGAGACTAGGAAATGAGGGACTTTACACGTCATGATGGAAGAACGCGATTTTTTATATGATGATGTCGAACAAACGAAAACACGGTTTATTTGCTGGATTGGTGAAACGAGCCGGTTCGATTTAGCAATCACGCACTCGGAACATTTTTTCGGAAAGATTTTAGTGCTGAATTTACTCTCGAACCGCTTCGCAATCATCGGTGCCGATGATTTTGACGAACCGGGTTATATCGCTCATGCCTTCGACCTCGAAGAAGACGCAGCTGATGAACTCGAACGGTATTTAAGTGAATACATTGGTCTCACATGAAAAAAAGCAGCTCCATCCGTAAAGGATGGAGCTGCTTTTTAAGCATTTTAGAGGAGGCGATCATTGCGTTCATTCAGTGTATTCGGTCCACTGAACACATTCGTATTGTCTGAATCATCATGAGCTTTACGCTCTGAATGCTGATCTGCCTCGTCCCCGACGAGCAAGACGAATTGATGGTCTTCGACTGCTTTGTTTGCACGGTCGACATCTTCTTTACTTAAGCCACTCGCTTGCAACACATCTGTATGCGTCGTCGAAGCAGCTTCTTTCTTTTTGAAGATCCCTTTGATCTCATGCCATAAGTTCATATGCTCTTCTTGCGACAGCTTCGTTGACGTCTGGTGATTATGCAAATCTGCCATGTCTTCGATTTGATCTAAATCATAGCGGTCATGGGCAACGACTTTTAAGTCCGTTGAAATGACTCCGGCGACACGCAAATCATGAACAGCACTAACGATTTCTGGCACAGTTTTATAAATCCCGACGATTCTCATGGATGGTTCCCCCTATAGGTACGTGATACTTATAGTAATAGCCGAAATCAGCCCATCAGAAACGCTTTTAAATATGTCTTTTTGATTACTATGCTTCTTCAGTCGGAGAAAATTTACGTTTAAGCTTCAACGTATTGGCCGAAGATCCGTCGAAGCGAGGTGGTGCTTCTTCTCCTTCTACCGGCTCCATCCGCTTGACGATGAAATAAGCACAGCCGAAATTACAGTATTCATATAAATAATCCGCAACATGCGAAATCTTCGTATCAAACGTCGCCTTGATGTGATCGTCATTATAGAAGCCACGTAGTCGAAGTTGACCGTGCCCCCAATCTCCGACGATGTAATCATATTTTTCGAGGACATCACTGAATCGTCCGATGAAAGCTTCCTCATTGAAACCTTCACGCTTTTCTTCGACGATTTCATATCGTTCGCGATTGACTTGTATCATTTTTCCACCCCCTGCTCCTATTATCATAGCATATTCATTTCTGAAAACGAATCTCCGCGCAGACGAAAAACCGTCCCAGTCGGCTACTGAGACAGTTTCATTTACTCAATCGATTGGTAAAGCAGCTTTATTCTTTTTCGCTGCGTTGACTTGTTCATCCGCATGATAAGAAGAGCGGACGAGTGGACCGGCTTCACAGTGTGAGAAGCCTTTGCCAAGCGCAATTTGTTTTAATTCAGCAAATTCTTGTGGTGTATAGTATTTGATGACATCCAGGTGTTTTTTCGTCGGTTGAAGATACTGACCGATTGTCATGATATCGACGTCGTTCGCACGAAGATCATCCATCGTCTGTAAAATCTCTTCCCACGTTTCACCAAGTCCTAACATCAAACTTGATTTCGTCGGGATTTCAGGAGCAAGCTCTTTTGAACGGCGAAGGAATTCGAGTGTCCGGTCATACGTTGCTTTTGCACGGACCGTCGGTGTCAAGCGTCGAACCGTCTCGATGTTATGGTTCATGATGTCCGGTTTCGCTTCAATCAAGGTTTGGAGCGCATCAAAGTTTCCACCCATATCAGATGGCAAGACTTCAATCGATGTCTCCGGGTTCATCCGTCGTACTTCACGGACCGTTTCGGCGTAAACTCCTGCCCCGAAGTCATTCAGGTCGTCACGTGCTACTGCCGTGATGACTGCATGTTTCAAGTTCATCAGACGAACCGATTCTGCGACACGTGTCGGCTCTTCTAAATCGAGTTCATTCGGACGTCCTGTCGTCACAGCACAAAAACGGCATGCCCGTGTACAGATACTTCCAAGAATCATAAACGTCGCCGTCCGGCGAACGGCCCAGCACTCATGGATGTTCGGACACTTCGCTTCCTCACAGACAGTATGTAGCTTTTTTTCTCGCATCATACTCTTAAGCTCTGTGTAGGTCTCGTTCGTGTTCAACTTGATTTTTAGCCATTCTGGTTTCCGTTGAATCTCTCCTCTAGCCATAAATACACTTCCCCCTTCATCCCCAAAAAAAGTCATTTATTTTCTGTTTCAGTATACCAAACAATTATCGTTTAGGGGCATGCAATTCAGTGAATTCTGACTTCTCCGATAGCCGGTTAAATAGCAAATCTCGTAAAAGCTCCGGCATGAAATACTGTTTCGGCATGTCTTTGATTGCTGGGAAGAGAGGTCCAAACGTAAACATGTCTGGCATCGCGACCGTGTAGTGCGCCGACTCGTCCAGTGTGGCTAAAACGGAGTCACGTCCTGCGTAATGCATTTTCCCCATCAATTTCCCGCGAAACCCGAGTCCACGGACTTTTAACTGTTCAAACTGATTCGTTTCGACTTCTTCCATGAACGTCATCAGTTGCCGTCCTGTCATCGTGACATTACACGGATTGATGGGATGCGGACATAACCGGTGCAGGTCGAAGGAAGAGACAGGACCCGGAGATAGCGAACCGAGCAACATACCAGCCGGGACACAAGCAATATCTGCTTTACACCAGTCCTGCATCGTCTCTGCTAACAGTTGGGAGAACGGTGACGGACTAAACCAGTCATTCGCTAGACCTGATGTCCTGCCAATCGGTTGTTTCATCACTTTTTCAGCAGCATATTGTTCACGGTCGAGTAATCCGGAACTCGCTTCATCCGCCGCATAGTCGTGGAGCGGGTGCAAGACGGCTTCTTTTTCACCGGTATCCGTGTTGAGATAAATCTCACCTGCGTATTGACCGTGCTTACCGGCTTGAGCAATCAAGACACCATTCTTGACGACACCATCGTCTAAGACATGATGCGTATGGGCTCCGATGATTAAATCAAGCTCCGGGAACCGTTCTGCCAGTTCCTCATCCTGATAAAATCCAAGGTGACTCAAACAAATCAGGACGTCGACCTGTCCGCGAAGCGACTCGATTTCACGCGCTGCTGCTTCGAACGGGTCTTCGATTGTCCACCCGAGCAACTCATACAGTTCATAGTAAGGGGCCGTCAGACCAAAGACTCCGACGTTACCGGTCGGAAGTTCCTGAATCATGCCAGACTTCGCGAACGGTGCTGTCATATTCGAGACGAGTACAGGGAACGTCGCTTCTGTATAGAGTGCCGCAAGCCAGTCATGGGGAAACGTGATTCCTTCATTGTTTCCGATCGTCACGGCAGTCGGTGCTAACTCATTTAAGAGATGGGTATTGATTTTTCCTTGCGTCGCTTCCGTCGCCGGTGCGACACGGTCTGCATGATCCCCTAAATCAAAGACAAGGGAGTCGTACGTCCGGTGTTCCTTGATGAACGACATATAGCGAGGCCACATATCAAAGTGTGAATGAAGATCATTGTAATGGATGACGTGTAACTTCACGCTCAAAGCCTCCTCTAAAATTAAAACAACGAGATTTGCCGGGGAGCGAGTTCATAATCGAGATTAAGGATCTCAATCAGACGTTTCGCATTCGGCGCGGCATCGCCTGCTGAATTGTTATTAAAGAAAACATACACGTCTTTCGCTTGTCCTGCAAGCGTCCGGACATGTTCTGCTAATTCTTGTAATTCTTCTTCCGAGTACCGGTATAAACAACGGACCTTCCGCCAGTCGTCACTGCTTTGCCCCGGCTTTTTCAGCCAGCCGTTTTTGTTCCGACCATGCAAGCGGACGAACGCTGTTTCTTGCGTGACGACAGGAACAAACGGGACGGAACCGTCTTCTGTCTGCGGCTCATCACAAATCGTATGAATGAACTGATGCTCTGCTAAAAAACGAAGTGTCCGTTCCTGGTAGGCTTCCGAGTACCAGGACGGATTTCTGAATTCGATCGCAACCGGGAGTCCCGCAAGCGATTTACGAACAGTTTGCAAGTATTCAAGGTGAACTTTACTAACGTCGAACCAAGGTGGCAGTTGGACGAGAATCGCAGCAATCTTCCCGCTCTTTCGCATCGGCTCAATTGACGCGATATATTGTTCGAAAATCGGACCGAGCGGATCTTTGTTGTCCCGATCGTGCCCGCTCATCGCCCGGTGTACTTTGACGATGAAGCGAAAGGCGTCTGGTGTTTCTGCGACCCATTTTTGATAGTTCCGTTCCGGTTGAATCGCATAAAACGTCGAATCGACTTCGACTGCCGGAAAATGTCCCGCGTAGGCAGCCAGTTTTTCTTTTCGGTCTTGCGGTGTCGGATAGAGGCTATCATGATCCCCCCAACCGGTCACGCCGACATAAATCATCCGCTTATCCCTCCTTACGACAAAAAAGACCTATCGCTTTTTTTGACGCAGGCTTTTTTGCACTGTCTATTTTCTTATCATATCACAGCTAAATCGAAAACTTCTTCTCGAAGATTGTCGTCAGCGTGTTCGTTCGTATCGAAGGACAACACAGCCGGAAGAAGCAAAGTGCCGTTGTTCGACGAGGCGTAAAGAAAGTGATTGATCGAGTCGTCCAAACATCCGTTTTCCGCCTCCGAGCAGGACAGGATAGACGACAACATGGTATTCATCAATCAAGTCACGTTGCATGAATTGTGCAGCAAGATTTGCGCCACCGACGGATATCCGTTTGCCGGGCATCCCCCGTAAACGTTCGACTTCTTCTTCAATCGTCCCTGTTGCAAGCCGGGCATGCCCATCGACGTGCGTCAATGTCCGGGAGAAGACAATCTTCTCGATTCCTGTCCAAATCAGTGCATAGTCACGAATTTCTGCAACTTCTTCCGTGTCGCTTACGTTCGACCAAAACGGATGCATCATTTCATATAATTTCCGTCCATAGAAATGTGTATCAAACTGTTTTTCGTAGTCATTGAAGTAACGATGGAGTTCCTTGTCAGGTGTAAAGGGGAGTAAGCCTTGCCCATCTTCGAGATAGCCGTCAAGCGATACTTGAAATGAGTAGACGATCGGTCGCATCGGTCATCCTTCCTTTCGAGAGAACTGTTTCTTACTCTCTACCCGTTGTCGGAAAGAACAATCAACAATATAAGACCGTATGCCAGACGGATTGTCCGCTCGAATAAGGAGCAATGGCTTTCCCCTCGCCCGAGGAACGCAACGGAAAAGGAAGAAGCTTATTCTTGTCCACCCCTGCTTTGCCTAAAAAAGTACGAGACCAGATTTTGATCTAAACGAAATCACGCGCCTCACCCGATTCCTAAAGGAAAACGGATAAAGCGCGTGATGAGTGTAAAATTCTTTTTCGGAGTTAGATTATCCGATCGAACCTTCCATCTCGAACTTGATGAGACGGTTCATTTCGACCGCATATTCCATCGGCAATTCTTTTGTGAATGGCTCGATGAAGCCCATGACGATCATTTCTGTTGCTTCTTCTTGTGAAATCCCACGGCTCATGAGGTAGAACAATTGTTCTTCCGAGACCTTCGATACTTTCGCTTCGTGTTCAAGCGAGATGTTATCGTTGAGGATTTCGTTGTACGGAATCGTATCCGATGTCGATTGGTTATCCATGATGAGTGTGTCACATTCGATGTTCGAACGCGCTCCGGTCGCTTTACGGCCGAAGTGGACGATTCCGCGATACGTGACTTTCCCGCCGTGTTTAGAAATCGATTTCGAGACGATCGTTGACGACGTGTTTGGCGCAAGGTGGATCATTTTCGCACCCGCGTCCTGGTGTTGCCCTTTACCCGCGATGGCAATTGATAATGTCATCCCACGTGATCCTTCACCTTTTAAGATGACGGCTGGGTATTTCATCGTCAATTTCGAACCGATGTTACCATCGACCCATTCCATCGTCGCGCCGGCTTCACAGATCGCACGTTTCGTCACGAGGTTGTAGACGTTGTTTGCCCAGTTTTGGATTGTCGTGTAACGGCAATACGCGTTTTTGTTGATGAAGATCTCAACGACCGCCGAGTGAAGCGAGTTCGTTGTGTAGACCGGTGCCGTACATCCTTCGACGTAGTGCACAGATGCTTCTTCGTCAACGATGATGAGCGTCCGCTCAAATTGACCCATGTTTTCCGAGTTGATGCGGAAGTAGGCTTGAAGCGGCGTATCCATCTTGACGCCTTTTGGTACATAAATGAACGATCCACCCGACCAAACCGCTGTGTTAAGGGCAGCGAATTTGTTATCTGTCGGCGGAATCAATTTACCGAAGTACTCACGGAACAAGTCTTCGTTCTCTTTGAGTGCTGTATCTGTATCTTTGAAGACGATCCCTTGATCTTCAAGTTCACTCTTCATGTTGTGGTAAACGACTTCTGATTCGTACTGTGCCGAAACACCTGCCAAGTACTTTTGTTCTGCTTCCGGAATACCGAGTTTATCAAACGTACGTTTGATTTCTTCCGGTACTTCATCCCATGATTTTTCAGCACGTTCCGATGGCTTCACGTAATACGTGATGTCGTCAAAACGAAGATCTGATAAATCGCCACCCCAAGCTGGCATCGCTTGTTCGTTAAAAATCTTAAGCGATTTCAAACGGAAGTCGAGCATCCATTGTGGTTCTTCTTTCATTTTCGAGATCGTTTCGACGACTTCTGTCGTCAAGCCACGTCCAGAACGGAAGATCGAGATATCGCGATCGTGGAAACCATATTTATAATCGCCAATTTCAGGCATGTTCTTAGCCATGTTCATTTCCTCCTCTTACTTACTGACCGAAGTTACTTGCCTTCTTCCACGCCACGTTCGAGCGCTTTCCAAGCAAGTGTCGCACACTTGATACGTGCTGGGAATTTTGTCACACCGGAAAGTGCTTCTGCGTCCCCAAGATCAAACTTCTCATCATCATAGTCTTTCCCTTGAACCATCTCAGAAAAGATTTCTGCGAGTTGTAATGCTTCTTCGACCGTTTTTCCTTTGACGATCTGTGTCATCATCGACGCGGACGCCATACTGATGGAACACCCTTCGCCGTCAAACTTCGCATCTTGGACGATATCGTCTTCGATCGCGAGCTGTAAGCGAATCGTGTCTCCACACGTCGGGTTGTTCATATCAATCGTCACGCCTCCCTCGATCGCACCGCGATTACGAGGAGTTTTATAATGATCCATGATCACTTGACGGTACAAGTGATCGAGATTGTTAAAATCCATGACTGAAATACTCCTTCGTTTGACGAAGTCCTGTCACTAAGGCATCGACTTCTTCTTGCGTGTTATACAAGTAGAAGCTTGCTCGTGCCGTTGAACTGGCACCGAGCCAACGCATCAGTGGTTGTGCACAGTGATGACCGGCGCGGACTGCGACGCCTTGCATGTCGAGTACCGTCGCGACATCATGTGCATGGACATCGCCGAGATTGAATGTGACGAGACCGACACGTTCTTCTGGACCATAAATCGTTAATCCATCGATTTCACGCATCTGTGCCATCGCATACCGCGCGAGTTCACGTTCATGGGCTTCGATGTTCTCTAGACCGATTTCTTCTAGAAAATCAATCGCTGCCGACAGACCGACTGCTCCCGCAATGATGGGTGTACCAGCTTCAAAACGGTACGGTGATGGTTTGAACGTCGATTCTTCAAGTCCGACGTAATCAATCATCTCGCCTCCGAATTCGACCGGTTCCATCGCATTCAGTAATGCTTTTTTACCATATAAGACGCCGATTCCTGTTGGTCCACACATTTTATGGGCAGAGAACGCCAGGAAATCACAGTCGAGATCGACGACGTCAATTTTTTGATGCGGTGCACTTTGCGCTGCATCGACGACCATGACGGCACCGACGGCATGCGCGAGTTGCGCCACTTCTTTGATTGGATTGATCGTACCGAGGACGTTCGAGACATGTGCCATCGCAACGACTTTCGTCCGATCGGAAATTTGTGCTTTGACAGCTTCAATCGTCACGCGACCATCAGCTGTCAAATCGACATATTTCAATTTCGCTTTTTTCTTTTTCGCGACTTGTTGCCACGGAATGAGATTCGCATGGTGCTCAAGATAGGTGACGACGATCTCGTCGCCTTCTTGCACATGCTCCATTCCGTAACTGGACGCGACGATATTAATCGCCGTCGTCGTCCCACGGGTAAAGATAATTTCTTCATGGTGTTGCGCCTTGATGAAACGACGTACGTTCTCACGCGCACCTTCGTACGCATCCGTCGCTCGTGTTCCGAGCGTATGGACGCCACGGTGCACATTCGAATGAACCGTCTTGTAGTAGTTGTCGATCGCTTCGATGACGACGAGCGGCTTTTGTGACGAAGCCGCACTATCTAAATAGACGAGTTTCCGGTCATTAACCTGTTGGTCAAGAATCGGAAACTGATTGCGGATGGATGCATCGATTCCCATATTAGTTTACTTTCCCTTCAATCACTTGAACGAGACGTTCCTTGACGGAGTCAATCGCAAGCTCAGAGACGACAGGTTGTAAGAAACCGTGAACGACAAGGCGTTCTGCTTCTTTACGTGACAACCCACGGCTCATCAAGTAGTAAAGTTGAAGTTCGTCGACACGGCCGACAGATGCCGCGTGTCCTGCCATGACATCATCTTCATCGATCAAGAGGATCGGGTTTGCGTCACCACGTGCCTTTTCAGACAACATGAGCACACGTTCCGTTTGGACTCCGTTTGATTTCGACGCACCATGGTGAATCATTGACGTTCCGTTGAAGATCGACGTCGCAGAATCTTTTTGGACACCGTGAATCAAGATGAATCCTTCAGATCCTTTACCGAAATGATCCGTCCGGACGTTGAAGTTTTGTTTTTGATCGCCACGACCGACAGTAACGGCTTTCGTATCTGAGAACGAATCGTTCCCGACGAGATGCGTTTTCGTTTCTGTGATCGTATGTCCGTCATTCATGTGACCGAGTGCCCATTCGAGCTTCGCACCTTGTTTGACGACACCACGGCGGTTCATATACGTGACAGCACCTTTCGCAAGCGTATCAACGCCTCCGAAAAGAACTTTTGCATTCGCTTCGACGAACACTTCCGTCACGACGTTGACGTTATGTGCTTCTTCACCGTAAGAGACGAAGCTTTCGATATACGTCAATTCGCTGTCTTGATCGGCAACGATGATTGCGTGGTGGTAAAGTGCGCCGCCTGCTTGTTCGAGCGTATAGATTGCTTGCATCGGTACCGTCAGCTTAACGCCTTTAGGTACGTACAAGAATGTTCCGCCGTTCATGAGTGCTGCGTTGAGTGCTGCGAGACGGTCTTCATTGACGTTAACGCCTTCTGTCATGAAATACTTCTCAACGAGTTCCGGATGATGCTTCATCGCATCCTCAAGCGTCGTGAAGATGACACCGTTCGTTGCTTCACTGTTTTGCGCATGGACAAGTTGTCCGTTACGCGTGATCAACATATGGTCACGGTTTTCACCGATTAATGTTTCGATATCCGGCGTGAGACCTGTTGCCGTCTCAAGATCTGCTGTGCCTTCTGTGAAGTTCCAGCCACCGATTTTAATTTTTTCTACTTTTGGCAATGCGAGCGTTGGGGCAAGATCAAGTGCATCTTGGCGCTTAGAAATCATCCAAGCGGGCTCCCCTAAGCGAGTCGCACGTTCTGCCACTGCCTCGCGATTTACGGCAAGATTCAGTTCTACAGTCATCATGCTTCCTCCCTCGTCTTACGCTTTTGTTTCGATTTCGACTTCTTCGATGCCGAGTTCTTTTTTAACCCAGTCATATCCTTCTGCTTCAAGACGGTGTGCAAGTTCTTTTCCGCCAGACATGACAATTTTTCCACCCATCATGATGTGGATGAAATCAGGCTCGATGTAGTTCAAGAGACGCTGATAGTGCGTGATGATGAGGCAACCGAACTCAGGTGAACGCATTTCGTTAACACCTTTTGCAACGACTTTAAGTGCATCGATATCAAGACCTGAATCGATTTCGTCGAGGATTGCGATTGCTGGTTTCAGCATCGTCATTTGAAGAATTTCGTTCCGTTTTTTCTCTCCGCCTGAGAAACCTTCGTTGAGGTAACGGTGTGCCATTTCGCCTGGCATTTCAAGAAGTCCCATTTGTGCGTCAAGTTGACGGATGAACTTCATGAGTGAAATTTCATCGCCTTCTTCGCGACGTGAGTTGATTGCTGAACGAAGGAAGTCAGAGTTCGTAACACCGCTGATTTCGCTTGGGTATTGCATGGCGAGGAACATTCCTGCTTGCGCACGTTCGTTAACTTCCATCTCAAGAACATCTTCTCCGTCGAGTGTGACTGATCCAGATGTTACTTCATACGTTGGGTGACCCATCAATGCAGACGCGAGTGTTGATTTACCTGTCCCGTTTGGTCCCATGACCGCGTGGATTTCGCCGCCTTTGATTTCTAAGTTAACGCCTTTCAAGATTTCTTTGCCGTCGATTGCGACGTGTAGATCTTCAATCTTCAAGTGTGAAGCCTTCATGTAGAATCCCTCCATCTATTCATTTCGTGTCTGACGATTCAGTTCACGAGAGTTACTAATTTAGTATCATTCTAATCTTAATGAATCATACCACATTATTCAAGCGTCATCGCTCATGGTTTTTTCTCAAAATGAAGCCTTTTAGTGAGAATGACTTTAAAGTGATACAACTTCTTTCTCTTCTTCCACCTTCGATCGTCTGTGAACCCGCTGTGACAGTAAGAGCAGTGGTATTCCGAGTAATGTCAAGAGGGCTAAGCAACCAAAAATCGGCAACGGACGATCGGCGCCAAAATAAAAAAGTAATTGTCCGCCGATGACCGGTCCGATTGACTGACCAATCGATGTTAAGCCCATCGCTCCAAAATAACTGCCCCGTAATTCCGGTTTCGCAAAACTATCGGTCAAGATATCCGTCATCGTGAACATCATCACTTCCCCGCACGTGAAGATGAACATCGCACCGATCATCAACCAGACCGTTCCGGCATTCCCCATGACGAATAAACCGAACGCGACGGTCGCAATCCCGACCGTAATCGAGACGAGCGGCGACGTCTTCATTCCGAACTTCATGATCGGGTACTGGACGACTAATACGGTCACGGCATTAATCGTGATCAATAAAGCAAACAAACTAGTCCCACCGGACAGTAACGTCGTCGTCGTCAAAAATTGCGGCAACGTCGAGTTGAACTGACTGTAGCCGAGAATCCCGAAGATGATACCGGCGAGGGCAAACGTGAAAGCAACGTCCGTTTTCAACAGTTGAACGGTTGCGCCGAACGAAACTTTTTTCCCGCCGTGACTCTCTGTGATCGGATACCGCTGAAACAGGATAAAAATCGCAATCCCGTACGCGAGATAAACAAAGGCTGTTATATAGAAGGTAATCGCTGTATTGCCGGCACTGAGCAATAACGCAATCCCCGGCCCGATCGCAGCCGCGACATTGATCATGGCATAACGGATGTTGAAGACGAACAGTCGATTTTTTTCATCCGTCGTGTCACTGATCAGGGCACGGGCGGATGGTTCAAAAATGGAGCGAAACACGCCGTTCAAGGCACTCAAGGTAAAGAACGCCCAAAACGTCTCGACCTGTGCCAAGGCGATGAAGACGAAAACGAAGCCGAGTGTTCCGGTCAGCATCATCGTCCGACGCCCGTAACGGTCAGACAAGGTCCCGCCGATGAAACTCATGACAAGACTCGAGACGGCTGAAATACTGAGGACCCAGCCGACATCGACCGGGCTGAACTTCAGCACCGTCGATAAATAAATCGCAAAGAATGGCATCGTGATGAACGTCCCGAGCCGTGAGAAAAATGTTCCGAGCAGGACGCCGATCGTCAGCGGATGTAACTGTCGTAAACGGTGCACCTAGAATCCCCCTTCAACTAAAAAAATAATGCATTCTTCCATTATATAGGAAGAATGCATCATTCGAGTGAATTATTTGCTGACCGGAACGACGGCCCCTTTATATTCTTTCGTAATCCAATCCTGTGTCTTTTTCTCGTGTAAGATATCGAGCAATGCCGTCACACGCTCGTCTTTTTCATCACCTTCACGCGTGACGATGATGTTGACGTATGGTGAAGACTCATCTTCAAGGGCAATCGTGTCTTCTAACGGGTTCAAACCGTTATCAATCGCGTAGTTCGTGTTGATGAGGACAGCATCGCCTTCATTGTTTTTGTACGCTTGCGGCAAGAGTGACGCTTCGATATTCGTTTTGAACTCAATGTTCTTCGGGTTTTCCGCGATATCGCTAAGCTGAGCATCTGTCGTCTTACCGTCTTTCAACTTAATTAAGCCTTCGTTTTGGAGGAACGTCAAGACACGTCCACGCTCCGCGACGTTTGAGCTCGTCAAGATCGTTGCACCTTTCGGTAACTCGTCAAGCGACTTATATTTTTTTGAGTAGACACCGAGCGGTTCAACGTGGACGCCGCCTGCATTTTCAAATTTATAAGATTTGTTCTCTTTTTCCTGTTGCTCAAGGTACGGAACGTGTTGGAAATAGTTTGCATCGATTTCTTTTTCAGCGAGTGCCTTGTTCGGCAACACATAATCTTGGAACTTTTTGATTTCGAGTTTGTAGCCTTTTGCTTCATACTCTTTTTGAACGTGCTCTAGGATTTCAGCATGGGGAACGTTTGAAGCACCGATGACAAGTGTCTTCGCGTCGTCTCCTGACGACTCTTCCCCGCATGCTGCAAGACTGACTGCTAAGACGGATACTGCTGCTGTACCGACGAATTTTTTCCAAAGTTTCATGAATAATTCCTCCCAAGTTAACTAAAATAGTATTATCGTTTATCGATTGCTTTTACGAGCAGGTCACCAATAATTTGAATGATGAAGACGATGACGAGAATCAACAATGTCGCGATGGCGATGACATCGTTTTGAGAACGCTGGAAACCTTCGATATATGCCATGTCCCCGAGTCCGCCTCCTCCGACTACTCCGGCCATTGCCGTGTAACCGACGAGCGCGACGAGCGTGACGGTGATACCGGAGACGATCGCTGGTAGTGCTTCCGGAATCAACACTTTATAAATGATTTGGAACTTCGTTGCCCCCATCGATTCCGCTGCTTCGATGACACCTTTGTCGACTTCACGCAGTGCCAGTTCGACCATCCGCCCGTAAAACGGTGCCGCCCCAAGAATCAGTGCCGGAAGTGCCGCTGTTGGTCCTAAGAACGATCCGACGATGATGAGCGTCACTGGAATCAATAAAATCAACAATATAATAAACGGAATCGAACGGAAGATGTTGACTAAAAAGCTGAGCACGGAATACAGTGCCCGGTTCTTAAACAATAAGTCTTCATTCGTCGCATACAACAACAGACCAATGATTAAACCGAGTATGAAAGTCGCTAGACCCGCGACGGCTGTCATATAAACGGTACTGCCGGTCGCCGTCCAGACCATTTCCCAATCGAGGTCGTTAAAGAATGTCGTCATCGGTGATCCACCTCCACTTCCACGTCACTCGATTGAAGTTTCGCGATGACCGCTTGTGTTTCATGTGCCGCACCAATCAGTTGGATGAACAACGTTCCGAGTGCACCGTCTTGCGTCTGTCCGACGTTCCCGCCGATGATATTAAATAATAAGGTCGAATCTTTCATGACTTCTGCCAGGATCGGACTTTCTGCTGTCGAACCGACGAATGTCAGCTGGACGATTTTCCCTGTCGGATAGCGCTCACGAAGTTTCGCGAACGTCAACTCGTTTTCTGTAGACGACGTCAGTTGTTTGACGAATTCTTTTGTCATCGCTTGTTTCGGATGCCGGAAGACTTCTGAAACAGGACCCTGTTCGACGATTTTTCCGGCCTCCATGACGGCGACCCGGTGACAGATTTTTTGAATGACGTGCATCTCGTGTGTGATCAAGACGATCGTCAGTTTTAGTTTTTTATTGATGTCGACGAGTAACTCTAAGATCGAGTCCGTCGTTTTCGGATCAAGGGCGCTTGTCGCCTCGTCACATAATAAGACGTCCGGGTTTGATGCCAGTGCGCGGGCAATCCCGACGCGTTGTTTTTGTCCACCGGATAGTTGTGACGGATAAGCGCCTTCGCGGCCGTCGAGTCCGACGAGTTGAATCAGTTCGGCGACGCGTTCTTTCCGGCGTGCTCTCGGATATCCGCCGAGTTCGAGCGGGAACATGATATTTTCTTCGACTGTCCGTGACCAGAGCAAGTTAAAGTGCTGAAAGACCATCGAGACATTTTTCCGGACGCCGCGTAATTCTTTCGGTCGTAACGTCGTCATCTCGACACCGTCAATTTGAATCGAACCGCTTGTCGGTGCTTCTAACATGTTCAGCAGGCGAATCAAGGTTGACTTCCCTGCACCGGAATAACCAATTATTCCGAAAATTTCGCCGCGCTCAATCGTGAGATCGACGTTTGCGACAGCTTCGACTTCGCCGCGCTTCGAGCGATAAATCTTTCCTACATCCTGTAAACGAATCACTACTGTCCCTCCTAAACATAAAAAAAGTGCGCACGTTTTAGAGCAAACGCGCGCACTTTCAGTACACAAAACCATTTGCTCTCATCTTGCAGACGTTCGTCTGCTGGAATTAGCACCACTTCGGAAATAAATTCCGCGGTTGCCGGGTTTCATCGGGCCAGTCCCTCCACCACTCTTGATAAGAGTTATCGGTATTTAGTTGTTTTTAATATATTTTGAATATTAGCAGGGGTTATTTTGCTTGTCAAACAGTTTTTTCAGAAACTTTTTCGAGCAAACTGAAAGCATGCGTTAAATCTTCTTTCAAATCCTCTGCATCTTCAAGTCCGACCGAGATCCGGACGAGACCATCCGTGATGCCGAGTTCCGCCCGACGTTCTGCTGGAATCGATGCATGTGTCATCCGTGCCGGAACGGAAATCAAACTTTCGACCGCCCCTAAGCTTTCAGCAAGCGTGAAGAAGTGTGATGCTTCCACAAGTTTCTCTGCATTTGCAGCTGAACCGACATCAAAGCTGATCATCCCGCCGAAACCAGTCGCTTGTTTTTGCTGGATCGCATGACCGGGATGCGATGCAAGTCCCGGGTAGAAGATGTTCGAGACGACGTCTTGCGCTTGCAGGAAGCTGACAAGTTCATGTGCTGTCTCTTCGATCGCTTCCATCCGGATACCGAGCGTCCGTAATCCACGGACAAGCAAGAAGCTGTCTTGCGGTCCGAGAATTCCACCCGTCGAGTTTTGGATGAAGTGGAGTTCTTCGCCGAGCGTATCATCGTTGACGACGACAAGCCCTGCGACGACGTCCGAATGGCCGCCGATGTATTTCGTTGCACTATGCAGCACGATATCTGCCCCAAGCGCGATTGGTTGTTGCAAGTATGGTGTCGCGAACGTGTTGTCGACGACGAGCTTCAAGTCGTGACGACGCGTGATGGCTGCGATCGCTTCGATGTCCGTCACTTTTAATAACGGGTTCGTCGGTGTCTCGACGTAGAGCATCTTCGTGTTGTCCTGAATCGCCGCTTCCGTCGCGCTGAGATCCGTCGTATCGACGAATGTCACTTCGATGTTGAACTTCGGTAGGACACGTTGCATCAAGCGGAACGTTCCGCCGTAGACGTCGTCCGTCATGACGATGTGGTCGCCAGACTGAAGCAGATTGAAGACAGCATGGATCGCCGCCATTCCTGATCCGAACGCGAATCCACGGACGCCTCCTTCAAGATCGGCAATCAATCGTTCGATGCTCGTCCGCGTCGGGTTTGCTGTGCGCGAGTACTCATACCCGTCTTTTAATTGACCGATTTTTTCTTGCTTATATGTGCTCGTTTGATAGATTGGCGGTGTAACGGCACCCGTTGCCTTGTCTACACCCGTTCCTCCGTGAATCAACGTTGTTTTTTTACGCATGTGTCTCGTCCACCTTTTCAAAGATTTGTTGGCTCAAATACCGTTCTGCACTGTCTGCGAAGACGGTGACAATCGTACTTCCCGGATGGCGCTGGGCGATATCGAGCGCCGCGGCGAGTGCCGCTCCTGCTGAACTGCCGACGAGTAACCCTTCACGTGCCGCCAGTTCATGGACCTTCGTAAAAGCATCCGAATCAGAAATCGTATGAATTTCATCAACTAAATCACGAGAAACGAGACTCGGCCATTTGGCTGTCCCGATTCCTTCTGTTTTATGCGGTCCGGCTGGCCCTCCGTTGAGGACGGAGCCTTCCGGTTCGACGATTGCCCCTTTTGTCCCGAAGCGTTCTTTTAAGAAAGCCGTCGTTCCGGCAAACGTCCCACCTGATCCGCATCCGGCGACGAACCAGTCGATGTGACTAAGTTCCGCCACAAGCTCCGGACCAAGTGTCCGCTGATAGGTGACCGAATTTTCTTCGTTTTCGAATTGGAGTGGCACATAACTGTTCGGAATCGTTTGTCCGAGTTCCTTTGCCTTATCGATTGCGCCCTGCATATCGAGTTCAGTCGGCGTGTTGACGACAGTCGCGCCGAGTGCCCGCATCAACGTCTGTTTCTCTTGACTGAACTTTTCCGGGACGACACAAATGACTTGTAAGTCATATTTTTTAGCGGCGAGCGCCAAACCGATGCCGGTGTTGCCGGCAGTCGGTTCGATGATCGTTCCGCCTGGTGTCACGTACCCCTGTTCGATTGCGGCATCAACGAGTTGGATACCGAGGCGGTCTTTGACGCTGCCCCCAGGGTTCATCCATTCGAGCTTCGCCAAAATCCGCGTACCAGCAGGCAAATCGAATGAAGTAATCTCGTACAGTGGCGTATTTCCGACGAGGTCGCGGACTGACTTCGCGATCATCCGAAGACGATGTCCCATTCGTCGCGACCGGCAAGCATTTTCTCGGCATAGTGCTTCGCTCCTTTAAGGTCGTGTGCGCTCGCAAACCCACATTGCGTTTCGTTTTGTGCCGGAATCACTTCAGCCGCTAAGACGTCGTTCAGTGTCTTCTCGACCAGTTCGCTCATTTTTTCGACTGAGTCAAAGTTCATCATCGCCATGTAGAAACCAGTTTGGCAGCCCATTGGCGAAACATCGATGACGTCGTCCGAATAGTTGCGGATATTTTCAGCAAGTAAATGTTCGAGTGTGTGCATCGCACGCATCGGCATTTGCTCGACGTTCGGTTGTGTGAAACGAATATCATATTTGACGACTTGGTCGACTTTACCGTCTTTATAGCCTGCTACACGAATATATGGTGCTTTGACTTTCGTATGGTCCAAGTTAAAGCTTTCTACGTTCATTTTTTTGATTGTCATGATTTATTCCCCCATTTTCTCGGCTTCTACGAGCCAGACGAAGTGATTGTATTGTGTGAATGTCACGTCAAATCCGCGTGACGTAAAAATCTGTTCCATGACTGGAATCAGTGGATAAAATTCGCGTTCTAAATCTTCTGCAAGGTTGTCAAACCCTTGATTTCTGGCTTCCTCAATCGTTTCTAGACGTGCTGCCTCAGAAACGAACATCGTATCGGCATAGACGATTTTTCCGTCTGCCGGTAAAATCGCTGCCATCAAATCGACGGCCTGTCCTTTTTCTTCATCCGTCAAATGATGAAACGCATAAGTCGAGACAAAACTTTTTGCCTCTGCTGCTTCAAACGATAAGAAATGACCATCTTGAACAGCCAGCGTCGGAATTTTATTGATTAAGATGTCGCGCATTTCCGGACTTGGTTCAATCGCCAGTACCTGCTCATGACGCGCAAGCAAACGTTGCGTCAAGTTGCCTGTTCCTGCGCCAAATTCGGCAACGGGTGACATCGCTTTTTCAGCGACCGTCTCTAATATTTCGTCATAACGGCGAAAGACTTCTTTGTACTCCGGATCTTGCCCCGTTACTGTGTCGTCGTAAGATGACGCCCACTCTGTAAATACATCCATGAAACGTACTGTCATGCCTTTTCGTCCTCCGCATCCCGCTTTTAATTCCGACTAATCGGATATGAATTAAAGTATTTTTCCTTAATCGCATTGTAGCAGGGACAATTCTGATTAGCAAGGCGACAGCTTCAAAATCTTTCGGAAACAAAAAAAAGGCGTTGCCGGAGAACCGACAACACGAATAATGTGGTTAGAAATGCAACGAAGGAAAACCCAGCTCTGATGCGAACTTCTTCGTTCGTCACATCAGAGGACGGCGCCCTTTCGAACTATAAAAGCAAGATGTCACAGTAGTCAGATCGACCATTCGAATCCACCATCTCTTTTTTGAACCGCTTCGTCTTTGGGGGACGACTTAAGGGGAAACTGAAAAAAAGATTTAGGATGTCATTGAATGGTTCTAAATACGAGAAACATCAGGTTCTATACCTCTGCCAGACTTCCTATAAAAGCATTTCTAGAAGTTGATATGAATATACCATTCATAAATTGTCATTGTCAATGAATTATTGTAAATATTCCGACAATTTAACATAAAGAAAAATCATCCTATGATTTTTCTTGTTATTCTGCACAAAACGCAAATACATTTTGGACGTTTTGGAACGCATATAACCGCTCTACGACTTGATGATCCTTTACTTTGAGTAATGCCGGCACACTCATGACTTGCGCCTGCTCTAAAAATTCAGGAATGAAATTTCCATTCGCTTTTTGGATCCATTCCTCGTCTTTCGTCGCTTCGACGATGTCGAGCATCCGACTGGCGATGGCACATGTACCGCACATCGGTGCATAGACATACAACAACCCGTTTGCCGGTACTTCTGTTACTTCCTTCATCTTGACCCCTCCTGTTATCCAGTGCTTCTGAAGCCAGTATACAAAAAAAAGGACAGCGATGAAACGAAATCGTTTCATCCCTGTCCGCCTTACCTTAAGTATTACTCGTTAATCATTGATTTGTATGCCGTAGCATCCATCAATGCTTCAACTTGCGACTCATCTTCTAGCTCGATATCAACCATCCATGCACCTTCAAATGGTGATTCGTTAACGAGTTCTGGGGAATCGGAGAGTGATTCATTGATTGCAACGACTTTCCCTGAAATCGGTGCGTACAACTCTGAAACCGTCTTGACCGATTCAACCGAACCGAATGGCTCGTTGATTGAGATCGTATCTCCGACTTCTGGAAGCTCAACGAACACGATATCACCGAGTTCGTGCTGTGCGAAATCCGTGATTCCGATTCGTGCTTTGTTGCCTGTTACTTCGACCCATTCATGCTCTTCCGAATACCGTAGATTGTCTTTGACTTGACTCATTTGCGATTCCCCCTGTGTTCTATAGTGGACTAACGGTTTTAGTATACCAAATTCAATCGGCTTCTTAATACCATTTTCCTTGATACATCTCTTCTTTAAATCCAAGTGTGACATCTGTCCCGTCCGTGACGATTGGACGTTTCAACAGCATGCCGTCACTTGCGAGCAAAGCATACTGCTCTTCTTCCGACAAGTCGGGTAAACGATCTTTCAGACCAGCCGCACGATAGGATTGACCACTCGTGTTAAAGAATTTTTTCAGCGGTTCGCCACTTTTTTGATGGAGTTCGCGAATCGTCGCGGCACTTGGTGTCTCGTCGACGATGTGTTTGTAATCGACTTCGACGCCGTTGTTTTCAAGCGCCTTCTTCGCTTTGACACATGTACTGCACTTTGGATAGCCATACATCGTTACCATGTTTCATCACCTCACCTTTAAGACTAGCAGATAGATCAGTGTTCCTTCAAGCGCGCGAGTGCCGCATCAATTTGATCTTGATGATGGTGATCGTGGGCGATGAACGACGCGACGAACTCACGGGGACAAAAGCGCCCTTCATACGTCTGTTCATACTGCGCGTCCGTCAACCGTCCGAGTTGCGTCACGAGTTCGCTTCGAACCGCGATTGCTTTTTTCAGTAACGTCAGTGCGTCGACATGATGCGCATATTCGACCGCTAACCGGTTGAACTCATCAAAGTCCGTCTCGACTAACGTCAGTCGATCGTCAGGGAGCTTCGCGACGGCATGATCGAGGTAATACCGGTCCCACAGGAACAAATGGCCGACACACTCCTGTACCGTCCATTTATCGATTGCGAGCGGCGACTGCCACTCTTCATCCGATAAACGCTCGAGCGATTTGTAGTAGTCGACTGCAAACTGAAGTTCTTTTACATCTTCACGCATCGCTATTCCCTCCTCAAAAAAATTCGCCTTTACAGAGATTTTCCCTGCAAAGGCGAACTCGTAAACCTGACTTAGACGAGATATTTGTTAGCTTCAATCAAACGTTTCGCAATCGCACGTTTCGTGCCGATTGAGTTGATTGGTTGGTAACGGCTGAATTTCTTCAGTGCCGACAGTAACATCCGTAACTCGTCTCCACTTGCTGCTGCGTAGAGTGTTTCTTTCGCGTCACGTTCAACACCTTCGAATGCCTGTTGTGCGAAGACTTCCGTATAACGGATTTTGAGTTCACTCTTCTCAGCGCCTTTCGAAGCGATCGCTTTTTCCGTCCGGACGATGGCTGACTCGAGCGCATAGATTGCACTCATGATATCGGCCGTGTTCGCGAGAATTTCCTGTTCGCCTTGTAACTTATCTTGATATTTCTGAACAGCCGTTCCAGCCGTCAATAAGAAGATCTTTTTCATCATCGCGAGCAAGTGACGTTCCCGGTCGAGTGGTTCTGTTCCGACTTCTGTCGGCATGAAGCTCATGACTTCTTGTTGGAGACGCTGCGCTTCCGCTAAGAGTGGTAACTCGCCTTTCATCGCTTTCTTCAAGAGCGTACCAGGAACAAGCAGACGGTTGATTTCGTTTGTTCCTTCGAAGATCCGGTTGATCCGTGAATCACGGTACATGTTCTCGACTTCATACTCCGCCATGAAACCATATCCGCCGTGGATTTGAACCGCTTCATCGATGACATAATCAAATGTCTCAGACGCAAAGACTTTGTTCATTGAACATTCAATCGCGTACTCAGCAATCGAATCAGCGACGCGTTTGCCATCTTTGCTTTCTTCTTCCGACAGTTGATCGAGGCTATCTTGGAAGAGCCCGCCTGTCCGGTAAACTGAGCTTTCCATCGCATACGTTTGGGCTGACATCGTCGCCAGTTTCTCTTGAATCAATGGGAATGAGCTGATCGGTGTTTTGAATTGTTTCCGTTCGTTCGCATACTGAACGGCGAGATCAATCGCGCGTTTAGATGAACCGACGGCACCGACAGCGAGTTTGTAACGCCCGACGTTCAAGATGTTAAAGGCGATGACGTGCCCGCGCCCGATTTCACCGAGGACGTTTTCGACCGGTACTTCCGCATCTTCTAAAATCAATGTCCGTGTCGATGACCCTTTGATGCCCATTTTTTGCTCTTCCAGACCTGTCGAGACGCCCGGGTACTCACCCTCGACGAGGAATGCCGTGAATTTATCGCCATCGATTTTCGCATAGACGACGAACAGACTGGCGAAACCGGCATTCGTGATCCATTGTTTTTCACCGTTCAAGATGTAGTGTGTCCCGGCTTCGTTCAAGACAGCTGTCGTCTTCGCACCGAGTGCATCTGACCCCGAGCCCGGTTCTGTCAATGCGTATGACGCAATCCATTCACCTGACGAGAGTTTCGGCAAGTACTTTTGTTTTTGCTCTTCGTTTCCGAAGAAGACGATTGGCAGTGAACCGATTCCGACGTGTGCGCCGTAGCTGAGGGCGAATGAACGACCACGTGCGAATTTTTCTGTGATGATTGAAGACGAGATTTTATCCATTTGGTAACCGCCATATTCTTCCGGAACGTCTGCCCCGAGAAGACCGAGCTCGCCTGCTTCACGCAAGAGACCGACTGAAAGTTCGAACTCATGTTTTTCGATCCGGTCAAGCACCGGAACGACACGATCTTCGACGAATTTCGCCGTCATGTCACCGACCATTTTATGTTCTTCTGAAAAATCCTCCGGTGTAAAGAGACGCTCCGCTTTTAATTCATCCAGTACAAAACTTCCACCTTTAATCAATTCGTTTGTCGTTTGGCTCATTGTCCTGTTCCTCCTTCAACTAATTCGAATACACCGGCAGCACCCATGCCGCCGCCAATACACATCGAGACGACACCATATTTCGCGTTGCGGCGTTTCATTTCATGTAAGAGTGATAATGTCAGTTTTGTTCCCGTACAGCCAAGTGGATGACCGAGTGCGATCGCTCCCCCGTTGACGTTGACGATGTCTTCGTTGAGACCGAGCTCACGGATGACACCAAGGGACTGTGACGCGAAAGCTTCATTCAATTCAATCAAGCCGACGTCTTCGAGTGTGATTCCTGCGAGTTCGAGGGCTTTCGGAATCGCGACGACCGGTCCGATTCCCATGACTTCCGGACGGACACCGCCGACGGCAAACGACTTGAACTTCCCGAGAATCGGCAGTCCTTGACGCTCTGCTTCCTCACGCTCCATCACGAGTACGGCTGCTGCCCCGTCTGATGTTTGTGACGAGTTCCCGGCCGTGACACTGCCACCAAGCCGGAAGACCGGGCGGAGTTTTGCCAAGCCTTCTTTTGAAGAGTCTGCCCGGACGCCTTCGTCATGCTGAACGACCCAGGATTTTTCTTCGACCTTCATGTCATCGTTGACGACGTATTCCGTCACCGTGACGGGCACGATTTCATCCGTGAACTTACCGGCTGCGATCGCGGCTGCTGCTTTTTGATGACTGCGTAAGGCAAAGGCATCTTGATCTTCACGTGAGACGTGATACGTCGCTGCGACTTGCTCTGCCGTATGCCCCATGCTCATATAATATTCAGGTTCCGATTCGACGATTGACGGGTTCGGACGAACGACGTGTCCCGGCATCGGGATTTGACTCATCGACTCGAGACCGCCGGCGATGACGGCCGTCGCTTGACCGGTCATGATCTTCATCGACGCATCAGCAATCGATTGCAGACCGGACGAGCAATACCGGTTGATAGTGATGGCCGGTACTTCGTGTGACAAGCCGCCAAGAACGGACGCGTAGCGGGCGATGTTCATCCCTTGCTCTGCTTCCGGAAGAGCACAACCGAGAATGACATCATCGATTGTTCCCTCATATTTTGAACGCTTCAACGTTTCCTTAATCGCGATTCCTGCGAGTTCATCAGAACGCATCGCTTTAAATGACCCTTTTTTTGCTTTACCGACTGGTGTCCGCGCACCAGCGACGATTACTGCTTCTTTCATTCGAATCCCCCCAGTCAGTTACGAAGCGGCTTGCCTTTGACAAGCATATGCTGCATCCGTTGTTGTGTTTTCATCTCACCGATCAAGCTCAAGAACGCTTCCCGTTCAAGGTCGAGCATGTATTGCTCATCGACGTGTGTGCCGAACGCAACGTTTCCGCCCGCGATGACATGCGCTAACTTGTTCGCGATCTTCAAGTCATGCTCCGAGACATAACCGCCATAGTACATTTCCCGTGTTGCCAGCTCAAGCGTCGCTTTCCCTGTCCGTCCGACGACTGGAATCAAGGATTTAGCAGGTGGCGTATAGCCTGTCCGGTCGAGTTCGAGGACAAGTTGTTTCGCATCATACGTCAAGTGATCCCGGTTCATCGAAATCTGATCGACAGAGCGGACATAGCCGAGTTCGCGTGCTTCGAACGCTGATTTCGAGACTTTTGCCATCGCGACGTTTTCAAATGTCTTTTGCGCTGCTTTTTCGATATTCACTAAACCATCCGGCGTATTTTCAAGTAAACGACGGTACGTGTTGACGTTTCCGCCACCACCTGGAATCAGGCCGACACCGACTTCGACGAGCCCCATGTAAGTCTCGAGTCCTGCTTGCAAGCGGGCTGCCGGAAGTGAAATCTCCGTTCCGCCACCGAGTGTCATCCCTTGTGGTGCTGCGACGACTGGACGTGACGAATAACGAATTTTTTGAATCGATTGCTGGAATTTATTGATGATCCAGTCCAGCTCGAACCAGTTTTCATCTTCTGCTTCCATCAGCATCATCGCGAGGTTCGCACCGACACAGAAGTTTTTGCCGTCGTTTGCGATGACAAGTCCACGGTGATTTTTTTCGACGAGGTCAATCGATTGTTCAATCATCTGCATGATGTCGACGCCGATCGCATTACTCTTCGACGTAAACTCAAGAACTGCTACGTCATCTCCGACATCGAGTAAACGGGCTCCGTTGTTCTCAAGCAAGACGCCGTTCGACTTGCGGACGTCACGTAAGCGGATTTCTTTCGGATTCTGTTCGCTGCCGACATACGTTCCGCTCGTCGCATCATAATGCTGACCATTTTCGTTGTAGAAACTTGTGTTGCCTGACGCAAGCATCTCGTCGACCCATGCCGGGACGTCGTAACCATCTTGCTTCATTTTCGCGACGGTCTTTTCGACACCGAGTGCGTCCCATGTCTCGAATGGTCCCATCTTCCAACCGAAGCCCCATTTCATCGCTTCATCGATTGCTTTGATGTCATCCGCGATTTCATGTGTCAGTTGTGCCGAGTAGAGCAGTGTCTTCGCATGGATCGGCCAGAGGAGTGCACCGACACGGTCGTTCGCAAAAACAACGGCTTTCAACTTATTTTTGGCACCGGGAAGAGCTTTTGCCTGACCGATTGACGGTTCAGTAAGCGCTTTCTTTTCGACGTATTCAAATGAGTTCACATCAAGTTCAAGGATTTGTTTCCCGACTTTCTTATAGAAACCTTGTCCTGATTTAGCACCGAGCGAACCTTCTGCGACGAGTCGCTTCATTTCTGCCGGGACTTCAAACGTATCTTTTTCAGGACCTTCCGGTAACAGGTCATAGACGTTGTTCGCTACATGGACGAATGTATCGATTCCGACGACGTCAAGCGTCCGGAATGTCGCGGAGCTCGGACGACCGAGTAACGGTCCCGTCACGGAGTCGACTTCCCCGATCGTATAGCCGCCTTTTTTCATCTCTTCCATCGTCACGAGCAGACCGTATGTCCCGATCCGGTTGCCGATGAAGTTCGGTGTGTCCTTCGCGATGACGACACCTTTTCCAAGACGCTCTTCCGCGAATTGTTTCATGAAGCGGACGACTTCCGGATTCGTGTCCGTCGTCGGAATCAATTCGAGTAGCTTGAGGTAACGTGGTGGGTTAAAGAAGTGCGTGCCAAGGAAACGTGAATTAAATGATGCCGAGCGTCCTTCACGCATCGCTTCGATCGAGATCCCTGACGTATTCGAGCTGACGATCGCATCTTCACGGAGGAAAGGTTCAATCGTCGCAAACAGTTGTTGTTTGACATCCAAACGTTCAACGATGACTTCGACGATCCAGTCCGCTTCCTTCAAGCGTTCGAGGTCGTCTTCAAGATTTCCGACTTCGATTAAGTCAATCAACGACTTCGAAGCGAGTGGTTCCGGATTTTGTTTCAGCAACTTTTGACGGTTTTCCCGTGCGATCCGGTTTCGGACGGCTCTGTCCGATAACGTAAGTCCTTGTTTTTCTTCCTGTGCCGTAAGTTCTTTTGGTACGATATCAAGCATCAATGTCCGAATTCCCGCATTCGCGAGGTGTGCCGCGATGCCTGCACCCATGACCCCTGAACCGATGATGACGGCGAATTGAATATGTTTCGTCAATTTAAGTGTGGTCGGCTGACCGATCTGACTCGCCATGATATACCCCCTGATTCGTAATTGAATGAACAACCATTCATTATTCTGACAAAAAAAGAAGCCCATCAATCTTTCCCCTGCTTCTTCTACATCTCCATCATAAATGAATAATGATTCAGTAGCAATAAAAAATCACATTTTGGTCAAATTTTCCTGTTAGACTAAAAGAAACAAGGGGGAGATGTCATGAAACAGACGGAACAGCTGTGGGATCAGAAGGCAACGGACTGGGCGGAACGCTCGGAAATGATGTGGACACAAGGGAGTCGTAAAACGATCATTCCTTTCCTAAAGTCGGTCATCACCGCTGGCAAGATGCTTGATTTAGGATGTGGCGACGGGGCAGCCTGTCGACTGTTGGCGGATTCTTTTGACATGACGGGACTTGATTTATCGGAGGAAATGATTCGGATTGCCCGTGACAAATCACCGACCCTCGACTTTGTCGTCGGCACCGGTGAAGCCTTACCATTTGCAGATGATGCGTTTGACGCAGTCCTCGCCGTCAATTCGCTCGAGTGGTCGATGCGTCCGCTCACAGTCCTTCAGGAAATCGAACGGGTTGCACCAATTGTCGTCATCAGTCTGCTCGGACCGACGGCAGCACCACGGGCTTTAGCCTATCGTCGTTTATATGGCGAAGAAGTCGCGATGGGCAATACGATGATGCCGTGGGAACTCGTCCAACTGGCAGAAGAACGTGGTTGGACATTGCTCGACGAAGCAGTCATTCAAAAAGAAGGGGCTGTGTTGACCGGTCACCGGTTACTCGATCAAGCGCATGCGTTTTCATGTTTGTTTGCGTTTCGGACACGAAATTAAAGAAAATCGGGTCTCTATAACAGACGTATGTCCACCCGCTTTTCTCGGGCGGGACGCAAGCCGCGCCCATCTAACGATGATCGGGTCTTGCCTGTCCCTGACGGAAGCTACGCTTCCTTTTCCCGTAGAAGTCGAGTGGACACGTCTGTTTGCTGATAACCCATTCAACATAATCGTTCATCTGCTGACACGTATCAAGTAGAAAAAATCACTCGATTCATGCAACTCCTACAGGAAAAAGCGCATTTTTTTGCGCTGACAGAGACAAACAAGACCCGACTTGCGAATAGCAAAGTCTGGCTTGTGTCTCGCCTGAGGAAAGTGCATGAATAACGAGTGATTTCTTTTGAGTCTCCCAGCCAGATTAGCTACGAAAAGCACAGGGATAGAAAAAAATTTCAAACAATAAAACAAAAAGATGAAGCCATGACAGCTCCATCCCTGTTGTTTCGATTACCCTTTGACCATTCCTTTAAGGACGAACGCGACGTTTGCCGGACGTTCTGCTAAACGGCGCATGAAGTAGCCGTACCAGTCACGGCCATACGGGACGTAGACACGGACTTTATAACCGAGCTTCACGAGCTCAAGCTGACGTTCGACGCGGATGCCGTACAGCATCTGGAATTCGAACTTATCATTTCCGATTCCATTTTCCTTCGCGTAGCGAATGATTTGTTCAATCATCGCGTCGTCATGCGTCGCGACCGCTGCATAATTTCCGAGTGACAATTGAAGTTTTACGAGTTTGATGTAGTTGTGGTCGACATCTTCTTTTTCCGGGAAGGCGACCGTCGCCGGCTCCTTGTATGCCCCTTTGACGATGCGGAGGTTCGTTTCAAACCGTCCGACCCGTTTGATGTCGTCTTCTGAACGATACAGATAAGACTGAATGACGGTACCAATGTTATCAAACGACTGACGCAACTCTTCAAACAATTGAATCGTTTTTTCACAACGTGGTTCATCTTCCATGTCGATGGTCACGAATACGCCGAGCTCTTTCGCCCGTGTCAAAATCCGTTCCATGTTCGATCGAATTAATTGATCTGAAATATCAAGGCCAAGTGACGTTAACTTTAGTGAAAGTTGCGAGTCTAATTTCTCTTCCGCAATCATTTCGACGGCGCGGATACACTCTTGCGTCATCATCTCCGCTTCGGCTCCAGTCGAGATGAACTCACCGAGGTGATCCATCGTCACACATAATCCTTTTGCATTCAAATCTTGAATCGCCCGTTTCGATGCTTCGAGTGAATCCCCCGCCACGAAGCGACCAGCCCCAAACTTCAGACCATATCGTTTCGCTAATCCATTCAATGTCTTATTCTGCGATAAGAAGATAAAACCATCCCGTAGTACTCGTTCCATCACTCATTATTCCCCCTAAATAAATGCTAGGCTGTTTTACCGTATCGGTTCACATCACTGCACTCATATTATGACATAAAGCGCTTACATATGCTCTCTCTTTTGTTTTTTTCGTAAAGATCGTTGTGCAAAAAAACCAACTGCAAAAAACAATACGTATAAAAAGACAGCTAAGAAAAATTGCCACGAAAATGGATCGCGCAGACTCGCACCGATGTTGTTGTAAACGAACGCCCCAGGAATGATACCGAGATAACTTGCAAGTGCAAACTGCTTAAATTTAATTTTCGATAGACCGGACGCATAACTGATTGCATCAAATGGAAACAATGGAATCAAGCGGACGAGCAACACGACTGTAAAACCATTCGAAGCAATCCGGTCGTCGAATACCGTCAGCTTACCGGTCCCAATGATTTTCTCGACAGCGCGCCGTCCGAGCAGGCGGGCAATCCAAAAACTGAGTAAACTGCCTGTCCCTGCCCCGATGACGTCAAGCAACGTGCCGAGCCACGGACCATATGTATAACCGCCGAACATCGTCAGTAAGCTCGCCGGGAAAAAGACGAGTGGACGGATCGTATAGGCGAGAACGTACAGCAGCATGCCGGGAAAGCCTTGCGCGAGAATCCAGTTCGACAACGCCTCTAAATCAAATTGCTCCATCATCCCCGACAAGCGGAAATAAAGGAGCAATCCGAGTCCGAACAATAAATAAAGTGAAAAGGGAAGCCAGTCCCGCAAGCGAAGTTTCTTCATGACATCGGTGCCGGTGCCACGTAATAGAAAATCGAGAGGAAAATCAAGACACTTCCTGCGAGAACAAACAGATGCCAAATCGCATGATTGTACGGCAAACGAGCCCAAACGTAAAAGATGACGCCGAGTGAGTACGCGAGTCCACCGCCGAGTAGTAACAAGAACCCTTGTAAACCAAGTGCTTCATAGATCGGTTTAATGGCGAAGAGACAACACCAGCCGAGCACCAAATAAGAAACGTTCGAAATCCAGACGTGTTTCCCCGTCGAATAGAGTTTCCAAATCATCCCGAGCGTCCCGACGCCCCAGACGATGCCGAGCAACGTCCAACCGAGTGGTCCGCGTAACGTAATCAACGCGAACGGTGTGTAACTCCCTGCAATCAAGAGATAGATGCCTGCGTGATCGAGAATTTGCAGGACTTTGTTCGCTTTCGTATGCATCAGCGAATGCATCAATGTCGAGAACAGATAAAGTAAAATCATCGTCGCGCCAAAGATGCTGACCGCCGTGATGTTCCATGCACTACCGGATTTCGTTGCCTGTAACACAAGCAAAACAAGTGCCACGATACTAAAGATGACACCGAGCCCGTGCGTAATCGCACTGGCGATTTCTTCTTTCAAGGAATCCCCTTTTGCGAGTAACTCTTCGAGCGTTTCTTTGGACTGTTCCTTAATCGTTTTCGTAATTTCTTTTTTTGTGATCAAACAAACACCTACTTTCTAAACAAGACAGACTATGCCCTTGATTATACGCCCGAACAGCAAGACTGCCTATTAAAACATTCTGTCAATTTGATGACGTCCTGGGCACTGTAACCTATTCCCGATTTTTCATCAAAAAAATCCACTTCCCGCAAAGGAATGTGGATTTCGGATTTACCACCGTTCGATATCCGGACGATCTTTGAACGTCGATTTCGTACCGTGCCGTTCGTTCAGCACCGCTTCGACTTCTTTATACGAGACACCTCGGTCAGCAAGCAAGACCGTCAAGTGGTACAACAGGTCTGCCGTTTCTTCTGCTAATGTGTCGTCGCCTGCGAGGACGACCTCGAATGCTTCTTCCCCGAACTTCTTCGCGATTTTCTCGCGTCCCGCTTGGACGAGATAGTTCGTGTACGAAGAGTCCTCATTCGCCGCGATCTTTTCTTTTACTGTCTGTTCCAATTCATGTAGCATGGGGCACCTCCACTTCAGTATAGAAACATGTCCGGTTGCCGGTGTGGCACGTCGGACCATTCGCTTTGACCGTAATCAACAGACTGTCCTGGTCACAGTCAATCCACATGCGACGGAGCTCGAGCGTATGTCCGCTCGTCTCCCCCTTCGTCCAGAGCCGGTTCTTCGTCCGTGAGAAAAACGTGACGAGTCCGGTCGCAAGCGTTTTGTCGTAAGCGGCCTGATCCATGAACCCGACCATCAGGACATCGTTCGTCGTTTCGTCTAGAATCACCGCCGCAACGAGTCCTTTTGAAAAATTCAGTTCAATCATCGGACGTCGACTCCTCTCGCCTTCAAGTAGTCCTTCGTCTCAGGCATCGAATACGTCGCTTCGTGGAAAATTGAAGCGGCAAGTGCAGCGTCGGCACCTGCTTCGAGACCTTCGGCTAAATGCTCAAGTGTCCCGACACCGCCGGACGCAATAATCGGCACGTTAACGACGTCGCGTAACCGTTGAATCAGTTCCAGGTCATAGCCGTCCTTCGTCCCGTCCGCGTCCATCGACGTGACGAGTAACTCGCCGGCGCCGAGCGCAACGACTTCCTGCGCCCACTCGATGACGTCCCGACCGACAGCCTGTGTCCCGCCGTGTGAGAAGACCCCCCACGAGTCGCCCGTCCGTTTGGCATCAATCGCGACGACCGTCGCCTGGACACCAAACAACTGACTGACGTCATGGACAAGCTGCGGATTCTGCAGAGCGGACGAATTGAGAGAGACCTTATCGGCACCGGCGCGGATCAGGCGTTTCGCGTCCTCAAGCGTCTTGATCCCGCCGCCGACCGTAAACGGCATGTAGATGACTTCAGCGACCCGCTCGACGATATCGAGCATCGTCTCCCGTCCTTCTTGTGTCGCCGAGATATCAAGCAAGACGAGTTCGTCCGCCCCTTGTTCATAGTAGTACTTCGCGACGGCGACGGGATCGCCGAGGTCACGTAAGTTTTGGAACTTGACACCTTTGACGACACGCCCTTCCTTGACGTCGAGGCAGGGAATGATTCGCTTCATCAACATACGGTCAGCACCTCTTTCAACGAGAGTGACCCGTCGAGTAAGGCACGGCCGATGACGGCACCGTCCATCCCGATTTCTTTTAAGCGGGCGACATCTTCGACCGTCGTCACGCCACCGGAAGCAATCAGTTCAACGCCGTCCCGTTTCAAGCGGTCGAGTCCGTCGACGTCCGGTCCCTGCATCATCCCGTCGCGCGAGATGTCGGTATATAAAAACGTCTTGATGCCTTTTTGAATCAAGTGTTCGATTGCCCGTTCGAGCGTCCAATCACTTGCTTCGAGCCAGCCGCGTGTCTGGACGATACCGTTTTTCGCATCCAGGGCAACTGCTAACTTGTCCCCGGCTTTCTCAATCATCTGTTCGAGCAAGGCTTCGTCCTCGAGGGCGACCGTCCCAATCAAAATTCGATCGATACCGGCACCGACGTAGGCTTCGACCGTCTCGATGTTGCGGACACCGCCGCCTGCTTCAACGAACAGCCCTGTCTCTTTTTTGATATCGGCGATCAGGCTCAAGTGCAAGGGTTCGCCCGCTTTCGCGCCATCTAAGTCAATCAGGTGAATCGCTGTCGCACCGTCGTCCTTAAACCGTTTCGCGATTGTCAGCGCATCCCCGAAAAAAGTTTGTTGTTGAAAATCACCTTGCTTGAGCCGGACGGCTTGTCCGCTCATTAAATCGATTGCTGGGTAGAGTTGCATGTCGTCTCTCTCCATTCTTTAAGTAATTTCAGTCCGACTTCGCCACTCTTCTCCGGGTGGAATTGCATCCCCGTCACTAAGTCCTTTTGGACGATTGCCGGGACGAGTCGACCGTATTCGACGGAATCGATAATCCAGTCCGGTTCGCAGACGGCACCGTACGAGTGGACGAAATAGACAGCTTCGCCGTGATTCGTCAGTTCGTGCCAGCCCATATGTGGTAAACGGACCGTTTCCGGTAACTTCTCGATCGTTCCCGGTAAAATGCCCAGTCCCTGTGTCTGACCGTTTTCGTCACTCGATTCAAACAATAACTGCATCCCGAGACAAATCCCGAGGAACGGTTTTTTCGTCGCTTGGTCCTGCAAGAAGTCAATCAAGCCGGTCTCTTTTAACCGGGCCATCGCCGGGGCATAGGCACCGACGCCGGGCAAGACGAGTGCTTCCGCCTGTCCGAGCAGTTCGATGTCACTCGTGACGATGACCGCTTCACCGAGTTCTTTTAACGCCCGTTCGATGTTCGCGATATTCCCGACGCCATAATCTACGATTGCGATCATTGATCAATCAGTCCTTTCGTCGAGGGCACGCCTTCACTCGTCACGGCGATCGCTTGGCGAACTGCCCGTCCGAGTGCTTTGAACAAACCTTCAATCATGTGGTGCGTGTTCGAGCCGTAGAGGACCTCGGCATGAATCGTCATCCGCGCACTCCGCGACAAGCCTTGGAAAAATTCTTCCGCGAGCTCCGTATCGAAATCCCCGAGCTTCGGATTTTTGAATTCAGCGCGGAAGACCGTATAGGGACGTCCACTGAAGTCGAGAACGACGGACGCGAGTGTCTCATCCATCGGTACACGGGATTCACCGTAGCGTTCAATCCCGGCCTTGTCACCGAGTGCTTCCGTCAAGGCAGCCCCGAGGACGATCGCTGTATCTTCGACCGTATGGTGGGCATCAATCCAAAGATCGCCCTTCGCTTCGATGACGAGTCCAATCCGCGCTTGAAAGGCGAATAACGTCAACATGTGATCAAAGAAGCCGACGCCTGTTTTAATCTCGACCGGGCCTCCCGCGAGGTCGACCGCGACCTTGATTTCTGATTCTGAACTTACTCGTTCGCTTGTCCCACGACGCATTGCATTTCCTCCTCTACACATCTTTCTAGTACGTTCATTGATTCAACCGAACCACAACTGATCCGGAACGCTCCGTCAAACAAGCGGATCCGCAGTCCGGCTTTGGCGCACCGTTCAGTAAAACGTTCCGCTTCATCATATTCGACATAAACGAAATTCGCGGCACTCGGATAGGTTGTTCCGAGCGGCTCGACGAGACGGGCAATCGTGTCCCGGCTCGCATACGTTTCCTCTAAGACAAGATCAAGTTCCGGTTCGGCCATGATGGCGATTCCGACCGCTGCCGAAAGACCCGATACATTGTACGGCGACTTGATTTGTTCGACTTCCGCAACAATCGCTTCACTGGCGATCAGGAAGCCAAGGCGCAGGGACGCAAGTCCGAACGCTTTCGATAATGTCCGGAGAATGATGGCGTTCGGATACTCCTCGAGTAAGCCGACCATCGACTGCTCGAGGGCGAAGTCGATATACGCTTCATCGATGACAACGTATTTGCCGCTGTCGAGTAACCGGCGCACGTCGGCTTCTTTTCGTAAGATTCCCGACGGATTGTGCGGGTGACTGATGAAGATGATGTTCCCCGGTGCAGCAATCAAGCTGTCGACGTCGAGTGCCATCCCGTCGAGGAGCGGTACTTTACTGAAATCGGCCCGCGCGCGGTCGGCATAAAACTGATACATGACGAAGTCCGGTTGCGAGGCGATGACCGGTGCGTCCGGTCCACCGTAACGGGCACAGATGTAGCCAATCAGTTCATCGGAGCCGTTTCCGGCCACGAGTTGTGTCGGACGGACACCGGCATAGGTGCTGTAAGACGTTTTGACTTGGTCGATGATTTCGACCGGATATTCATTTAACGGAAACGTCTCGACGAGTTGTTTAATCGTCTCGATTCCGACTGTACTATGGGCAGTAAAGCGTTCATTTTGGTGGAGTCGCATCAGTTTTCCCTCACTTCTATCGCTTGTGCGTGTGCTTCGAGTCCTTCGACCCGGGCAACGGTCTTCGCGGCATTGGCAAGACGCTGGACACCTTCTCGTGTCGCTTCGAGCATCGTCTGGTGACGCAGGAAGGTCCGGGCCGATAAGCCGGACGCAAAGCGTGCCGTCCCTGACGTCGGTAAGACGTGGTTCGTTCCGGCGACATAATCCCCGAGCGTCTCCGGCGTTTCGTGACCGAGGAAAATCATCCCGGCGTGACGAATCGATTTGACGACGTCCTGCGGATTGGCGACGGCGAGTTCCAAGTGTTCGGCTGCCAGCCGGTTCGCTTCCTCGATCGCTTGCTCGAGCGAGGCGACGAAGACACCGCCGTTTTCCATCGCCCGGCGAGCAATTTCTTGACGCGGTAATTGTTGCAGGCGTGTTTCGATGTTGGCATCGACATCTGCTTTCATCGCTTCTGTCGGGACGAAGGCGATCGCGACCGCGTCCCGGTCGTGTTCCGCCTGGGCAAGTAAATCAGCGGCAATCCGGTCCGGGTGCGCCGTCTCATCCGCGATGACGACGACTTCCGACGGTCCGGCAACGGAATCAATCCCGACGATCCCGTAGACTTGGCGTTTCGCTTCCGCGACAAACCGGTTCCCCGGTCCGACAATCAAGTCGACGGCACCAATCGTTTCCGTTCCGAATGTCAATGCGGCGACGGCTTGGGCGCCACCGATCGTATAGATTTCCGTCACACCGGCGATTTGAGCCGCGACCAAGACTTCATCCGTCAGTCCTGTCACGGGTGTCACCATGACGATCCGTTCAACACCGGCAACTTTTGCCGGAATCGCGTTCATCAGGACGGTCGACGGATAACTTGCCGCGCCACCCGGGACGTAAATCCCGACCGAATCGACGGGAAGGAACCGTTGGCGCCGCGTGATATCCGCTTCGACGAGTTCGATGTCGGACGGTAACTCTTGTTCGTGCCACTCGACAAGGCGTGTCGCCATCAATTTGAGCGAGTCGATTAAATTCGTGTCCGCCTGCTCGAATGCTTGTTGAATCCGTGTTTCGTCTAATCGCAAATCTGTCAGCTCGATGTTGTCGAACTGTGCCGTATAGCGGCGGACTGCTGCGTCGCCATCAGTTGCGACCGTTTCAAGGATCGCCCGGACGGCTTGTTCCGTCTCACGGTCGACGCTGAAGTTTTTTGTCGTTGCCATTACCGTGTCACTCCTTCTGTCAGCTGTTCCAGTAGTTGAATCACTTCGACCCGCTTGCGTTTCAGTGTCCATTCACTCGTAAAGAACCGGGCACTGATGTCGATGATTTTTTCGTATTCGTTCAGTCCGTTCGCCCGTAACGTCTCGCCCGTCTCGACGATATCGACGATTGCATCGGCGAGTCCGAGGAGCGGTGCCAGTTCGACCGATCCGTTCAACGGGACGATATCGACGTCGACGCCGAGTTCACTGAAGTAGCGTTTTGCGATGACCGGATACTTCGTTGCAATCCGGACCCGGCGGCCGCCTTCGAACTGGAGCGGCTCTTTCGCACAGACCGACATCCGGCAGACGCCGAACGGTAACTCCGTCAGTTCCGATAACTCCTGATCCGACTCGAGTAAGATGTCGCTGCCGGTGATTGCGACGTCAAGGACGCCCTGGGCGACGTACGGGATTAAGTCCGATCCTTTCATGAAGACGAATTCATGCTCGCCCCGTTTGACGATCAATTCACGTTCAATCGCGCCCCATGTCTCGACGCCCGCTTCTTTTAAGTAACGCTCGGTCGCTTTCGACAGGCGCCCCTTCGTGATTCCGATTCGCATTTACAGCACCTCCGCAAGCCGTTCGACCGAAAATCCGATGCCGAACGCCTGTTGTTGTTGACCAAACTGTTCATATAACCGGTCGTAACGACCGCCGACTAAGACCGGCTCCGTCACACCATCGATGAAGCCGTGGATCGTCACACCGTCATAATACGTCTGTAAGCCCATCTGTCCGAAGTCGAGATCGGCATTGACGGCGTCCGCTAAATCAAGGACGGCGTTCAACCGCGTTTCATCGACGAACGGTAAGATTTTTTCTGCGCCTTCACGTCCGAATAACAGCGGGAGTTTTGCCAGCAATTCATCATCGAGTTCGCGGGCGATTTGTTTCAGTTCAATCACGTTCCGCAACCGCAACATCTGCGTCACCTGGTCGCGCAAGTGGTGGTCACCGACCCGTGTCTCAATCAAATGTTCAATCAGTCCGGCGTCGCCGATCGATAACGTGACTGCTTTGCCCGTCAACTTTTCAATCAGACGGACGGCCAGCTGAATCGCTTCGACGGCTGCGATCTCGCCACGTTCCTCAAACCCGACTTGGAACTTCTCTTCCGGCTGAAAGACCGAACCACTGTAAAAGACACGTTTATATTGTTCACGGCCACGCTCACTGAGGGCGCGGGCGACACTTGTCGTAAAGTCCATCCGAATTTGTTCCCGTCCACCAATTTCTTCAATTAAAGGTGTGATTAATCGGGTATAGTTAGATTGTTCGAGTCCATCCTCAAGCTGACGGATGACCCGTTGCAGACGTTCTGCTGACGGTCCGACATAGTCTGTCGCCCCGTCCTTGAGTCGAATCGTAGAAAATGATTGCATGTCGCCACTCCTTTATCTTATTATCACTGTACCACGCTAAATTATTTAACGATAAGATACCTTTTTTGCGGTCCGCTTGTCAATCCTTTTGCCTGTTTTACTACCTAAAAAAACATATCGGAGGTTTTGTCATGCATTTAATGAAATGGGACGGTCACGTCCACAGTCCATATTGTCCGCACGGAACGAAGGATCCGCTCGAAGCGTATATCGAACGCGCCCTGTTACAAGGTCTCGAACGAATCAGCTTCACCGAGCACGCCCCGCTGCCGGAAGGACTCACCGATCCGGCACCCGATAACGACTCCGGGATGTCGTTTGCGACGGCAGAACGCTACATCGAAGAACTGAAGACGTTACGCGAGACATATAAAAACGATATCGAGATCCGGATCGGGATGGAGTTTGATTACTGGGAGAACGACGTCGACGGGACGCGTGACATCCTCGCCCGCTACGGTCCCGAGCTGACGGACGGCATCCTGTCGCTGCATTACCTCTGGATCGAGGACCGTTATTACATGGTCGACTTCAGTAAAGAAAGTTTTGGTGAGATCGTCACGACACTCGGCAGCGTCACGGCCGCCCACGAGCGCTACTACGAAGGCATCCAGGCACTCGTCATGACGGACTTAGGAAAACACCAACCGAAGCGTCTCGGTCACCTGACGTTGCCGACGAAGTTCATCCAAGCCTATCCGCTTGAGTCAAACCCGGCGAACCTTGACGATACGTTACGAAAAATCCGTCAGGCGGACTTCACGCTCGACGTCAACACAGCAGGACTCCGTAAGCCGTTATGTGGTCTTTCCTATCCTTACCCGGAACTCCTGCAAGTCACGCAGTCTTTATCGATTCCACTCGTTTATGGATCGGATGCCCACCTCGCGAAAGATGTCGGGGCTGATTTTGATTTTAAATGGTAACAAATGCAAAAAACCGGATGCATTTAAGCTTCCGGTTTTTCATAATTTTAAATATATATAGAAAAAAATAGAGTCAACGATTTCACTAAAAAAACAATTCAATTTTCATAGGTTATTAAGCTTAATTTTCACGATTTTTATCTATATGGATGCGTTCCCCTACTGCATATTTATTAAAAATCAAATTTATAAAATGATAATACTCTTCGTCGTTAATATTTCCAGATTCATATCTTTTCTCTATCTCGTCAATGATAAAATCTTTTTTTTCTTTGTATTCACCATTACTAATATCTCTATCAATTATCGTTTTGCTTACAATATCGTAAAGATTATCCTCAGATTGTTTCGCTTTTTTTGTGTTATTAATAAATAAAGTATGTTGAACAATTTTGTAAATATCATTTTCTAAAACATTTTCAAAATAAACAGGATACTTTATTCGAGTCATGTACCCTGATATACCAATCGTTATTAATATCAAACTTATAACCACTTGTATCACATGAGTAAGTTGATAAATAAGCAAGATCCCATCTTCATCTGAATAAGAAATATTAAACATAGATACAGAAAATGCATGTAATATTATTTTTGCAATCTCATCAAATTTAAGACTCCAGCCACATTCGAATAAACTACACAATAAATAAATACTAGAAGAGAGGAATACAATCTCCAAAATACTTTTTATGGCTAGAGTAATCCGATCAGTTCCTGTTAAAAAACTCTCTGGATATTTGGAGGTAGTTAAGTCCATGTAAAATGATCTACCAATTTCAAAGCCCCTTAATACTAAACGAAGAAAAATTGGAGTTATGAGAATTAAAAAAATCAACATTTTATATTTAAAGATATAATAATTAATTAGCACCATAAATAAAATTGTTATTAATAAAAAAAACAAACTTAATGCTAAATTGCAATTATTCCTTAGCTTTATACTGTTTGTTCTTGATTTCATTATCCGATATTTATAACTAGATTCATTTAATAAATATTCGTTTTCTAATTCTAAAATCAGTGATTCAAAATCTTTATTAATATTTTCTTTTAATCTATTAATAAAAATATTAAATTCTTGAGCGGAGCTCAAGTCCAAAAATGTAGATTCTTTTCGACTTTTATCATCATAATATTTCAAAAATAATTCTGTTTTATATCTTTTTAGCAATTTTAATAATTTTTTGAATTTTTTTAAAGATTCGTTTAATTCTTTCAAAGATTCTTTTTTCTTTTTTGTCAAATTTTCAAAAAGATAAGAGAGAATTTCAATATTTTGATTATACTTTTTTGATTGGTCTGCTACATAAAATTCAGAAAATAAGGTATAAATTACAAAATCCATAAACTTCTTTGCGATTTCAGGTAACTTCACTAAACTTATTATAATCGATATTATTAAAGCCGCTAAAAACACTACCACTGTCCAGTTGACTAACTGATCCTTAAAGCTACTATTTAGATAACTAAAAACTAAAATAAAAGCTAAAGGTATGCTACAAACTATTGAGGCTAGCCAAATGCTTATTTTTTTTAAAGTTAATCTTAATAGAACTACAGATAAAAACGTACAAGTAATGATAATAGATACTTGAAAGATGATATTCAAAGCAGTGTTACTAAATATTATTAAGAAGAGAATTATGCTAAATATAAGAATCCATACTATTAAAGAAAAATTAGATTTTATATATTTTTCTCCGGAAACTGTATAATGCGTGCTGTTTGGAACATAAAGAATATTATCTAGACGTGAAAATAATAAGCTTATTTTAAAGTAAAAGATTATTAACATAATGAAAGAAATAAATAAAGACGGTGTTAAAAATTTCTCTACAAAATTATCGGAGTGGACATTATAAAAATCTGAATGTAACACGAATGCAGAGTAAATGACCCAAAATATAAAAAAAGATAAATATGGAGTTATTCCATATACGACAGCCTTTATCAATTTATCATTATGATTCATGATTTTATTAAGTCTCCTTTTAAAATTATAAATAAACACTTTAATTAATTTATTATTAATAGTTTATTAATAGATCAATATCTTTTATTTAACTTTAGAAATGAGTACTCCCAAAAACTTATACGTGCTTTTGATTTTGTCGACCGTTATCATAATAGCCTCCTTAAAATTTGATGTAGTACTTGAACAGTCAGATTTTAATGAACTACTAGTTTTATACAAGGCCTTATGAAAAGTCGTATTAAACTTCTTAATCTCTGAATTTTTGACATTTGTATTCATTATTGTTCTGTAGAAAAATATGTACATCTGTATTTTATTTTTCCGTTCTAATATGTTATTTAGATTTCAATTTAATTATAAAGTCTATTGTTAACCTCCTGTGTAATGCAGAATAGGAGTGCAGACTTGTGCGACGGAAACGTACACAGTTCTGCACTCCTTTTTCGAAAAAGAAAAGGACTTGCCAGCACCCACAAATTCATCCTAACGTTTAAGTTGCGAAACAAGAACGTTAAGGAGATGAAAGGAATGCTAACAATGTCCGAAATCAATTGTATCAAATTTTTAAGGAACCATAAATCCTATTCCATCAATAAGATTGCGAAAGATCTTAACCTGAACTGGCGAACTGCTAAAAAATATGCCGATGAGTCTTTTCTACCAAAAGAAAGTCCTTCTTCCAAGCGAGGCATGATGTATGGCACCCGTTGGGGCGAAATGATTGAGGACTGGCTACAGGAAGATGCGATGATGAAAAAGAAACAACGGCGAACCAATAAAAAACTATATGAGACCTTATGTACATATGGATTTGAAGGGTCCTACCGGACCGTCTGTCAATTCATAAAAGAATGGCGACTAGGTCGCGATGTAGAAAACGATAGTCGATTCGAACGATTGGCCCACCCTCCCGGAGAAGCACAAGTAGATTTTGGTGTCATGGAAGTCGTAAAGGACAGTCATGCGGTCGATGTGCATTGCTTGATCCTATCCATGCCATATAGCAATCGAACAGCTGCGGTTGCATTACCAGCAGAGAACCAGGAATGTTTCCTGACCGGATTGAAGAGACTGTTCGAAGAAATCGGAGGCGTGCCGCAACAATTACGGATCGACAATCTCCCGGCAGCCGTCGCTAAAGTACGGACAACAAAGGAAGAAGCCATTTATACGGATGCCTTCCAACAATTCGTGGCGCACTATGGTTTCCAGGTTCAAAGCTGTAATCCGTACAGTGGGAATGAGAAAGGAAGCGTCGAAAACAAGGTCGGATATGTCCGTTACAACTTCCTAGTTCCTTCGCCCATCATGAATGACTTCGAGTCATTGAACCGGCGCCTCGCATCATCCCTCAGGGATGACATGGAACGTATCCATTACGAAAAAAAAGTACGGATCAAAGATCTCGTTGTGGAAGAGCAGAAGCATCTCCTTCGACTGCCGGAAGAAGACTTTCCGGTGTTTAGAGAGGAACTCTTGAAGGTGAACAAATATGGAGAAGTGACCATCGATCAAACGAAGATTCTCGTTCCATCAGGTTCCCGACATGGACAAGTGAGAGCAATCCTAAAATGGGACGATATGAAAATCATTTCTCGTCATGGAGAAATCCTGTACGAAGAAAAACGACCTTATATGATGACGAAACGGGCGTTACCTTGGGAAAGTATTCTCAACGAATGGTACAAAAAGCCACGTAGTTATGGTCATTCACGTCACGCGGAGTACCTCCCTGGACGAATTCGGGAGTATCTGAACATCCAAAATCTGATGATACGTAGAGAAAGACTGGGATGGCTACGTTCTAGATTAGTCCTGCATTCAATCACTGAAATCGATGAACGATTGTATGAGCTACTGAGCCAAAGCGATGCCTATTCTGACATCGAAGAGCATCCCTACGATGTCGACTGGAGCAAGTATGACAGTTTGAATCGACCATGGCAGAGTGAGGTGCAGTCGTGAATCTAAAAGAGATGTGCAAATCCCTTCGGCTCGCTTACGTCGCTGAAATTTACGAAGCGATTCCGATGGAATCGTCCGAGATGTTTCTCCTGACACTTTTTGAAATGGAGATGAGACTTCGTGAAGAAGCGAAGGCAGAGAGGCTCATAAAAAAAGCAAAATTCATCAATAATAAATCACTTGAGGACTATCGCTGGCATGACAACATCTACTTCCCTCGTCATCTTAAGAAAGAAGAATTGATGTCGCTCTCTTTCATCGATCATCAGCAAAACGTAGTGCTCACGGGTGCCCCCGGCACTGGTAAGACACATCTTGCGATTGGTTTAGGACGGGAAGCTTGTCGTAAAGGAAAAGAAGTACGTTTCTTTCGTGTTTCGGAGCTCGTAGAGCAACTCACCAAAGCATGGCGTGATGGGAAGCTGAGTAGCTTCCATACACGCCTCGATTCTGCGGATCTTATCGTCTTGGATGAAATGGGCTATCTTCCATTATCCAAAGAGTCCGCAGAACTCCTGTTCCATCTCATTACAGACTGGTACGAAAAGAAAAGTGTCATCATCACATCGAATCTAGAATTCAGTCAATGGAATCGTGTTTTCGCAGATCCAAGATTGACGTCAGCACTCGTCGATCGTGTGATTCATCATGCGCACATTCTGACCTTCACGGGCGACAGTTATCGTGTCACACATGCATTATCAAGAAATTAAATATGTACTGGCAAAGTTCTGTACTTTTTTCTGCAATTCACTGCACAAACCTATTGCAAAATACAAATTGATTTTAAAATGCTTTTGTGAAAGTCGAAAAACACAAGCTTTTTTCTCAAAATGCTTAAGTGAAAATTTAAGCGAGACCGAAAGAAGTTTCATCATTGAGCTCATAAAAGATTCAAGTAACTTATCTGAAAAAATTAGCAACTACTGTAAAGAATAATTTTTTTTCGTTAATATAAGAACATACGTTTTTATTTCTTTGGGGGAAACTATGGATAAAGATAGATTAAACAGTTTAGATGAGAAAATAGTTGAATTTTTTGATGCTAATCAAGAGTTTTTAAATAACAAAATTATTAAAAATTTTTTAAATAACATCGAAAATCAAGAGCTTTTACTAAATGTTATTGAGAATCCAAATGAGAATAATAAAAATAAAATTGATGAATCGTTCAAAAAATTTTATTTTAACGTTCGATTTATCTCATTTATATCTCAGACTATATACTTTAGTGCAATTAATTTTGATAAGAAAATAAGACTTGTAAATAGTAGATTTCCGTTGATCGCTGATTCTAATTTAAAAGAAGATGATCAATTATCAATTAAAGATTTAATAGTTGATGATAAGGCCCATATCAATATTGAACAAATAATAAATGATGAGAATTTAGAAAAATATGTCGGAGACGAGAAATTACTACAGGCAATTCTTCTACTAACAGAAACTCAAAAAAAAATCATTAGTTTATCCTACATTGATGGACTATCAGATACTGAAATCGCTAAAAAGCTCAACAAGTCTCAGCAGACTGTATCAAAAACTAGAAAAAAAGCGCTAGAAAACATACATTCTCATTTAAATTTAGTTGAAAGGAGAACACTTGAATGACGGTAATTGAGTTACCACAATGGATTTCAATACTTGGAAATTTTGGATTTCCTATAGTGATTACTATGTATATATTCATGAGATTTGAAAAGAAAATTGAAAATCTTGAAGTCGTAATTAGTCAACTATCAAGCGTAATACAGACGCATAAAAAGGATTGATTAAAATGGATCTATACGAATTAGTATCGAAATCAAAAAATGATGATCTTGCTCTTGAAAAAATCATTACTATGTTTGAACCCAAAATAAAAAAATCTTTGTCACTCACGACAAATCAGAATAAAGATGATCTCTCACAAGAACTGAAGTATAAATTAATAACCTCGATTAAACAGTACGATGTAAATTCAACTCCAGGATTTTGGGAGATTTATAATAAATCAAAAAAAAAAGTAGTTTAATTAAAAAGGAGAAAAATAAAAATGAAAATTACAGTATATACATCTGAAAATTGTACGTTTTGTAAATTGCAAAAGGAATTTATGTTAGAGAAAGGATTAAATTACACTAATGTCAACATTTATGAGAGTAAAGAAAAGTTTGATGCATTTAAATCAGAGGATGGAATAGGTACTCCATTAACGATTGTTGAAAAAGACAATGGTGAGAAAGTAAAAATTCATGGATTTAATTTATTAGAAATCGAAAAGCAATTACAGCTGAGCGATAATAATTAATTTTCATACTTCGTGTAAGAAAAATCATGAAGGAGTTTCAGATTGAACTTTAGGTACTATATGAAATTGATGTGTGCTCGTTGATTATGATTTTATAAAATGATTCTGATTTTGTATAGAAATCATTTTAATTTTATAATTCATGTTTAGAGTTCCTATAAAAATGAGCTTCAAATAAGTCGTTCTCAAGAAAAAAATGTAAGTTCAATAAAAGCACCCTTAACGTTTCAAGCTGATATGAGATGGCTTCGGTATTGTACCGGAGTCATCTTTTGTAGTTTCCATTGTATTGTAATAATCAATGTAAGCATCGACCATGGCACAAACCTCATCGAGGTCAGATACTAATTAATAATCGACATAATCTTTCAAGTGCCCAAAGAACGACTTCATCTGGGCATTATCCAGGCAGTTTTTCTCTACGGGATATGGATTGAAGCATTCCCATCTTAACTTATACGTGTTTGATAAGCAGAATGCGTATAATGGAATCCTTGATTGGAGGGTATCATGGCTTCTAGCGAACATTCGCTTGGAGTCGTTCTGCGAATTTATTCGTTGTATGAAGGGCGGGTTCCGTATGGAAGCTTGTAGATACATGATGTGCCATCATTCCACGTCGCTCACTCCATAAATGCGATATATCTTCCACCACCGTTTTAACGCTTAGTTCTTCGTTTGCTTACCAATCATGTCCAGCCCAAAGCCGCTTTCCTCAAAGGTTTGTATCGGTCGCTTAACAGCTAAATTCTCCTTTATATTGAATTGTACGATCTAATACAGAGGCTATGTGAAGATCCATTTCAAGTTGTCTGGTTTGATCTGGATTAAAGTCGCGTTTGCTCATGAATAGTTCTCGCATCTAAATTGAATAGGCACAGTATATAGATACCTTTAAACACAAAAAACCCGAATGGGGTCTTTTATTAAGTGTCCACCATTCAGGATTCATTTCAAATTCTACGAAAGGGATGCTTTTTATATAGAAGTTAATAAAAATTAAATCTTAAATCGATTGGTTCCTTTTTCCAAAATATCAGTCGTTTTGTTCAGCGTGATAACTAAATCATGTAAGGATGTAATCGTACCAATCATCTGTTCCGATGCAGCAGCGACTTCTTCGTTTCCGGCAGTATGTTCCTCAGCGACCGATGCAATCTCACCTAACGCGTGACGGATGCGGTTCTCGGATTGCAGCACGTTCTGCATTTGAAGTGCCATGTGTTTCGTGGACTGAGAGACGACCTCGACGTGTTCCGTCAATCGACTGAAGGACTGATCTGTTTCGAGGATGGATTTTTTACCCGCTTCTGTCTCATTGACTGTTTCAGTGAAGCTTCTTTCCATTGAACGCGTACTGACGAGAACGTTGTTAACGATCGATGAGATTTGACTGACGTTATCCGCGACGTGCATGGAGAGGTTCTTTACCTCCGAGGCGACCACGGCGAATCCTTTCCCTTGTTCACCCGCGCGTGCTGCTTCGATCGCGGCGTTCAGGGCGAGCAGGTTCGTCTGCTCGGAGATATCACGGATGATGGAGATGAGACCTTGGATCTCTTCGGATTGTCGATTCAATTCCTGTACCTGATGCGTCGAATCTTGGACATGCTGATGGATGACGTTCATCCGCTCGACGGACCGATGCATGTGGGAACGGCCCTCTCGCGTCAGCTCGTCCATCTCAACCGTCGCCGTGTTGATGTCATGACTGACCTCGTCCGTGCTCCGGATCAGGTCGGCGAACGCGTTCATCTCCTCGTTGAGGGAGTGGGTGACGTGGGTCTGGCTCTCAGTACCGACGGCGATTTCCGTCATCGTGTGCGCGATCTGACGTGATCCATCGAGGACCTCCTGGGAGCTCGAGTCGATGGTCTCGCTGGTACGGGTGATCAACGTAGAGGTCTCCTTGATCTCGCCGATCATCGTACTCAGCATGTCATTCATGTCTTTCATCGATACGGCGAGGGCATGGATCTCGTCGTTCGCCCCCGCCTTCAGGTCGCGTAGGCGATGAGCGGCACTTTCCAGGTCACCTTCCGTGATGAATTGAGCGACCTCCTGCAGCGTACGGATCGGGTCGAGCTTACGCATAAGGATGAAGCGTAGGAAGATGAGCGTGATCCCGAAGAAGATGACAAGACCTAGGAAGAAGAGTGGGAAGTTTTGTTTGGCGAGTGCCATCGTTAACGCATGTACTTCGTCCGCCGAGATGTCGCTGCCGAGAATACCGATGACGTCACCGTTAGTAGCCTTGATTGGGACGAAGATGCTGATGTATTTTCCATATTTCTTATCTTCGATGATGTCGGTCGCATGTGTCTTCCCGGATAAAACATCCTTCACATCTTTGAGGGAGGCACCGGTCGCCACCTCACCAATGTTGCTCGCGCTCTCGGAAGAATTCCCGTCGACCATGAGCTTGACCTGACCGTCCTCTACGAGTGCTGTGTATGTGTAGAGAAGACCGTTTTGCTGGCGGAGTTTGTCTAGTTGAGAACGAAGCACGTCGTAGTCCTTCCCTTTTTCAGGTCGAGCGAGAAAACGCTCATATGCTGTAGGATCAATCTGGCCAGCGATGCGTTGTGCATCCAGGGTGGCTGTCTTTTTGAGTGTGGAGAGGGCAGTTTGAGTAGTGTTGAGGTAGAGTGCAATGTTACTGAACAAGAAAAATAGAAGTAGAATGATACCGATGATGAGGGAGAGTCTGTTCCTTAATGAATGCTTACGTTTGCTGTGCATAAGAATCCTCCTGAGTTTTTTTCATACAGCTAGTAGTATCGGTACCTGCTGCCATTTGTTTAGGTTTTGATCAGAAGTAAAAATTTTCAGAAAGTAAATAAATGTAAAGTCTTCTGTATATACAATCTGTAATTGGTAAACGTTCATCTGACAACACTCGACATCTCAGTAAGTCGTTTTATGTCCTCTATGTGACGTTTGATAGGACCATGTCTTTCTGGCATAAGCGGGGACCGGAATGCTTTGGACTTGAGGAGCTGCAGCAGGATTAAAGTATATAAGGATGCAATATCATACTTCCAGTCGGCATACATCATGCTTATATCCAGAGATTAGGATTGTATACGTTTCGACGTCGAAATCCGTTTGAGTATCATTAAAAGAGATCGTAATGCAAAATAATAAGATTGAATTACGAAGAAAAAAATATCATTTTTCAGTTCAGGTATCTAAGCGTCTGTCGAATTCGAATTATCTAAAGAACAAGATCTATTATTTTGATGAATGAGAGACGACATGACGCTGAAAACATGGATCAATCGCAAATGGTTTTCCTAACTCTCTGTACTATAAGTAGTAGTCGATGAGCAAATTCTTGAATAGAATACCGGTGAGAGAGGTACAAGGGACAAAGAGATTTGGAACAGGAAAGAACAAAAAATGTCCATCAATCCGATTAGGACGATGGACATGATGATCAATGGAACATTATGTACAGCATTTAACAGCTTTCTTTTGATCTGATTTCGGTATGTACATGATATCGTTTTTAACTTGTACCTCAATATCATTTTCTTTCAGTCTTTCGACGTTTGATTTGTTATATTCGCCCCACTTGATCATTTCCTGAGTATTATGTTGACTTCCGCACCCGGCTAAAATGCTTACGAATGCAATCGCGACGAGATTTTTCATCATGTTTCATCTCCCCCTTAAAAATTTTATAGTCTTCTAAACTGATATTTATGAAACTAAAGCTATTATATCTTGTATACATAATAAAATTCAAAGAAGTATTTATCGGGAAAAATGTTATGTGCTACTTCGTTACTGCTCGGCCAATTCTATCTTTGGGATCAAAGAGACTAGGTCCATGCCTTCGGAGAGCAAGAACGGAATCAAATCAAATATAATCAAATGATGAATCAGGTACGGAAAGAGATCGACTCCATGGATCTTGATGCATCGGTCGTGGACGAGATATCTTCTGAAAATGTCGAATCGACATATCATCACGTTGGATATGAACCAACGCGTGTGATATATGGAAAGCGTCTTTGATATTGATCTACTGGAAAAGCAATTATCGTTGGTGTAACTCGTATCAGATTATATCCGTCAGTCAGAGATACATCTTATTTATATATATATAGAATGCACGTACTAAAGTTGGACCGAGAATTATCATCGGCTTGCTCAAAAAGAAGCGGCGAATTCGATAGTAGGTTTCCAACGAAATCCACCCGTCAAAGAAATACTCAAGTTATACATTAGTTGTAGATACTTGATACGTGCATCAGTAGAGACACCAGTCTGATTGAGCAGAGTCTCGCGCAAGGGATGATGACTCTCGATGAAAAATTCGTTTCTTCGATGAAGGCGCTCCAAATATTCCAGTGATGGAATACGTGCGAACTTACCATTCGATCCTCGATTACAACTTTGGCATGCCAATACTAAGTTCCAGACGCCATTCAAATCCTGCTCGAACTCGGTGCCTAAGATATGAGGAATGAAATGATCGACATCAGCTAAGTTCAGGTCGCCTGATTGAATGCTGATGTCACGGAAACAGTAAAAACATTTGCCTTTTTGGTAACCATTCAGGGCGTCTCTGGAAGAAGTGATGTCGATTCGTCGATTTCGATCCGTCTCTTGGATGAAGAATTGTTCTTTGATGGCATCGTGTTTCACGTTTAGTAGGGAAGGGGCGATGTTCAGACCCCAAGCTGTCTCAACTAGGCGCCATCTGGCCTCCACTTCGAGTGAGAAGTTCTCCATTTGAACAGATTGTAAGATATTGTACATATCGTCGGTCAAGACGATACCCTTCGTATTCCCATGTTTTTGTACTTGACGATTTGTCAAACAAAAAAGAAAACTCACATATTTCCTCAGATGTGAGTTTTACCTGTCTTATTTATAGATATCACGACGATGCCCGATCTCGAGAATCAAAATCACGACTTTTTCATCTTGAATGTCAGCAATCAGACGATAGTCGCCAATGCGATAACGCCATTCACCCGATCTGTTCGAGACGAGCCCTCTACCATGACGACGCGGATCATCCGTCCCGACCAGATTCTTCTTGATCCAGGACATGATAATCCGCGCTTGTTGGGGATCCATCTTCTTGAGAGACTTTTGGGCTCCGCGCTCAAACTCCACCGTATATGCTGTCATTCTAAATCAAGTTCCTTCATCATATCGCCGAAAGAGATCGCTTCTGATTTTTTACGGTGTGCTGCCATCGAATCATGATAGAGTTGTAAATCGATTTCGTCTTCGATGCGGTCGAGGACAGCATCGCGAACGAGTGTAGAAATCGTGATGTTCTTTGCTTTCGCATATTCCTTGATGAGTCGTGTATCCTGATCATCCAGACGTACGGAAATGGTACTCATGATTATCAGCTCCTTTGTAATACATTGTAATACAAATTGAGCTTTTAGTACATAGAATTGATGATGATTCAGAATGAACATTCTCTGCGAGATGAAACCCGGCTACTGAATATCTTGAATGAGTACGATTGAGTAGATTGAATCATGTTCAAATTGTTCTAAACATAGTCATTCTATCTTATTTTGACTATGTTTAGGCAATCGATGACCATGATTTTTTCAGCCCGATAGAGTGACGCTCAATATTTGCTTGAAAGGAACAATCTCGACGTCGAGATTTCGTTTGACTAGGTAGACCTCCTCCTGCACATAGTCGAGCTTCTCGACGAAGGCATCGAAACGATGCGTCAACGGACCGTTCATCGCCGTCACCGTGACGATGTCACCGCTGAAGATGGCGTCGTTCAACGCGTTCTCGATCGTCCCGTCGATCGGTCCCTCCGTATCCTCGAACTTGAGATGATGGACCTCTTGGTAATAGCGTTTCAGCAATCCTTTGTGTTCGGGCATGAGGAACGGGATCCACTTCTTATTGCCTCGGTCTTCATAACTCATTAAAACCACTCCTTTTCATAATAAGAACATTTGTTCTTATTATGTTCCTCGTTTCTCCTGTTTTCAATCCGCTTTTTCGACGTCTCATCAATGCCTCCGTTTTTGGGAACGAAAAAAGGCGCGACGAGTATCTCGTCACTGCCCTAATATGTTTCGCCTATTCGATTGGGTGGAGAATTCATTCTCCGACCATGCCGTCATGGTCATTGTCCCGCATATATTGGTACAACCAGTGCTTCTCCGTGATTGGCATCGCAAAGCCTGCGTCCTTCGCTTCCTGGATCGTCACTTGACCATTGCCGTCGGTATCGACGCTCGAGACATCCTCGGTCGCTGCAGTATCGGGAGTCGACTTCGCTGTCGTTTCTTGTTTTGTCTCCTTTTTCTTAGTTAAACCGAGTGCCGCATTCGTCTCGTCCGGATTGTCGTTCTTGAACCGGTCGACGACAGTGTTTCCACGGACCGTATAGGTATACTGATACGCGGATGGAATCATCGTCGACGTATCCGGATAGGTAATCTGAGCTTCGAAGTCCGTCGCGCCACCTGCCTTGCGGATGACGTACTCCATGTACGCCTGATCACCATGACGGTTCAAGGTGCTGTCCTGCGGAGTGATGTTGTAGGCGTTTGAGACGCCACCGAGCGAGTCGGCGATGATATGTCCTTCATCGAGATCCGCGCGTTCGACGCCTGGCACTTTCGCCTCATCAGAGTAGTAGCGTCCGTCATGCGTGACGTCTTCCGTCGCATCATTCTGAAGCACGATCTTCTTCGCGATGACGCGGACCAGCTGACCGTGCTCATTCGTGAACGCCCAGTACTTCCGGTCACCGAATCCGATGTCGACGACGACGTTCGCCTGCCGACTACCGGACAGGTCTCCGCCATCGACCGTAATCTTTTTATATCCTGTGAAAGAATCCTGCGGAGTCGTCGTATTTGATTCTGCCGATGGATTCGTCTCCTTTGGTTGCTTGGTTGTACTCGTATCAGCCTCTTTTTCTGGATGTTGATTAGAGTCCTTCTTCGCATCGGTCTTTTGTGTAGTCGTGTCGTCCTGTTGCGTCACTTGCTCTGTTTGATCGGGTGGAGTTGAGGTTGTCTCCGTATCTGTACATCCTGCCATCAATAAGACGGCAAGGGGAATCGCTATGTAAGAAATCTTCATGAGTGTACTCCTTTACTGTTCAGTCTGTCATTGCGTCCTTCATTATAACGCTACTTCACCGTTCTTGCTGTCTTATTCGGTATTAGTAAGGCGATAAAATGATTCTTTCAAAGGCATGGAACAGAGCGATCCCGCTCTGTCTGATGGAAAGAGACCGCAAGCCGTCCTGTTTCCGTACTCTAGCTCGCTCCTCGTCGGCGCAAGGGTCATCAAAAAAAGCCGCTGCCGTTCCTTGTCTTCCTCCGCGTTTTGGCTCAAAGCAAAGCTTTTCGCTCGCGGGCTTCGGAAGCCTTCGTCCCGGTGCGCTGTCCGCTTTTTTTGATCTTTCCCTGCGGTCACCCTTGCGCCGTCTCGCGACGCTCGCTACGTTCCCGTCAACAGGACGGCACCGTGTCGGACTGCATCCCACTCGCGAAAGGAGCTTTTCCATGAAACTGACTACACTCGTTGAAATCACCCGTATCCGCCAAGAGGTCCGTGAACCGGACGTCGCGCTCGAGACGACACACATCACGTCCCCAGAGGACGCGTTCTGTGTCGCGAGACGCTTCATCCAGGACGATGACCGTGAGGTGTTCCTCGTCATCCTACTCAATACGAAGAACCGCGTCATTGCCGTCCATCGGGCACACGTTGGTAGCATCAACTCAAGCGTCGTCCACCCTCGCGAAATTTTTAAGTCCGCCATCCTCAACAATGCGACGTCACTCATCGTCAGCTACCAGCATCCGAGCGGTGACCCGCATCCATCACGGGAAGACATCGAGGTGACGGAACGGCTCGTCGAGGTCAAACGCATCGTCGGTATTCAGCTGCTTGACCACATCATCGTCGGTGCCGGAGACGAATACGTCAGCTTGAAAGCACAAGGTGTGCTGTAAAGAGACGATAGAGCGTAGACGGACGGGATACCTCCGTCCTGTCCGCGCGCCAGAGCATGGACGAAAAACGGCGTCGTTTTTCTTTTGAGAGAGCGCAAGCGAGTAGGGAATGGATTCGTCCCGAATCCAAGGGCATTGAAAGACTCGCAGTGGCCGGATCCACTGCGGGTGAGAAAGTACATTTGGTCTTTTCTATGTAAAAGGGTGTGATGGAGGATACAGGAATGAGACAAGTAGTGGAGTGCATGAAGGTTCGAGGAGAGATAGCTGAGTGAAGTGAATCGATCCTCCTGTAGATAGGTAGTGATGCTCTTTCTACTGGATGTACAACAGAAGAAGAATTTTCGGGCTCATGCGTGAGGCTGTAGGCTGCACGCTGCAACATCCTCATCGCACCGCTGCCCTCCTGCCGGACCGATAACGAGAGCTGCGATTCGCTTGCGCGAGGCATCTCTACGTTCCTGTTCCTTACGACGGAGGGCACGGAGCGTTAGATAGCATCATTAAGATGAATCATCTAATTTATATATATTTAAAAGGATCTAATAACTTAAATTGTATTTAAATTATAGATATTGACTATTCTAAAAAAGTATTGTTAAATTATTCAGTCTAGAATTTGGATTTTTAAATAGAATCCCTTTTTTACACCAATTAGTTAGGATGGGAGATTAGCAAGTGGAACAAAAATTTAAGAAATATGTCATACTTCCGATCATTGTTGTCTTTATTTTTTTTATCGGATCACTCTTTGGAACGTATAGTGCACAGACTGAAATCGAGGACGGGGCTCTCTATAGTGATGAGTTGCGTGAGAAAAATAGCGCACTTAAAGAAGAGAATAAAGACATATTAGATTTGGTCAAACAACGCGATGCTATTAAAGCGGATTACGAGAAAACAAAAAACAAAAATAAATCACTTAAAGAAAAAATTAGTGAGAAAGAAGACTTACTTGATAGCTTGACTACAAAAATAATCTACGCAAAAAGTGAACCTATTACATTGAGTCCTGGTCAATACATTATCGGTGATGATGTACCAGTTAATCGATATCGTGTTGAAAGCATTGGGGAAGGATCGAATTTTACTGTCAATTCTATAGATGGAGACTTGAAAGTAAACACGATTCTTGGTGTGGATGGAGTAAACTCTTATACATTCTTTGGTGAGGATGGAGATATATTAGAGACACAAGCAGATGTAAAATTAAAGATCATTGAATAATCTTTTGATTACGAATTAACGAATACTCGAAAATAGCAATTGAATTTATTGTAGAAATAGTCAACTGGTGTTTGTATTGTAAACGTATATTCAACGTAATTCAGATTGCTGTATATAAATAAAATAGCGTCTAACAAGCAATAGGGAACTCAGTAAATGAGAACCCTATTGTTTTTTGGGGTTTTATTGCAAAAATAGGGGTTAACCATAGATAGTACAAGAATCAAAAGGAATGTTTAAAAGACTTTTAAAAGTCTTTTAAAAGTCTTTTAAAAGTCTTTTAAAAGGTGTATACTAAAGAAAAATAAGAGGAGGGCATAATGATGGGAATGCGAATACTTGATATTCCAACCACTTCTATATCTGACGTGAAACGGTCTCCTATGGAAGCTTTCCAAAAAGCAGATCGTGAAGCGGCCGGCGTATATGTTTTTAACCGTGAAAAAGTTGCAGGCGTCATGTTGACGCAACAGCAATACGAATCACTCAATAAAGAAATTGAAGAATTGTACAGTCGATTAGATTATTTGACTGTTGAGATGCGACTATCTAATAAAAATGTCCGCACTTATACTGATTCAGAAGTCCGTGGAGAACAGGTAACTCACCCTACGACTATTGATGAAATGGATGGGTGGGAGTGATCATTGTATCAACTTGAGTGGACGCAGTATTCGAAAGAAGATTACGATAACCTTGATGGTAGTCAAAAGATATTCGTAGACAAAGCATTGAACCGTATCATTTCTATAGGAATGGCGGCAGGACAGCCACTCAGTGGAAATTTGTCGCATTGCAATAAGTTGAAAAATAGAAAAATGGGATTACGCGTTGTTTTTAGAGAAGTAGAGGGTAAACTCCAGATCATTCAAATTGTAGCGATCGGTAAACGGGATAAAGATGAAATTTATAAAATGGCTGAACAACGATTAGATGGATAATTGAAAAAGGATCAACGTTCAGATACTCGATGGTATCTATACGTTGATCCTTTTTGTCGCACTTTTTGAAAAGTATGACCGAAGTTATTTATCTTTTTTATTCATAAAAGGACTATTTAAAAATACATTGATAAAAAGATGCGTTTATAGACTTTGATATTGAAATCGATCCATTCGATTCATTTATTGTGAAAGAATAATCATTTTTGTATACATAACGGTCGTTTAATATAGGATCAATGAGTGTATGAAATTAAAAAAATCCTCCTGGTCTCAGCCCAAGAGGATCTTCAAGAAATCATCACTCAATGTGTACAGCATCTTTTTCTTCTTTTTCAAGAGCGGTTACTAATTTATAGAAGCTTGTTTTTTTGACTCCGGCTTCTTGCATCGCTTTGACTGCCGTTATTTCTTTACGTTTCCATCTTTGATAGACTTCCCTGAATTCGTCTGAGATTAAAACTTTTGGTCTCCCGAATTGAACACCATTTTGTAGGGCTAAGTCGATGCCTTCCCGTTGCCGTTTCCGAATCCGTTGCCTTTCTTCCTCAGCCATCCAAGAAAGGATCTGCAATACTAGATCTGCAATGAATGTCCCCATGCTGTCTTTATATTGGGTAGTATCGAGTAATGGCATATCTAATACAATGATGTCAGCTTCGATATTTTTGGTTAGATCGTTCCACTCTTGTAGGATCTCTTCTTTATTGCGACCGAATCGATCGAGTGAATGAATGCACAACACATCACCTTTTCGGATAATCCGTTTGAGTAACTGATAATTTGCGCGCTCGAAATTCTTTCCACTTTGTTTATCGAGATAAATGTCGCGCTCGTTGATGCCGACGTTTTTCATGGCCTCTAGTTGTCGACCTTCATTTTGATCTTTACTGCTGACCCGTATGTATCCAAATTTACGATTTTCCATAATTCACCTCAAAAATGATTTTCTTCACTCATTATACTTGAAATCAGTTCGTAAAAGTGTGTGTAAAAACCCGAACGTCCGTAAAGTAATTTAATACTTTTTCGGACGTTATTTTGATATGGAAGGTGATGATTTATATATGTTCGTAAATGTGTACTTTTACGAACGCTTTTTAAAGAGCTCACTTAATATAAGAAACTGTATTTAACATATTTTCACTGCCCGTCTATTAGTTCATCGCCATTTTGCGAAATGCTTTTTGCGTTGTTCCTTCAACTGCTTTGCATATAATGACGTTTCCAGGGAATAGACGACTAAAGGATAGAAGGAACGTTAGCAAAATATACAGATGCTTCTGTTGTGTATTTAGAATCTATGTAATTTTTCTGAAATCAAAACTGAAACAGGAGAGGGATGTATTATGGCAAAAGCTCATAAATCCACCAAGAACATTAAGTTGGCTTTCGTGATCAACCTTCTATTTTCAATAGGAGAACTCATTGGCGGCTTTTTAATTAACAGCATTGCAATCATGTCGGATGCCATTCATGATCTAGGGGATGCCATTGCTTTAGGAATTTCCTGGTTTCTCCAAAACTTTTCAAATAAAGAAGGGGATGAAAAGTTTTCGTTCGGCTATAAACGTTTCTCGCTTTTGGGCGCATTAATCAATGCAGCTGTTTTGATTGCCGGCTCTATTTATATTTTTACTCAAGCCATCCCTTTGCTGTTTAATCCGGAACATTCCAATGCCCAAGGGATGATTTGGTTTGCCGTTGTAGGCGTTCTTTTAAATGGTTATGCAGCTTTCAAGTTACATAAAGGAAAATCAGTAAATGAAGGAGTCCTGTCCTGGCATATGCTCGAAGATGTCTTAGGGTGGGTGGCAGTGCTGATTGTCGGCATTGTTCTGCTGTTCAAGGATATCCACATCCTCGACCCGATTTTATCTCTTGCAATTGCATTGTTTATTTTGGTAAACGTTGTGCGCAACCTTACTAAAACCATGAAAATTTTGTTGGAAGGCGTACCTGAGGGAATTAATATAGAAGAAATGCAGGCGAAAATCGAAAAAATTCCTGGGGTGTTAGCTGTTCAGGATTTAAACATTTGGTCGATCGACGGAGAAGAGAATGCACTGAATCTACATCTTTCTGTTGAGGGAGATAATCTTGCGGATTCAGCCGCTATAAAAGAAAAAGTAAGAATGGCCACTTCTGACCTGAAAATTGCTCATTCTGTCATTGAACTGGAATGGAAAGACCGCTAATAACCTTTCTTTTAGTGCGTGTGATTCCTAAGGGAACTTTCAATAGCTTTCTAGGAGTTACTTAAGTAAAAGAGAGAAAAGGGGCAAATTTAAAAGCCTCTTTTCTCTCTTTTGGTCTGTATAAGTTTGTAAAAAAGTACTTTTACAAACACTTTATAGTACATTCTATTTTAAAAAAGTCTGGACCAGATTATCTAGATTTTAACAAACGAAGCCCATTTAGAATTACAACCAATGTACTTCCTTCATGAATAATGACGCTGATTGCTATATCCGTTAATCCTATTAAGCTTACGACAATTAGAAATGCTACAACTGCCATTGAGAAAATAATATTTTGCCAAATAACACGATTCATTTTTAAAGAAATCTGATGAGCTTTTACTAATTTGGATAAATCGCTTTTCATTAAAACTAGATCAGATACATCTACTGCAACATCTGTACCATCTCCCATAGCAATTCCGACATCTGCTTTCACAAGAGCAGGTGCGTCATTTACACCATCGCCCACCATAGCGGTTATGCCATAGTTTTCTTTTTGTTGATCTATAATATTAGATTTGTCTTCCGGCATAACATTAGCGATAACTTCATCCAGTCCTAACTGTTCAGCAACCGCCTTTCCGGTCATTTCAGAATCACCAGTAATTAAAGTAGTGTGTATACCTAGTTTTTTAAAATACTCAATAGTTTCTTTCGCATGTTCACTTGGAATATCCATTAGCCCAATCAGACCAATGACTTCTTCATCTTCTGCTACATATACGACTGTCTTACCTTCTGATGCCCATTCACTATTTAAATGAATATATTCATCTGAAACACCGTCAAAAGAAGTCGGCTTTCCTATTCGATAATTTTTACCTTTGTAATCTCCTGTCAATCCTCTACCAATCTGATTTTCTACTTCAATAGCTAGTTTATTTTTTTGTTCAAACTTTCTTAGAATAGCATCTGCTAAGGGGTGGTTGGATTCCTTTTCAAGAGCCACTACGATATCAATAATATTTTCTTCGTTTACAGAATTAGTAAAATAATAATTGGTTACTTCAGGTTTTCCTTTCGTTAAGGTTCCCGTTTTATCAAAGGCAATTGCTTGAATCCCGGCTAATTGAGACAAATAGGAACTTCCTTTTGAAAGTACGCCTCTTTTAGCTAGATTTGAAGTGGCTGACAAAGTTACGGATACAGTGGCTGCAGCTAGAGCACACGGTGAAGCTGCGACTAAAAGAACTAATCCTCTATAAGTACTTTGTGACCAAGTCCAATCTAAAATCATGGGAGTGAGTAAAATGAAGAGCGGTATTGCCATTAAAACAACTGTAACGTATTTAGGTTCAAATTTCTGGATAATACTGGCGGCTTTTGTTTGATTATTTTGATTTTGATTGACTAGTTGTAAAATTTTTGAAAAAACAGTATCTTTATTTTCTTTTGAGACTTCCATTGTGAAAGTACCTGTTCCATTAATCGTACTCCCAAAAACCATGTCTCCTTTGGATTTTTCTTTAGGGATACTTTCTCCATTGATAGAAGATTCATCAATGGAGGTATTTCCAGATAAAATGACTCCGTCAATGGGTACTTGATCTCCATTCAATACTTGGAGCCGATCTCCCACTTTTAATTCATTAACATCAACAATTTTTGTATTGCCATCAGAAATGATCAATCTGGCAGTCGTTGGATTTAATTTAAGTAATTTTGTGATTTCTCGTTTGCTTCTACCTTCAGCATAATCTTCTAAAAAATGCGCACCAGAAAATATGAGAATCAGCAACGTTCCTTCCCAAAAATTCCCTATCAGTGAAGCACCAAGTGCAGCTAATCCCATTAAAATGTGGGAATTAGGTGTAAATTTATTTTTGGCTTTTGTATTTTCAACTGTTTCTCCAATTCCTTCAAGAAGAATGACATGATAGCCCGCACTAATTGTTGCAATTGAAAATAAAATGTTCTTAGTAATTGTATACTCTCCATTTAAAAATAAAGCAATAAGCGCTAGGGCTAACCCAATGAAGTACAAAATAATGGGCATCTTTCCGTGATTATGGTCGTGGTTATGTGTTTCATGAGGTTGTTGTTCTTTAACTGTCTCCATTTCTATCACCTCTTTAAATGTAATCTCTTTGGTTTTCGTACACTTATTGTTTGTGTCCATAGATTTTGTGGACTTATTCCCTCTAAACTAAAAAGAGTGGCGTGTAATATCTTCTATATAAGTTGAATTAATGTTTAATAATCTAACGCACAACCGATCAATCGTTTCTTTTTTCGGCGCATGACGTCCTGAAGAAACGCACTGACAGTCAGAATAATTTTCTGGACGTTGCCAAAGACTACATTTCTAGAATGCCATAAACAGGCATGGGCATTATACTATTCTTCTATTAAAAAAATTGCACTGGTCTCATAATCCACCGTACCCATCAGCTTCACGCCCTTATGCTGGCCATAGGTGGGAATGAGTCGCTGTTTTCCTTTGAGGAACCAGGTACGGCCAATGGCTTGGTAATCATGGATCATCTTCAAATACCAGGGGATCAATCTCACCGTCTATCAATTTTTTAATGTTGGAAAGGTCTCTCAAACTAACGTGTCTGGCTTTTTGAGATCCGCTTTTTGAAGTGTATAAGTCGGTCGTGTATAGCTTAATTCCATTGAATGCCGGAGATTGGAAGCGTCTTTTTGTAATCGGTTATGATCATATGCCATTCTTTTTTACTCTTTTCAACATATAGGATGTCCAGCAGTGAATCTTGTAATTAAACTTTTTTCAATGATGGATCGCGTGTTCAATGGCCTGCTTTAAAAGATTCATGACATGATCATCGTCTTCCGAATAGTAGAGTGTGGTTCCAGCTCTACGATATTTCACTAATCGCAACTGTTTCAGAAAACGCAGTTGATGCGACACCGTGGATTGGCCCAAATTCAACTTTTCTGCCAGGTCATTGACGGAGTATTCACCGGAACACAGCAGATTCAAAATGCGAATTCGAGTAGGGTCACTTAATGCTTTAAATGTTTGGGAGACGACAAAGAGGGTTTCTTCATCTAACCGCTTACTCGTGGCGGAAACTTCTTCTTTTTCAAAATCCATACTCATCTTCTAAAGACCTCCAAAGATATATTTTAACCTTATAATCAATATATGAGTATATTTTCATATATTGATTATAAGGTTTTCTTTTATTAATTGTCAAGTATATTCCCAGAGTCTTCTTTTTAGCTTAAAATTGTCGAATTGCACCCGTATAACCAGCTGAATTTCATTGGAAAAGACAAATCTCTATCATTAAATGTATCTTTATGCCCAGGCATTTCGATTAAAATGACAAAATAAAATAAAAATTAAATATAATGTCAGATGTGTATTCAAGTAGAAACAGTTTAAAGTATGTTGTAGGTATAAAATAGGGGGTATTATGAGTTGAAAAAATAGATAATAATGCTTGTAATGATTTTGCTAGTCTCGATCTACACGCCAAAAAGTTATGCAAATACAAATCTCACTTTCGTAGATGTAGCTAATCATCGAGCTCAAGCTGAAATCTCGTATCTCGTGACTCGTGGTTTTGTCCACGGGGTAACGGCAACAACTTTTGTGCCTAATCGACAGGTAACTCGAGGTGAAGCAGCCGCTATGCTCGGCGGAGCACTAGGGTTAAGTGGGGTTAAAAGAAATACCAAATTCTCTGACGTAAAAGTAGGCAACTTCGCTTCAGGATATGTGGATGAATTAGTTCGGAAAGGAATAATATCAGGTTATCCCGATGGCTCGTTTCAACCATATAAAGTTCTATCTCGTGGAGAGATGGCTCTTCTGATAAATAGGAGTTTTAATTTGGGTGGAACCAGTGTCTCTACTTCGGTGGATAACTTAATGCGAAAAGGAATTGCACAAGGCTTTCCTGATGGCAGTTTTCGAACGGATGAGACCATCATTCGAGCAGACTTTGCAATTTTTTTGGCAAGAAGCTTAAATGAAAATTTCAGAGTTAAACCGGAGGGTGTTTCATTTAGCAAGACAATGTATGTTAATACAGGTGCTGATACTTTAAATATGCGTTCTGGTCCCAGCACTTCGGATAAAGTAATAAGCAGTTTGAAACATGGAACAACCGTTAATGTCGCGTCATCAAAAAATGGCTGGTCACATGTTCAGGTGAATGGTGTTACTGGTTACGTCAGTACAAATTATCTTGTAGCTTTAAAGCCCACTGTTCCCGCACCAGTTTCCACTTCCCTAGGAACGAGTGATTTGAAAGTTATTATAGATCCCGGTCATGGGGGGACAGATCCAGGATCCGTCGCTAATGGTTTTCAAGAAAAGATGATTACTCTAAATGTCGGAAAACACATGAAAAGTTATTTTGATCAAACACCGATTGCTACTACAATGACACGCAGTACCGACGTTTTCATTGAGTTAAGTGACCGTGCTAAGGCAGCAGCAAAAAATGATGGAGATGTTTTTGTTAGCATTCATACAAATAAATTTAATGGCGAAGTAAACGGACAAGAAACCTTTTACTATGCGAAAACAACAGCGACAAATCCGAACGTCCAAGAGTCACGTGCGCTTTCCATTTATCTGCAGGCACGCATGCAAGAAGCGTGGAAGTTGACCAATCGTCAAGTTAAAGTAGGGAATTTAGCCGTGCTGCGTGAAAACACAGTTCCTGCCTCCCTAACTGAAATAGGATTTATCGATAATTCGAAGGATCTTCAATTTATAAAATCGGAGTTGGAGCGTCAAAGAATGGGGAAAGCGTTATTTCTCGGTACACTGGACTATTTTTACCATTATGAAAAACGAACTGATGTATTGCCATACTACAAAAAAGCTGGAGCTTCGCTCAGCAAAAAGCTGCATTGAGCTACAACTATTTTTAAGTACTGCTTCTGTAATGAAGGAAAAGATTGAATATCTTGTATTTGAATAATTTTCAGCATTTTTCGCCAACTCTTTTTAATGGAGAAAGATGAGTTTTATATGAATTTACCATTTGTCTTGTTCGGATTCGAAAGAAATTCTGTCATTAAGTTTTTTTAAAACTGTTTTTAGTTTCAGCAAGTTGTTTAACTAGTTGTTGGTGGTAAAACACTTTTGACCAAAGGTAAATAGCCAGTCCAATAAGCAAAATGGGCATTTGCCATCCCGTTTTATCATTCAAAACAAAATCATAAAGGGCCCAAACAAAGAGAGCCACACTATAAAAGAGGAATCCGTATGTTGAGGATCTCTCTTTTTTTTGTTTTCTTTTGTTCTCTTTTTTCGTTGCTGTCATCTTTTTTCTCCCTCACTTCTTCTGTTTAGGTATTTTTACTAACTGAACTTATCCCGTCAGGTAATTCTAACTCTAATGGATTTAGGCGATTAATCAACTAAGTAATAAGGCAATTCAATGAAAAAAGATATGTGCATTGGTACTGAAATGGATGGGGAATCAACCATGAAGCAAACATCTTTCTTGGTCTTCCGTCAAGAAAGTGGACACAGAAAAACTGTTCTTTTTCTTCCAAAACTCTATCGCGCTCTGCTTGATCGGACACAAGCAGTTGTAACGGCGATAAAGAATGGATGGGTAGAACTGAAATAACTGTTTTTATTAGTCAGGACTTCAAATGATGTGAGCTTTGAAAAAATTAATGAATATGCAGTACTAATCGATAAGTAAATTTCCAATTTTTTTCCAAAAATCGATATTAGAAATGCAGCTAATTTAGAAGTCTTAAATATCTTTGGCTGGAATTTTTAGTTTACATATCATGAATTTATCGGAAGTTACTTGAATACGAAGGGAGAGAAGAGGGAACAACCACATCTTCTCTCCCTTTTCCGTTATATCTGGACTTCTTTGAATATTTCTTTATGGATGAATACAAAGCTTTTATAAAAATTATTTTAAAAAGCTGTGACGGAAGAGTGAACTTATGTGTCTAATTAGATAAGAGGATGGTGATCTTATGGAAACAGAATCGTGGTTCGAAGACTACGCGGAGGAGATGTACAAATATATTTTGTTTATGGTGAAGGACCGCGGTACGGCAGAAGACCTGACGCAGGACACCTTTATCAAAGCTTTTGTCCACTCAAGAGAATTCAAGGGAGATTCCGCAGTCCGGACATGGCTTTACCGGATTGCCTATACGACGACAATGAATCATTTCCGGAAGAAGCACCCGGTTTCCACCCTGTTCGACTCACCCATCAACATGAAAAGCGCAGAATCCGCTTTTCTGGAGCAAGACAATCTGAAGGAATTGTACCGAACGATTTCCACGTTGAAGATGAGCCATCAAAAAGTGATCATTCTCCGGAAAATTCAAATGCTGTCGGTCAAAGAAACGGCGGAAGTTCTCGGATGGAGCGAAAGCAAAGTGAAGATGCAACTTTCCCGAGCTTTGGTGTCATTGAAGGATTCCATGAAGAAGCAAGGAGGGGTGAATTATGAACAATCGACAAGATGAGGAGTTCCAGCGGCTGTCGAATGCTGTTTCACTGTCCAAGGAATCGAAGGAAAAAATGCGACGTGCCGTTTTTAACATTCCACGAAGACAAATGAATACGTTTCGGTTTGCTGCCATTTTTGCACTCCTGTTGATTGCAGTCGCGTCATTCCTCGCTGTGACCCTTATCCAAGAAGGACAGGAGTCCTCGGTTGGATCATTGGGACAAGGGGAAAGGGCTGTGATGAATTTTTCCGATGAGAGCAACAGCTGGAAAGTAACCTATACCCAAAAGGGGATAGAGGGGGATAGACGGGAAGCGTTTATGACCATCGAGTATACCGGGGAGGGCACGAAGCCCGAGAAAGTCTCCTATCGGTTTGTTTACAAAAATGATCAAGGATCCTTTGGGGGAGCGCTTCTACTGAGTGAAGATGGCGGTTATCCAAATGTAGATTTAGGGACTTGCACAACCTGTATTTTATATTCGGAAGAGGATGAAATCGCTGGAACGATCGAATGGGGAGATCAACAGGAAAGCTTGGTCCTAACAAAAACCGATGAGTCGAAATGGCAAGAAAGCCCTTTATTTGAATCAGGTAGCTATACAATGATCGGTGAAGAAGAAAAAGCAGGCTTTATTTATGATGGCGGTGAAGTGGTCCGCTTCTATGAAAATAAACCCCAAAAGTACATGTGGCATTTCTGGGGAAGCCAAACAGAGCTTACCGGTTCGTTCAAAGTAGTTGGAACCCATGAGAACAGCAGTGAGGGAATTGAAGTGGTTCCTGAAGGGGATATATTGATACCAAGTCCGAATAATGGCGCCGATCATCATATCCCGACCCTGATGTCCCTGCCCGAAACGGGCATGTGGAAGTTAGAGGCGGTTATTAATGACAAGGTCATGGGCACGGTATATGTGGAAGTGCATGAGCAGTAGCTGGAAAATCAATGGCTTCAGCTCGTTCATATTACAGAAACAGACACCACATATCAGCACTTATTGGAAGGGAAGGAGGTAGAAAACGCTTCTTCCTTTTTTGTTTGTAAAAGTGTACTTTTACGAACGGTCATAAATTTTGATGCAAAGCAATATCCACAATTAGGGAAGAACGAAAAAACTCCCGGGAATTATATAAAAGTGTCACGCTCATTAGGAAGTCGATGGGAAACGTGTTTTTTGGACAATTACCTTGTTAATCTATATAAGAAAAACTTGTATTTTAAAATACAGCCAGGCAAGCGACTCGCTTACTTGTTGTCCAGAAATGAGAAAAACTAAAAGGGTTGTCACAGAAAGCCCCCTCTTATGGGCGTTCCGGACAGCCTCTTCCTTTCAAAAAGAGAGAAAGAATCAATCTGCTTCGAGTATTTTTGTTTCCTTTTGCTCATCAGGGTTTGCATCGCGCCATGTATGCCATGCCAACAGGACGACACCAGAAAAAATGAAAACATCAGCTAAATTAAAAATCGGAAAATCAATGAAGCGAAAATCAAGACTGTCTACAACTTCCCCTCTCAGCAATCGATCATAGAAGTTCCCTAAAGCGCCACCGAATAAAAGGGACAATGCAAAAGAAATTCCCTTATTTTTCTTTCCTTCCGTTTGTAAATAATAAACGATACCCACTACAACAAGCAGCGTTACGATGATAAAAAACCAGCGTTGGCCTTGCAGAATTCCAAATGCTGCACCACTGTTTCGTAGAGAGGTAATGTGAAACACACCCTCCCATAGAGGGATGCTTTGTCCTATTTCTAACCATTTAATAATCGCCGATTTCCATAACTGATCAATGACCAAAACGATGAGCGCAATGACATAGTACAAGGGATATCCTCCTCAATAATTATTCCTTCAGATTATAACACGATATAATAATCAAATGAATGTTTTACTATCGAAAGGAGAATGGACATACAAAATTACAAATATAGGGCGAATTGAGATGCCGGATAATCAATTTACGGCTTAAATGATTTATATATCCGTATTGTACCGACAATTGTCACGAATTGACCCGTTTCTTCAATTGCTGCAAATCCAGTTTCCTTTAACAAAACCGGAATAATGCCTTTAACATGCGGGGAAGTGGTTTCAAATCCGTCTAGGAATTGGACAGGGAGAAATACAGCGCGCATCCATCCGTTTTGCGGCTTCTCAAAATCAAGGAGATGGAACTGGCCGCCCGATTTGAGTACCCGGCGAACTTCCTCAAAGGTTTCCTTCTTCTTCTCCAGCGTCAAATGGTGAATAAATAAACTGGTGAAGACATGGTGGAATAGGTTGCTAGAAAAGGAGAGTTGATCAGAAAAGCCTTCCTCAAAAAGGATAGAATCGACTGGACGTTCTTTCACTTTTTCTTTTGCGATTGCTAAGATTTCCGGATCGGCGTCGACGCCAATCACTTGCACACCGGGTTGCGACTGCTGAAGTAAAAGGGCGAGTGTCCCCGTGCCGCAAGCCAAATCCATTACCCGTTCGCCAGGTTGGAGGGAGGCTTGATGAATCAATTTCATTTTCATCTTTTTTTCTCGCATGCCCCACTCCATCAAAGGATCGTAAAAACGTGTCAGCCAGTGATATTTGAGGGCCGGTATATACGCTTTTTTCTTTTCTTTACTCATGAATACCTCATCCCTTCTTCGAGCCTGCTTTTTTAGTAAGGGCGAAGACGTAATGCTTATTACGAAGCGTGAATAATTCATAGAGTGGCTGTTTTGATTTTTCTCATGCGGTAGCGGTTGTCCCTCTGAAAAGCAGAAAATTTATGCCCTTTACTTTTCAGCAGGGAGCCTCTGGCTCCTTTCTTCTGTTTACCACCTTGGGAGTGAAGTTTTATAAAAACAGCGGACACATAAAAGATGACCGCTGTTTTGCTAGACTGTATCTAATTAAAAGGAGGGCTATCGGGTTTAGTTTCTAGGTAAGCGCTATACAATTTTCCATTCAACCCATCATCACAAACTAATAAAGTCCAAGATGGCAGAAAAAGTTTCATTTTCAATCATGATGTAAATTCCCAGCCCAATAAACACAATCGGAATGATCCATTTCCCGAATTTCTCCAAGGTTTCGGAGACATATCTAAAGGATGCGAGCCGGTATCCGGCGAAGCACCAGACGCTGACCATGATTAAGAAAATGAGCACGGTAACCAACAATTCGTTCATGTTTAAGGTGGAGAAATAGGGAACATAAATCCCGATATTGTCGCCGCCATTAGCGAATGTGATAAAAGCAACACTCAAATAGAGTTTGCTGAACTTTCCGGAGTTCAATGTAGAGAGGATGGCCCCTTCATCTTCGTCATCCCCATTCAGGAACAATTTGATTCCCAAATAAATAGGGATTAATCCAAGCAACCCGACCCATTGATCCGGAATCAGAATAACACCGAATGTCCCCAGCACGCTGAGTAAAACCAGCAGGGAAAAGCCCAAGTATTGACCGATGACGATATCACGTGGCCGGATGGAAGATGGCGTATTGGCCGTGCTTCCCTTCGCTGTTTTCGCTTCGGAAAACAGCAGCATCAAAATAAAAATGTCATCAATATTGGTGACAATAAAGGCACCAATTGCAGATACGATCACTAAAGACAAAACCATCAGCTCCAAAAAAGTTAAAGTCATTTCCTTTGAAGAAAGGGGGACGGGTTTGAATCTTTGAAAGCCTCCCTGGAATCCCTGTCTTCAAAAGAAAAGGTGTACGGTTAACCATGTACTTTCTATTAATCCATTCGCGTTCGAATCCTTTTATAAAAACCTTTCAAACAACACTTGAAACCGACAGAATTAAAGTCGGAGCTTCATCAGCTACTTTTTGCCAAGGCAATTGGTCTGCGGTTTCTTCCATTATTTTTTGCTCAGCATATGAATTGGGTGTCCCATGACACCTTCTGCAGCTTCCGCCAAGGGCTCGGGCAACGTCGGGTGAGCATGAATCGTCAGGCTCAGGTCTTCGGCAGTCGCTCCGGTCTCAATGGCAAAGACGGCCTCGGCAATGAGGGACGATACTTCCGGTCCGACCATCTGGACGCCCAATACCCGTTTCGTCGCCTGTTCGGCCACAATCTGTACAAAGCCATCCGCATCGGAAATAGATAAGGCGCGGCCATTCGCTTGGAACGGAAAGCGACTGGAAACCGTCTCATAGCCCTGTTCTTTTGCCGCTTTTTCGGTTAATCCGGTATACGCAACTTCCGGATCGCTGAAGATAACAAACGGCATCGCTTGAAAATCAATCACGCTTTTTTGTCCGCTTGACACCTCTGCTGCAATCTTACCTTCATAACTCGCTTTGTGGGCCAGAAGGTCACCGCCTGCACAATCGCCGATCGCGTACACGTGATCAACCGTGGTTCGACATTGGTTATTTATCTTGATAAACCCGCGTTGATCCAGTTCCACACCAATATTTTCTAAGCCGATGTTTCCGGTGTTCGGTTTTCTCCCGATCGAAACCAAGCAGTAATCGCCGGTAACGGTTTCTTCTTTGCCATTCACTTGGAACCGGACATTGACTTCTTCACCTGTATTTTCACCGCCTTGGACCATGGCTTTGGTGATGACCGTGATACCCAAATCTTTTAAGTGACGTTTAACCACATTCGTCAGTGCAGAGTCCGTTCCCGGAAGAATGGTATCCGTTCCTTCCAGGATGGTCACTTTGGCCCCGAATTTCGCATAGGCTGTTCCGAGTTCCAATCCGATATACCCGCCGCCAACCACCACGAGATGTTTCGGCACTTCCTGAAGTGTCAAAGCTTCTGTTGACGAGAGAATCCGTTCTTGATCGAACGGCAGGCTTTTCAGTTCGGTCGGCAGGGAACCGATTGCCAGAATCAAATCTTTGTAGGTATAGAGCTGTTCTCCGTCTGCAGTTTTGACTTTTACCTGATGGGATTCCGTCAGGTAAGCTTCCCCGCTAATGACTTCCACACCATTGCCTTTCAGCAAGGTCTGGACCCCACTCGTGAGTTTGTTCACAATGCCGTCTTTCCATTTCACAACTTCCGGCATATCCACTTCCACTTCTCCAGAAACCTTGATGCCCATGGACCCGGCGTGCTGGATATGTTTCACTCGTTCAGAAGCACTGATCAGCGCCTTGGAAGGGATGCACCCGCGGTTCAGGCAAACTCCGCCTAATTCGGCCTTATCCACCAATACCACTTTTCTCCCTAACTGTGCCGCGCGTATGGCCGCCACATAGCCGCCTGATCCGGCTCCGATCACCAATAAATCAAGTTCCTGTTTTGCTTCGTTTGTCATTTCCGTTTCCTCCTTCGGTATTAAATAATTGAAGAAAATCATAATTTCTACTGACCTTTACTTCACAAGCAGAGGACTTTCTGGAACAATATGCTACTTAACGACAAAAGCGCCTCTCTTAATGCTCCATACCCTTTATCTAAAAGATTAAAAGAGAATGTTTAATACATATGAACAATTACTATGTATTTCAGAAAAGAGCTTTCCATTGGATAGGAAAGCTCTTTTCGTTACTCTTTTACGCGCATCAGCCGTAAGCTGTTTAGCGCAACCAGAAGGGTAGCGCCCATATCGGACATGATGGCGATCCAAAGGGTCAGCCAGCCCGGAATGACCAACAGCAGCGCAATCAATTTGATGCCGAGGGCAAACGCGATGTTCGCTTTGATGATGTTCAAGGATTTCCGGCTTAACTTCACCGTGAAGGGCAGTTTGCTCAAGTCGTCACCCATCAAGACCACATCAGCGGTCTCCATAGCGGTATCGGTTCCGGCACCGCCCATGGCAATTCCGACAGTAGAAGCAGCGAGTGCCGGAGCATCGTTCACGCCGTCTCCGACCATCGCTACGTTGCCGTATTCAGATCTTAAGTGTTTGATGAAATTCAACTTGTCCTCCGGCATCAGTTCTGCCTGGATTTCGGTGACGCCGACCTGCTGGCCGATGGCCTGACCGGTCCCTTTGTTGTCGCCCGTCAGCATGATTGTCTTCTTGATGCCCATTTGATGCAGCTTCTGGATGACTTCCTTGCTGGATTCACGGACTTCATCCGCCACGGCAATGACCGCGAGGATAGTTTGTTCCGTTCCGATGATCATGGCTGTCTTGCCCTGATTTTGAAGGGCTGTTACATTTTGTTCCAAGTTCTCATCGGCACTTGCGGCGCCCAGCTCGTTGAAGAGGATCGGGCTGCCGATATAGTACGTGGTTCCTTCGACGGTTCCTTTAATCCCTTTGCCGGTAATGGATGAGAAGTCCTCGACCAAGACCGAAGAATAAGAAATATTTTCTGCATCCGCTTTTTTCATGATGGCCGAAGCAAGGGGATGCTGTGAGCGGTACTCCAGTGCTGTGACGATAGAAAGCAGCTCTTTTTCACTGATTCCCTTGTTCAGCACTTCAAAGTCCGTGACAACCGGAACCCCTTTGGTCAAGGTGCCGGTCTTGTCAAACGCGATGGCTTTGATGGCACCCATTTCTTCCAAATACACGCCGCCTTTTACCAAAACGCCTTTTTTCGCTGCGTTCCCGATAGCAGATACAATCGAAATCGGAGTCGAAATGACCAAAGCACACGGGCAGCCTACGACTAGCACAGCCAATCCTTGGTAGACCCAGGTTTCCCAGCTGGCGTCAAACAAGAGGGGAGGGACAATGGCCACGAGTGCGGCAACAGCCATGATGATCGGTGTATAATATTTGGCGAATTTATCGACAAATGCCTGGGAAGGGGCCCGTTCGCCTTGTGCTTCTTCTACCAAATGGATGATTTTTGCAATGGTTGTGTCTTCGACCAGCTTCGTGACTTTGACTTCGAGCAAGCCTTCTTCATTCAGCGTGCCGGCGAAGACTTCATCATCCACCGTTTTGCCGACGGGCACGGATTCACCCGTAATCGCTGCCTGATTGACCGCCGAATAGCCGTTGACCACCATGCCGTCCATCGCAATCTTTTGTCCGGGTTTGACGATCATGGTATCCCCGATGGCAATGTCGTCCACCGAAATCAACTGTTCTTGTCCATTGCGCCGGACAAGTGCCTCTTTCGGGGCAATGTCCATTAACGAACGGATGGATTGACGGGCCCGGTCCATGGAATAGCGTTCCAGTGCTTCACTGATGGCAAAGAGAATGACGACGATGGACGCTTCCGCCCATTCGCCGATAAAGGCTGCCCCTATGACCGCGACGGTCATGAGGGTCTTCATGTCGAAATCCAGTCGTATTAAATTCTGGAAACCGACTTTGAAGAGCGAGTAGCCGCCAATGACAATGGACGCTACGAATAGGAGGGATGTTATCAAATTTTCTTCTCCATTTGCGTACTGGGAAATGTACCCGAAAACGATCAACAGGGTGGAGTAGAGCAAAGTGCTGTGTTTTTGGTAGAACGGCACTTTGTCCTCTTTTTTAACGGTCGCTTTTTCGGCTTCCGTTTTCGAACCCGCTGGACGACCAGTAATTTCAGGCGCGACCTTCAGATTTTCGAACGCACCGGCTTTCTCTAATTCTTCAACCGAGGCCGCACCATAAACGGAAATTTTCGAAGCCCCGAAATTCACTTTTGCATCTTGGACACCGGGAATTTGCTTGACGTTGTTCTCAAACTTCCCGGCACAGTTGGCACACGTAAAGCCTTCCACACGGAAAACATTTTTGTCTTCAATGGCGACTTTCACTTCCGGAGCTGTCTGGCGTTTCGGTTTTTCCGGGGCCACTTTCAAATTCTCGAAAGCACCGGCTTTTTCCAGTTCCTCGACCGTCGCTTCACCGTAAACGGAAATTTTCGAAGCGCCAAAGTTTACTTTTGCATCCTCAACACCGGAAAGATTTTTGACGTTCTTCTCGAATTTCCCGGCGCAGTTCGCGCATGAAAACCCTTCGACCCGGTAGACCGTTTTATCTTCTGTTTCCTTCGTTTTTTCAACCAACGCTGACACCCTCCTTCTGATGGGTGAAGGCCACTTGCACGAGATGTTTCACATGTGCGTCATCCAATGAGTAATAGACCAGTTTCCCTTCCTTACGGTATTTCGCCAATCCCATCTTATTCAACAGGCGCAGATGGTAGGAGGCTGTTGCCGTAGAAGAGCCGATGATGTTCGCAACGTCGCAAACACAGAGTTTGTCCTCCAACGACAAGGCATAGGCGATCTTGATTCGCGTATCATCCGACAACGCCTTGAAGATTTTCGCTACTTCCAACGGGTTTTGCTGCGTCAATTCATTTTTCACTCGCGTAACTTTTTCCTCGTCTACACAACTAACCTCACAGATTGCATTTTGTATACGGACTGTCTCTTTTTGCATATTTCCCACCTCATTCAAATATTTGAAGTTCAAACGATCGTTTGATTAACGTAAGTATAGAAAGAGTTCGCTGTTTTGTCAATTCTAATATTCAAATGAATGTTTCAATGTTTAGTGTTAATTGCTAGAAAATAAGAGGGAGAACGTGAGGGAATGTTAGTTGGAGAAAAAATCAAAAAATAATATGTCCATATGTTACCTGCTTTTCCTTCTCATGTCTGTTGCTTGGTATCCCTTCCTTTAGATAAATCCAATGTGGTCATGTCAAATATTACTGCAAGAACCAGTAGGCCATGCAATACTCACTCCATTATGTTGAGTCATCGATATTGCGATTTAAAATTCTAAAGTAAGACAACACGTTCCACGACAAGACAGCGCCTTCTCCAGTAGGGGAAACAAAGCAGAAAGAATTTTAGTCAATCAAGATGGTGTGATTGCGTTGTAGCTAAATCCCTTTATATAGAGAATAGTTACATCCAGATGAAGCTGATTAAAATAGAGTAAGGAGATTTGTTGATGGAGAATACGCAATGCAAATGCGGACATGTAAACCCGCCCGGAACAGACTTATGTGAAGCGTGTGGCCGGTCTTTGACTGGTAAAGAACAAAACAGCAAATTGGTGGATATGCGCTACGAAGGAACGGCTAGACGTTCACAAACCTATAACAAATCCATTATCGACAAAATCTGGAACTTCTTTTCAAGCGTGAAAGTGGGCGTCAGTATTATTGTCATCCTGCTGGTTGCAGCGGCCATCGGCACAATCCTCCCGCAGCAAGCTTTTGTTCCAGCAAATACAGAAGCGACTATCAAAGCTTATTACGCCGATACTTATGGCAGCGTTGGCCGTGTCTATCATTTTCTCGGCTTCCACGACTTATACAGTTCCTATTGGTTTATCGCATTAGTCGGGATGTTGGCGATTTCGTTGGTGATTGCCAGCTTAGACCGTTTTGTCCCTCTTTATAAATCGTTGAAAAATCAACGAGTTCTGCGCCATTCCAGCTTTATGGACAAACAGCGCATCTATGGGCAGGGTCCTGGCGCCGACGATACACTGCAAAAAGCCGAAGCCAAATTGAAGGAATTGAAGTATAAAGTCAGAACGGATAAAAACGGGCTATTGGCTGAAAAAGGTCGGTTCTCCAGATGGGGCCCATATGTCAATCATATCGGACTAATTATTTTCCTTTCCGGTGTCATGTTGCGGATGATCCCTGGTTTTTATGTCGATGAAACACTGTGGATTCGGGAAGGGGAAACACGGGCTATTCCGGAAGTGCCGGGCTATTCCTTGGAAAATGTGAAGTTTGCATTGGAAACGTATACAGGTGAAGGCGAAGAAGCCAGATTCGGTGAAGCCCTCGACCGTGTGGGAACGGTCGCGAAAAACTACCAGACAGATATCGTACTTTATCAAGCGCCTGAAGGCAGTTTGCCAGGGGCAACTGATAACTTGGAAATTGTCAAAGAGTACCCCATCCGTGTGAACCATCCGTTAAAATTTGATGGCTATGCCCTGTATCAGATGGATTACAAGCTGAATGAATTAAAAACGATGACATTCGCTTTAACGGAGAAAAAGTCTCAAGAATCTATGGGGGAATTGACCATTGACTTGATCGATCCTGATGATAAGTATGAATTGATGAACGGATCGACAGTCGAACTGCTCGGTTATTACCCGAATTTTTCCGGTTTTGAAAATGGAGAACCGCAAACGGCGAATCCGCTGCCAGACAACCCAGGTTTCCTTGTGGAGATGACCACACCGGCAACGCCGAAAGGGGAAACCAGTTTCATTACCATCCAAAACACCATCGAACCATTTGGCGACAACCAATACAAATTGGCTTTTCAAAGTGCCGAAACACGAAATGTCTCCGGCCTGACCGTCCGAAAAGACCGAACCTTGCCCATCCTGGGTCTTGGAGGTCTGATTTTTATGATAGGGGTAGCACAGGGGATGTACTTTAATCACCGCCGGTTCTGGTTGCTGCGAACCGATAGCGGCGACATTCTGCTTGCTGGACATACGAACAAAAACTGGTTCGGCTTGAAGAAAGACCTCGAACAAATTTCTGCATATGCATCACTCCCTGCTTATAGCGACCAGCAGGAAGAAACGGAAAAGGAAGGGGAACTGCGATCATGACATTAACCGCCATTAGCTCGAATTTACTGTATATCGCTTTCTTTGCGTATCTGATTGCCACATTCGTATTTGGAGGAGCTGTAAAAGGGAATAAAAAAGGGTCGTTCGACTCGGAACAGCGTTGGGGGAAGGTGGCAATTACCGTTACTGTTTTCGGTTTTCTTGCGAATTTGGGTTATTTTTTCACCCGCTGGGCTGTATCCGGCCATGCACCGCTGAGTAACATGTTTGAATTCACGACAGCGTTTGGCATGACGCTGGTCGGAGGATTTATCATTCTTTATTTTCTCTATAAAACACCCGTTTTAGGAATGGTTGTATTGCCGGTTGCCTTGCTGATCATTGCGTATGCCAGCATGTTTCCGAATGAAATCAGTCCATTGATCCCCGCGCTCCAAACGAACTGGCTGGCGATTCATGTCAGTACGGTGGTCATTGCGGAAGGGATACTGGCGATAAGTGCAGCAGTCGTCACGATGCAAAAAGGAATTGACGGAAAAGAAGATTTCGATCAGGCAGCAGGTGCCTTGAGTCAAAATACGGATAATCTTTCGGCCGCGGTCGGATCCGTTTACGGGGATGAAGCGGGCGAAGCGTTCAAGGAAATCTGGTCGAGCCATATCGGCTACTTCGTCGATTATGTCAAAGCGACGGGTGCCAAAGATGAAGAAGCGAAACAAAAAGCCTTAAAAGAACTCGACGAATACCGCGTCGAACAAGCGGCGTTCCTCGACAAGGCAACAGAAGGTCGTCTGAAAGCGGCTGATTTAGAAGGTGGATTGAAAGTCCATATCACGCAATTGCTGACATCGTTTGACAGCTATGTCGCGGGCGACTATGATGCCACGTACAGCAACCTGCGTATCGCCATCGAGCATATGTATATGGTGGGTGAAGGGTTGTCCGGCGCCATCGTCGATCAATATCCGGATAAATTCAAAAATACGAAAGTCGATACACCGGCAGCGGATCTCCGTGCCGGACTGAACCGAAACTTCTCAGAACACGCAGCGCTTGCGATTCTGACGATGCAAAAAGGGATTGACGGTGCGAAGGACTTTGACGCAGCGGCAGGTGCCTTGAACGAAAATACAGACGATTTGTCCGCTTCAATCGGGTCGGTGTACGGTAGCGAAGCCGCACAAGAGTTCAAGAAGATCTGGTCGAGCCACATCGGCTACTTCGTCGATTATGTCAAAGCAACAGGCGCGAAAGACGAGGAAGCACGCGACATGGCCGTTCAGGAACTGGATGAGTACCGCGTCGAACAAGCCGCCTTCCTCGATGCCGCAACGGAAGGACGCCTGAAGTCGAAAGACTTAGAAGAAGGACTCAAGGTTCACATTGATCAACTGTTACTGGCGTTCAACAGCTACAATGAAAAAGATTACGACAAAACGTACCCGGCGATCCGTGAAGCCTACGGTCACATGTACGGAGTCGGTGAAGGGACAGCGACAGCGATCGTCGATCAGTTCCCGGATAAATTCCAAGGCAGCCCGGCCGGAATGCCGAACACCGGTCTTGGTGGAGCAGCTGAATCACAATCTTCAGCGGGTATCCTCTGGTCATTACTCGGAATCGCAGCCGCTTCGATCCTCGGATTCTTCGCACTTCGTCGTCGTCCTCAGCAATGAACGTAAAAAGAAAAGATGATGTCCTCGGACATCATCTTTTCTTTTTTTTTTAGGTTACAAATAGTTCATTGGGTTGACACTATTCGCTGCAGAATAACTGCTGTATTTATAACTGTTTTTATGAATCTCAAAGTGTAAATGATTTCCGAACGAGTTTCCTGTATTCCCAACTGTTCCAATCTTCATACCTTTAGAGACTGTCTGACCACTTTTTACCGAAAGACTATTCATATGAGCATAAACGGTTACGTATTTTTGATTCTTTAGACTATGTGAAATCATAACGTGTTTACCATATGCACCGCTGTTTTTAGAGGTAGTGACTTTTCCACTCGCAGAAGCATAGACAGGTGTGCCTTTTGTTGCAGCTAGATCAACGCCATTATGGAATGTATAACCGTAAGCGCCATTAGATTTTCCGTATCCTTGGGTCAGCCTCCCTTTAGTAGGAGAAGCAAAAAGAGACTCATTATACGTCATTTTTTTTGCAACGTGGCTCTTATATTTTTTTAGGTAAGAACTATAGATATACCGTGTGTTCCCTTTGTAAAGTACTTTTGTCCAAGCTCCTTTTTTTCCTAAATAAGAAAAAGTCTGACCAGTGTTAGTCACGCCGACTATATTGTAATTGAGAGAAGGACCAGTCCGAACACGGAGATCGTCTGTCTTTACTTTTACTTTATATGCACTACTTGCTTCAACTTTTGGGCTATGCATTGAAAAAGTTGTTGTGAGTAAGACGCTAGAAGCGATAAGTATTACCTTGTTTTTCATTAGTTGTACTCCTTTAAAGATAAAGATACGGTGACAAACGATTTGTTAAAAGGAGTATAGCATCACTATATTACAAAAAAGTGTATCAAATTCATTTCAAAAATTGATACGAGATTTAATCAAAAAATGCATAGGTTTTTCACAAACAGATTTTATGATTAAAATTAAACACATTTCTTTTTTATACATCTTAAAAAAAGATTTATTTTTTAGAGTTCGGGAGGAATTTGATGGAGTTATCTTTTTTGTTAGCTTTTGGGGCAGGGTTTTTATCTTTTATCTCGCCATGTTGCCTAGCTTTGTATCCTGTTTTTCTATCTTACATTACAGGAATTTCAGTTACAGAGTTAAAAGAAAATAAAAAGTGGAACTGGAATGGTGTTCCCCATACATTCGTTTTCTTACTTGGATTTTCGAGCGTATTTTTAGTGATGGGTTTTTCAACGTCATACTTGGCTGATTTTTTTATAGTGTATAAAGATGTTTTACGGATGAGCGGTGCACTTATTTTATTCATATTTGGTGTTATTCTAACTGGTCTATGGACTCCAACATTTTTACTTAAAGAACGAAGATTGAATTTAGGAAAAAGAAAGCGTGGCTATATCGGAACGTTTTTGGTCGGAATCGGATCAGCTGCTGGATGGACTCCTTGTACAGGACCAATTCTCGCTGGAGTTATTGCTTTGATTGCCACAAATCCTGGTAATGGATTTTTATATATGCTCTTTTATGTTCTAGGTTTCTCCATTCCCTTTTTCTTAATGTCGTTTTTGGTCGGGAAATCAAGATACTTAATGAAGTATTCTTCAAAAGTTACAAAAATAGGTGGAGGGCTTATGATTTTATTAGGTATCATATTGTATTTCGATGGTCTAACGAAACTAACTACAATATTGATTGATTTTACAGGGTTTAGAGGGTTCTGACGCTCTATTTTCTATTTCAAGAGGAGATGAATCATACATGTTTCGTGAAAATGTCCTGATAATGGGAGTAGAGGAAAACTGGAAAGTGATGGAGAACATAAAACAACTTAAACCTTCAGGTATAGAGATTCATATTTCTTCAAAAGAAGGATGGGTTCGAAAGCTACTTCCTAATTTTAAATATTTTGATTCATTTTCAAAAAAAGAATCAGAAGAAGGGTATATTAGTGATCTCATTGAATATTGTACATTTCAAAAAATAGGCTGGATTATTCCTTTAAGCGAACAAGAAGCATCTACGCTAGCAAAACACAAGTTAAAAATGAGAGAAAATAACGTAATGTTTATAACATCCTTTGACTGGGATAAAACAGTACTTCATGATTCATTTTCGGTTCAAGGTAATACTTTCACTTATTCTTTTGAACAGATAAAGAATGCGCCTGAAGGTGTAAAGGTGGGGAAAATTGATGCATATGTCGATTATCGATCTAGTGAAGTGATTTGCTGTTTTATGAGAGAAGAGTATGAACGGTACCAAGATACTGTTCTTTCATACGAGGTGTTTGCCAACTCGATTTTAGAGGAGTGCGTAGCAATAATTGCTCAAAGGCTTAATATAAAGGGTTCTTTTTCTTTCGATTATCAACGTGATTCGGAGGGAATGTATACGATTACAAAAATAGAATGTTTCATGACGCATTCTACTCGTGAGGCTAATTTTAGTGATTATGATTTCGCTAATTATTTGTGGAGCAATATTCAAGGAATTGTCCTTTTAAAAGAATCAAATGATAAAAGCTCTTTTGTGTATCGCCTAAATGAAGAATACTTTCTTTTCTAAATCTCAACAGTTTGTTTTTATATGTAATCATCTTAAATGAGAAAGGTACTTTATGAATAAACTTTCATTTAAAATAACGTTATTTTATTTTTTCGGGATTCTCATGATTTTCATTCTCTCATCTGCTATTGTATACAACATTCTTGAGCATCAACAAGTAGAAAGTGAACTGGAGAGCCTTCAAGAGAGAGGCAATAGTCATCGAGATGTTCTTTCCACTAACTTCGACAAGCAAACAGTTGAACACGTTGTTTTAATGGAGGAAAAGGCGATGACTGATGTGATTATCTTAGACAAAAATAATCAAGTCGTCGATTCATCTAACGACGCTGAACAATTTTTGAACCCGGATTGGATTCAAAAAAAGGATGGAATCGTAGAAGGTAATTGGAGAGAGGGCAAATTTTTAGTGACGGTGAGTAATATTGAAGATGGCGGTCAAATAATCATGTTAGAGCCGACGAAGTATATACAGCATTTGATGGGGGAATTGAAACAACAAGTAGTGTTCTCTCTATTCTTGTTAGTACTTTTTCTATTAGTAAGTGTTTATTTTTTGAGTTATATCATTATAAAGCCACTTTTATCAATGAAAGAGGCAACGGTAAAGTTAAGTAAAGGCGAGGTGCTGAAAATCAGAGAAGCTGAGAGAAGCGACGAAGTAGGAGATTTAGCACGAGCGATCACTAAGTTATCTGTTGATTTACGTCACATTCAAAATACAAGAAAGCAATTTCTGACTTCAATCACACATGAATTGCGTACGCCGATTACCTACATTAAGGGATATGCAGGACTCCTCAAAAAAGACGAATCGAGATTTGGAGATATTATCTATGAGGAGTCCGAAAGACTTCAAGAACTGATTGAGGACTTGTTTGAACTTGCTAGATTGGAAGAGCCACATTTTCAAATAAATCCTCAGATCACAGTGATGAATGATTTCTTAAAACAAATCAGTGAAAGAATAATTTTTAAATTTGAGGAGAAACAAGTGAAATTAATTCTTCAAATTAATAAAACCCCCATCTACAAAGAGATAGACCAAGCTAGATTCGATCAGGTTCTCTTAAATTTACTCGATAACGCGCTAAAATATACACATGCGAACAAACGCGTATTTTTAAAACTTGATGAAAACGTTATTGAAGTTATGGATGAAGGTGGTGGTGTGGATGAGCAATCACTCCCGTATCTTTTTGATCGTTTTTATCGAGTGGATTCTTCACGAAATCGTGAAACAGGAGGTACTGGGCTCGGTTTGGCTATCACGAAAGAAATAGTTGAAGCGCACAAAGGGACCATCGTAGCTGTTAATGTAGAAAACGGGCTGAAGGTTGTCATTGACTTGAGGGGGATTCCAGGATGAGAACCATTGCTTTGGTAGATGATGAGAATCGAATGTTAGAACTGATCGAACTTTATCTGCAAGACAGTTATACCTGTATTAAGCTGAACAGCGGAAGAGAGATATTGAACTTGATTGATGTAGATGAGCCTGACTTAATCATATTAGATGTGATGATGCCTTTAATGGATGGTTTTGAGACCTGTCAAAGGATAAGGGAAGTTTCGAATGTACCAATCATTTTATTGACAGCACTTGACGGAAAAGAAGAAATCGTAAAAGGATTGCAACTGGGAGCAGATGATTACATTGTGAAACCGTTCGACGAGGCGGAATTGAAGGCAAGAATTCAATCGATTTTCAGACGAACGACAGTTTCCTCAGGATCAAAAATCGAATCGTCGGGTCTAATCTTAAATGAAGACGCCCATGAGCTGTATTACGATAATCATTTAGTCAAAGTCACGCCAAAAGAATTTTCATTACTTGCTAAATTATTAAAAAATCCAGAACGTGTCTATTCAAGAGAGGAACTGCTCTCAAGTTTATGGTTAGCAAATGAGTGGACAGATGAACGAACGGTCGATTCTCATGTAAGAAACTTAAGAGAAAAGCTTAGGAAACTCGAGTTTCCTATTGAAGAACACTTTCGCACAATATGGGGAATTGGTTACAAGTGGGTTCCTTAAATAAGGAGAAAGAAGACAAGAGAGGAACGGTTAAAAAACCGTTCCTCTCTTGTTTATCGTTTATTCTGCAGATAGTTCGTCTTCAGTCACCCATTTATGATTTTTCACTTCTTCACCTGTAGTCGATTCAAAATCAATCATATACACTGTTGTTTGCTTAGCTGAATCGATAGTGGCCGTAGCATCCTTCATTCCTTTCATATGATCCGCGTCTACTTTTACTTCATCGCCTACTTCATAAGGAGATGACTTGGCATCTACAATCTCTTCTTGAATAATCCATTTATGATCCATGACACGTTTCCCACCATTTGTAGGGTCATAAGAAATGCTATAAGCAGTAGTATCATAAGCTCCTACAACTTTTGCTTCGGCCCCTTTCATGCCTTCCATATGTGCTTCTTTGATCATCGCCATGTCGCCAACTTTAAATTTAGGATTTTTAGCCTCTTGGAGCCCTTTCGGGACCTCTTTCGATCCAGACATGTCCATCGTCGAATGATCCATACCATCCATATTTTTATCCATGCTTCCTGTTGATTTAGAATCATCACCATTGCTTCCGCACGCAGCGAGTCCTAAAGAAAGTGAAGCAGCCATGGTTGTCATAAAAATCTTTTTCTTTAATTTCATAAAAAATTACCTCCAATTGTTTTTTTTATGCTTTCTATAGACTTTATCACACAAATTTGCAGAAACTTTGCAGAGAGTAGAAAAGTAGCACATTGGAAAAAACTATAAAATTCATTGGTAGAAAGACATAGTTCTTTCACAATCATTCTTTAAGTTAAAGATAATAATTGATTGAAAGGAATGATCCATATGAAGAAAACATGGTTAATCGCAGCTATCGGTATCTTTACTCTCATGATTATAGTGGGCGGTTCGTATTTACTTCTTACCCGAGGTACTATGTCAAATAACAAACAGCACATGGGATCTATGATGAATGGAGGAAACACTACTACAAATCAGACTATGATGGAAGGTATGGGACATGGTGCGAGTGTCGATTTAAAATCAACTGAAGAAAAAGAGCGACGATTAAAAATCCCTAAGATGCTAAAAGCCGATCGTGAAACCAAGAATTCCATTCAATACACGATTGTGGCTAAACAAGGGGAAACACAGTTCTTTCGAGATGCTAAAAAAACTAAAACTCTAGGGTACAACGGAAATTATTTAGGTCCTGTAGTGGAGTTAAAAAAAGGGAAAACAGTAACAATCCGTACAGTGAATCGCTTATCAGAAGCGACTACATTCCATTGGCACGGTCTTGTTGTACCATCATCCGTAGATGGCGGACCACATCAGGTCGTGAAAGCTGGTGAGACGAAGGTAGTAAAGTTTAAAGTGAAGCAAAATGAATCGACATTGTGGTTTCATCCACATCCAATGGGTAAGACTGCTGAACAAGTATACAAGGGGTTGGCAGGATTGTTATACGTAAAAGATGAAAAAACTAAAGAGACGATGCTACCTCAAAAGTATGGTGAAAATGATATTCCATTAATTCTTCAAGATCGAAAAGTTAAAAACAGGAATGTCCTTGGATATGCTGATGTAGAAAAAACAGATGGGGCTTTAGGCGATACCCTCCTGGTAAACGGAACGATTAATCCGTATTTTAACGTGAAATATTCGCAACTTAGAGTCAGGTTGATAAATGGATCCAATGCACGGAACTATGCAGTGAAGTTATCTGATGGCTCATCCTTTAAAAAAATTGCTGATGATGGTGGTTACATCTCAAAAGCGAAAAACGTAAAGAAAATTGATTTAAGTCCAGGCGAACGTATAGAGGTATTGGTAGACTTTTCAAAAAGAAAAATTGGTGAAACTGTTGCATTTGAGACAAATGGAGTGAAAGTCGTTAACTTCAAGCTGAAGGACAAACAAGGGACGAGCCTAAGTGCATCGGCACCGAAAAGTGTAAATGAAAAGCTGCTCAAGACCTCGTCTAAAGTGAATCAGAAGTTAACTCTCTTCGGAATGGGCAAAAATGTTGAAATCAATGGAAAGAAGTTTGATGAGACGAGAATCGATATTAAAGCAAAAAAAGGCGAAACAGAAATCTGGGAAATCTATAATAAAAAAGACATGATGGGCGGAATGACTCACCCCTTCCACATTCATGGAGTCCAATTCAAGGTATTAGAACGAAACAATCAGAAACTGGATAATCAAGAAACAGGTCTAAAAGATACTATCGCCATAAAACCAGGCGAACGAGTTAAGATTCAGATGACTTTCAAAGAAAAAGGGGTATTTATGTACCATTGCCATATCCTTGAACATGAAGAGAATGGAATGATGGGGCAGTTGAGAGTAGATTAAAAAAAATGAGTAGCTGTTTTCATCTTTTCTTCACAAATTAAGGAAATAGGCTTTGTGTAAGTCAAATAAAGATGAAAAAACGGAGGTATTTTAAAATGAATACTGGACAAAAAGAAGTCTTAAACGCCCTACAGAACTGTATAGTGACTTGTAATGAATGCTTTGATGCGTGTTTGAGTGAACATCATGTTTCTTCGATGGTAGAGTGCATACGTTTAGATAGAGATTGTTCTGAAATTTGTAGTCTTTTAGTACAAGCTATTTCTCGAAACAGTAGCAATATCAGTGTTCTTGCTAGAAGTTGTGTTGAAATTTGTGAAAGATGTGCCGACGAATGTTCGAAACATGATCATGATCATTGTAAGAAGTGTGCTGAGGCTTGTAATGAATGTGTAAAAGTCTGTCGTAAGTTAATTGTTTAAAGAGCTGAGTTAAAAATGAAGGAGCATCTAGAGCCGCCATGCCAAAAAAGTGTGAGCTGAAAATCTGATGCTCCTTTATCTATAAAAAATACGATACTTAGTTATGAAAAAGTTCATAACCTTTATAGACCAGTAGTATGGTGAGAAAAAAGAAGGATACATAGAGAGTAACGATTAAACTCTTCATAAACGCTTTCATGAAAATCAACTCCATCCTATAGTTTGAGTTGATCATATAAAAAGTTCGTGAAATTAATGAGGAAATAGATTGACAATCATTTATTATTAAAAAATTCTAATGTAAGAGGTGGTGGCTAGGATGGATAAAATATTAATTGTTGATGATGAAATAAGAATGAGGCAATTATTAAGACTTTATCTAGAACCAATAGGATATGAATGTAGTATGGCGAATGATGGGATCGAAGCTTTGGAGAGAGTGAAAAAAGAAACTTTTGATTTGATTTTATTGGACGTCATGATGCCAATGTACGATGGATTCGAAGTATGTAAGAAGATAACGGATTCTCATCCGGAAGTCCCGATCATCATGATAACGGCTCTGAATGATGCTGAATCCATCGTCAAAGGACTAGATGCTGGAGCTACAGATTATGTCACAAAGCCGTTTAACGGGGACGTACTTTTAGCAAGAGTTCGATCTGTCATGAGAAGGAAAGCAAAAGACCCCGTTATATACCATGGACTTACGTTCGATGAGAGCAACAATTTAATTTTATTGGATGGCAAGTCGATTGACTTTACACCCAAAGCACATGCATTATTACGACTTTTTCTTCAACACCCTGGAAGGCTCTTCAACAGATTGGAGCTTTATGAATTCGTTTGGTCCTACACGTCGGAATCGGATCCGAGGACAGTGGACTCTCATATTAAGATGATTAGAGAAAAGTTAAGAGAGTTAGATTATCCGATAGATAGGCATCTGAAAACCATTTGGGGGAGAGGGTATCGTTGGAGTGAAGATGAAACGAAATGAAAGGAAAGGAAAGGAAAGGACACTCTTGCTTATAGGCGCAAAAGTGTCCTCATAAAAATCATAAAGGAGTAGGTGTTGGTTTCGAGTAGCCATCTTTATATGAAGAATCGATTGCAGAACGAATATCTTTAACCGACTCTCCATCTTGTTGCTTCAAAATGGACTTTACAGCAATTTCGAGACATATGCTGCACGTTGTTCCGTGACTTGTCCATTTCACCGACCCATCCGTCGTATTTTCTTCTATGAAACAATCATAATTATTTTTGTGATTGACTGTTTCACCACAGCCACAATAACAAGGTATTTTTTCGAGTAATTTCCGATTCTTTGTTACAGCTTGATAAACATTTCGTACATCTTCAGGTTGAGTTTTTAAAAATGTAGGAAGTATCACCGATGATGATGTTTCTTCAATCTTGTCACCGCTCATATGTTTCGCATGATTGGCTTCCTTTGAATGATTGGGAGTAGAAGATTTCGTCGGGTCTTGAGCACAGCCGACCGCAATCAAGGATAGGCTAACAAGACTTACGCTTTTTAAGAGTATGTTAAATTTCATCATTCGATTCTCCTTCGTGATAATTATGTAGTTGTATAAAACAAAACTTTTTAATCAGAGGTTTTTGTATTTTTTATTTGCTCATTTGTCTGTTCACGCTAAATAGTCTTTTTTCAAACAAATGTTCTTGTTTTAAAAGATACACCCTGTGCCTGTATGATAATTTTTATTTTTAGTGTGTCAAAATATATTTTATATTTATATATAAGCTTAATTTAAAGGGAAAAAGATATGTCACTCTATATAATCATGATATCTATGTACATCATATAGATATACAGTACGTAAAAGGGGGAGTTCTTATGAATCATCAAATCCATCACGAACACACTCAGCACGAAGACCACCAAATGAGTGCCTCACATCATGAACATGAAGGAATGATTGGAGACTTCAAGAAAAGATTTTTCGTATCGCTAATGTTGACTATTCCAATTCTGCTACTTTCCAAAATGATTCAAGAATGGTCGGGTATCAACATTAACTTTCCGTATGACGACGTTGTTTTGCTTTCTTTATCCACAATTGTCTATTTCTACGGTGGATGGCCGTTCTTAAAAGGTAGCTTAGACGAAATGAAACAAAAAAATCCGGGGATGATGATGTTGATTGCTTTAGCGATTAGTGTTGCATATTTTTATAGTGTGAGCATCATCTTAGGTCTAGGGGAGGGGCATGACTTTTTTTGGGAGTTAGCAACGCTCATAGATATTATGCTTTTAGGACATTGGATTGAAATGAAGTCAATCATGGGCGCGTCTAACGCGCTACAAGAATTAGTCAAATTGTTACCCAGTATTGCGCATCGAATTGATGATGAGAAAATAGAAGATATTGCGGTGTCGGAATTACAGACTGGTGACGTGATTCTGATCAAACCTGGGGAGCAAATTCCAGTTGACGGTAAGATAATAAAAGGAGCAACAACAGTTGATGAATCGATGCTGACAGGTGAATCTCTTCCCATCGAAAAGAAAATGGACGACAACGTAATTGCTGGCTCTATTAATCAAGAAGGAAGCTTGACCGTTGAAACGAAAAATACAGGTGAAGGCACGTATCTATCGAAAGTGATCGAATTAGTCAGCGAAGCGCAGGCATCTAAATCTAAAACACAAAATTTAGCGAATCGTGCAGCAAAAATCCTCTTCTATGTCGCTGTTTTTGCTGGTGTGTTGACATTCATCATTTGGCTTGCATTAGGATATCCGCTCAGTATTGCTGTCGAACGTATGGTGACTGTCATGGTTATTTCGTGTCCTCATGCACTAGGACTTGCAGCGCCATTGGTCGTCTCTGTCTCGACGGCCCTGTCTGCTAAGAAAGGGTTATTGATTCGAAATCGGACACAGTTTGAAGAGGCGCGGAAATTAGACGCCATTATCTTTGATAAGACAGGTACTTTGACGCAAGGAAATTTTGGTGTGACGGATTTGATGCCGGCTGATAAAATTTCCTCAAACGAACTACTTCGTCTAGCAGCTGGAGTCGAACGTTCATCCCAACATCCTCTTGCTAAAGGTGTAGTGAAAAGAGCAGAAGAGCTACAACTATCACTTCCATCGATTGAAGATTTTATGTCTATTACAGGAGTCGGATTGGAAGGGAAAGTAGAGGGTACGTTAATTCGTGTAGTGAGTCCTCGATATATTCGTCAAGAAAAAATAACGGTTGATGAGCTCGCTTTTGAAAAATTATCTGAAGAAGGAAAGACTGTCATATTTGTATTGAAAAACAAGCAATTACTAGGAATGATTGCACTTGCTGATTTAGTAAGAGAAGAAGCAAAAGAGACTGTGACTGCTCTTAAAAATAAAGGCATAAATTCAATCATGCTCACCGGTGACAATAAAAAGGTCGCACATTGGGTTGCCAAACAGTTAGGTATTGACGAAGTTCATGCAGAAGTTTTACCTGATGATAAATCAAGACAAGTAAAGAACATTCAATCGGAAGGTAGGAAAGTAGCCATGGTCGGTGATGGCATTAATGATGCACCCGCACTGGCACAAGCTGACGTAGGGATTGCGATTGGTAGTGGAACCGACGTGGCAGTTGAAACCGCTGATATCGTACTGGTCAGAAGTAATCCGAAGGATGTTCTCGCTATCCTTGAACTTTCCCGAAGCACTTATAACAAAATGATTCAAAACCTATGGTGGGCAGCTGGTTATAATATTATAACAATACCACTAGCAGCCGGCGTTCTAGCTCCCTATGGTGTGATCTTATCCCCAGCCATTGGGGCAGTACTAATGAGTCTTAGCACCGTCATTGTTGCTGTAAATGCTAGAATGTTAAAAATATGAAATCATTTGAAGTGATTTCAGAACTTATTAGTGACCAAGCACTGGATTTAATCGCGTGTAAAAAGTCTATGAGTATTCGAAGACTTTTTACACGCGATTTTAATTTTATTAGAATATATGATTATGTCCATATAGAGAACATAAAACAGAGCTGTAACGTTCTGTGTGATGGAAGGGACTGTAAGCCGACTTTTAGATTGCTCCTAGTCTTTCTCCTCTCAAAAAAGCTTTTCGATTGCGAACACAGTAAGCCAGCGTCCTGATACGCTGTCCGTTTTTTTGAGGTCTGCCTCCGTTCGTCCGTGACCCTTCTAATTTTTTGTACGTTTCAGTTCGTATTTTCAAATCTTCGTAAATCGAATCGGATGAACGTATAAAAAATAATAACGAATGCTTCTTTAAAGCCAATAAAGTAGTACGTGCTAGTTCTCCGACCATGTTGTCACTCTAAAGATTATTTTAGACAGCAACAAAATTCGAGGGCACTATATTCAAATGTTCATTTGAATATAGTGCCCATTGTGCTATATTTATCTTAGAAATTAAAATTTAAAGGAGGAGATTCTGTTGGCGCACGACCATAATCATAGTCATAGTCATAACAACATAAATATAAAGGCACTGAAGTGGTCTTTCATGCTAATCTTTTTATTTATGATTATTGAAGTTATTGGAGGGATTTGGACCAATAGTCTAGCGTTACTTTCAGATGCTGGGCATATGCTAAGTGATGCTGCTGCACTTGGGCTTAGTTTAACAGCATTAATGTTTGGACAACGAAAGGCTACGGATCACAAGACATTCGGATACAAGCGTTTTGAAATTTTAGCGGCCTTCTTGAACGGAATCACCCTGATTGCTATTGCACTCTATATCTTCTACGAAGCATATCGACGTCTGCTTGAACCTCCTGTAGTTTTAAGCTCAGGTATGCTGATCATTTCAACTATCGGCTTACTAGTTAATATTGTTGTCGCATTCATCCTCATGCGGGCGGACAAAGACGAAAATTTGAACGTCAGAAGTGCCTTTTTACATGTGATCGGAGATCTGCTTGGCTCAATCGGTGCCATTATTGCGGCAGTGCTGATAATATTCTTCGGTTGGACGATAGCCGATCCGATTGCGAGCTTAGTAGTCGCGATTCTTGTATTTATCAGTGGTTTGCGTGTAACAAAGGATTCATGGCATATTTTGATGGAAGGTGTCCCATTCAATTTAAACGCCAGTGAAATCAAAAGTGCGCTACTTGCCATTGAAGAAGTGGAAGAAGTACATGACTTTCGTCTATGGTCCATCACATCTGATTATCATGTACTAAGTTGCCATTTAGTAGTTAAATCGGATGAAGCACGAAAGGGTGTACTTAGACAGGCCCGTACGTTGATTCATGACCAGTTTGATTTACAAGATCTTACGATTCAAATCGAGTGTACAGGTATCGATGAATGCTCGCATGCGGCACATGAGAGCCACGCTCATTGATAAATGAACGTTGTAAAATACTTTAATCGAATAGAAGGAGGTGTTGACCTTTCCCTTTTCTGATTAACTTCAGAAAGTGGGAGGGTCGAATCATGTTATGAAACAAAAGAAGGTTTTAGTTGTTGTAACGTTGCTGATCGTGTTTTTAATAGTTATTTCAATGTTTTTGATCAAGAACAATGCTGTTCAAGAAAAAAAGAGTACAGTCCTAAATGATACGGTAAAAATAGAAGGTCAACCGACACAAGGAGAAAACGCTGCACCTGTTTCAATCGTCGAGTTCGGAGATTATAAATGTCCGTCTTGTAAACAATGGGGGAAAACGGTTTATCCGAAGTTGAAAAAGGAGTTCATTGACACTGGTAAGGTACAGTTCAGCTATATCAATGTTTTATTCCATGGGGAAGAATCGATTTTGGCCGCTAAGGCATCAGAATCTGTTTATCGCCAAGACAAGAAGGCATTTTGGACATTCCATAAGGCGATTTATGATGCACAACCGAGAGTCGAACAGCATGATGACCCATGGGTGACTGAAGAATCCCTGTTAAGAATCGCTGCAAAATCAGTACCAGACATTAATCAAGAACAACTCACATCTGATTTAAGAAATAATGCGGACATCCTTGATGAAGTGTCGAAGGACGATGCACTCGTGAAAGAACACGGTGTCGAGTTGACACCTACGATCGTGATCAATGGTATTAAACTCGATGACCCGTTTGATTACGATACGATTTCCCGTGTGATTGAAGAACAGGTAACGGCCGATGAATGAACAGGTGCGACGTTATGGTATGTATATAGCGTGGATCATAGCACTCGCTGCCACACTCGGTAGCCTGTACTTTAGTGAGATTCGTGGATTCGTACCTTGTGAGCTCTGTTGGTCACAACGTATTTTCATGTATCCGCTCAGTATCATCCTGGGCATTGCCGTATTCAATAATGATTCAGGTGTGGTTCGATATGTATTACCACTTAGCCTTATCGGGGGAGGTATTTCTGTCTACCACTACATGGTTCAAAAGATTCCAGGATTTGCTGAGGTCAAGCCATGTCTTCAAGGTGTCCCTTGCAACGTACAATATATTAATTGGTTAGGTTTCATAACGATTCCCTTCCTTGCCCTGACAGCATTTTTGCTAATTACGCTGATTATGATTGGAGTTCGACAAGCGTTTAAAAAAAATTAAGTTAATAAGAGAGAGTCACTTCATCTCATTTAGCGATTTTCTTCATATCATGAGTACGACTAGAACATAAGGAGGGAAAACATAAAAGTTTCTTTTTTAATTTATAGCTTATTCCTGATTGAATCGACGGGATAAGGAAAAGAGAATCGATTATATAAAAAAGACAATGTCTCATTTCACTTTCGAAATGAGACATTGTCTTTTTTTATACGACTGGAAGATTGTATATCGTTAAAACTCTTGATCAAGAAGATACTAAAGTGAATTTTTTAATCAAAACGTCAAAGAAATACTATACAAGAAAGCTAAAAATAAGGAAACAGACATTCCTAATCCTAAAAAAAGTGTTTTGATCGATTCATTCGTTTTTCTAATAAGGAATACTACCAATCCCCCGAAAAGAAGACCGATCACTAGGAACAAGACGGATGTCATTCCTGGTTCAAACTCGATGTTTGAATATTCAAAGCGTAGATTAGGGAAGACGAAAGCAGACAGCTGTCCGGCCCCACTTGATTTGAGTGTATCCTCTACGGAGTGAGGTGGCTCTTGCTGACCGAGCAACGCAGTTGCTGCGAAGATGAAGAGAATCAGTGTACCTTCCATGCGCATTCTCATCTGTTTGACTTTAAGCGTTTGTTTGGAAGAGGCATAACTCCATTTCCCATTCATGAAACCGATGATCAGCACAGGGAGAATTAAGACATGTTTCCATAGTAAGGCTTGACCATACGGTAAAATCCAAGAATTCGGATAGTCGTCTACTTTCACGACGACGGACATCAAATAGATGCCGGATCCGAGGATAATCAAAAAGCATAGTGTCACGAGCGGTCTGAACCATTCCAACACGTTGTCCCAACGGGGATTCGATGCGTTGGAATAACCTAATACGAGTAAACCGCCAGTCCAAATGAAGACAGACAAAGCATGAGCGGTATGTACGAGTAATCCTTCTGCACCTGTGATGCTGGAGGCGTGTCCGGACCATGCGAGTGTACCAACCATGGCAAGTAACAAAAAAAGGGCAAACTTTAAGCGTCCCGAATGGAGTGACGTATTCCTGACGACCAGAAAAAGTAATATGCAACAGATTGTCATCAAGATTAAGGCATTTCCAGCTTCGAATGTGAGCAGAACGGACCGCAGAGTCAACCACAGTCCGATGTCTTCTTGCAAATAAAGCACGATACGTATGACCGACAATGAAAAGAAAACAGGAATTAATAGGATGAGAAGTCGTATCCATCTTATCGGGAACGCTACATCAGGTCGATAAGTGGGAGGAATGAGCTGTAACGAGAAATGACCGATCAACAGTGCAAAACAGGCGTACAGCAATGTATCTCCTAAAATATAGAGCAAAGTCATTTTGTTCGCCCCTTCAAAACAATCTGATAAAAGAAGAACAGTAGCATGATAAATAATCCACCGGCGATTAGAAATGGAAAGAAATCAGTCTCTTCAGCGGTGGACGTTGTCGTCTTCACGGTTTCCGCATCGACGTCTTTCTGTTGGATGGGCTTCGGCTGATCGCTCGTTTCGCTCGTGGTCGTTTGGGTTTCGATATTGAACAGATAGGTTCCTTCGATAGGATGTCCATCTGTACCGATGATCTTCCATTGGACGCGATACCGACCAGATGTCAGTTCTCGATCGAGCTGGAACGTCATACGTCGCCTTTCTTGTGTGAAAGTACCCTTCAGTGCATCCGAAGACGTGGAATCAAATACTTGAATACTTCCACCAGCTTCGATGTTCGTCTCGAAGTTCAACGTGATGGTTTTTGTAGGAAGAACAGTCTCATCTGCCCGGGGTGTGGAAGATTCGAGCCCAGTGTGAGCCGAGACTTGTACGGGACACCACAAGAGCATTCCTGATAGCAGTAACAATAGGTAATTTACTCGAAGCATCTTTTCAACTCCTTTATGTTTGTTATGTACGGTCAAAATCATAAGGGATAAAAACAGACACCTCAAGATTTTTTTGACGCTTACATTAGGAAATGCTAATATGATGATAACATATTAATGAAAACGAATATGAAAAAGGAGTGAACATTTTGGAACAATTACTGGAACCATTGGACTTGAAGGTGAGGGTCGTTCATGGTTTTTCTAATAAAACACGACTTCAAATCCTAGAGTGTATCTATGATGGTGAAAAGACCGTGACAGAAATCGTCGAGGCGGTCCAAGGGAATCAGTCCAACGTTTCACAGCATCTAGCTTGTCTAAAAGGATGCGGATTGATTCAAAAACGGACGCAGGGAAAGTATGGCTACTACTCCCTACGCAACGAGACAGTCAGGGAACTGTTACGACTATTCGGGACACTGACGCTCGAAATCGGACAGGAATCAGCTTGTTGTGAACATCACATCGAGGGGGCGGAATAATGGGCAGCTCCTGTTGTAACAACGGCTCTACAAAAAAAAGAGAAGCAAGTGAACCAAAGGCTGTTTCTGCATCAATCACAACAACGTGCTGCGCCTCGAACGAAGACGATCGACTCCAAACAAAGGATATACAGTCGAGTTGCTGTTCGAAATCGACATCCGAGATAGCCGGTACGAGCATACAAACCGAATCTTCCCTTCCTAAGGAAGAGGATACTTGCTGTAGCACGATGTCAAAGACAGAGGCAAAAAAATCAGAAACAGATACCTGTTGTTCTTCGGGTAATGCTTCCTCGGATTTGATTCAGCCTGATCATACAACTCATACCTACCGAATAGAAGGGATGGATTGTCCATCCTGTGCAGTGACTCTTGAGAAGGGATTAGTGACGATAGCGGAGTACCAGAAAGTGTCCGTCAACTACGGTGCGGCCCGCTTGAAAATTGAGAGCGAATCAGCACTGGATGATCGTCGGCTTCAAAACGAGGTGAAGAAGTTAGGATTTCAACTTATTGTTCCAAATAAAGAGGAAAAACATGTTCAGACGTATGCGGTTTCGGGGATGGATTGTAGTAGTTGTGCTAAAACGATTGAGCAGCATTTCCAAAAAATAAATGATGTGCAGACTGTCACGGTATCTTTTGCACGTGGAGAAATGGAGATCGAACATCATCTTGATGCACAACAGGTGAAAATTGAGCTAAATAAGATTGGCTTTGATGGACACGTCAAGGGAGAAGAGCCTTCCGAACCTTCGACACGCTCATTTGAAGGGATATCATTGGTCTTATCCGGTATTCTGATTGGATTAGGGCTACTCCTGCAAACCATAGAGGTTATGTATCTACCGAACGCGCTGTTCGGAATCGCTTTGATCCTAAGTGGATGGAAAGCTTTCCGGAGCGCATTTTATGCGGTTCGCGCCCGATCGCTCGACATGAACGTGTTGATGAGTGTGGCGGCCATCGGTGCAGCACTCATTGGTGAATGGCTCGAAGGGGCGACTGTCGTCTTCCTCTTTGCCATCGGGAACCTACTCCAGAATCATTCACTTGCCCGGACGCGGAATTCAATTCAGAAACTCATCGAACTTTCTCCGAAGGAAGCATTCGTGCTGACAGCAGAGGGCGTTATCCGGAAATCAGTGGAAGCGGTGCGGATCGGAGAGAAGATTCGGATTCGACCAGGTGATCAGGTTGCGCTGGACGGAATGATCTTGAAAGGGACGACGACCATCAATCAAGCGCCGATCACGGGCGAATCGATTCCTGTCGATAAGAAGGAAGGCGATCACGTATTTGCCGGAACGCTCAACATGGATCGTTCGTTCGACATGATCGTCGAGAAGACGTATCAAGAGACGACGCTTGCGCACATCATTGAACTGGTCGAGGAAGCGCAGGATAATAAAGCACCGAGTGAAGCGTTCATCGATCGCTTCGCGAAAGTGTACACACCGTTCGTCTTCCTAGGTGCATTGTTGCTGATGATCGTCCCACCTTTACTCCAACTTGGTAGTTGGGGAGAGTGGTTCTATAAGGGATTGGAATTGATCGTCATCGCCTGTCCGTGTGCGCTCGTCATCTCGACACCGGTCGCGATCGTGACGGCGATCGGAAATGCTGCCCGTAACGGCGTCTTGATCAAAGGCGGAGTGTTTCTAGAAGAGGCGGGGAAAATCAATGCCATCGCCTTCGACAAGACGGGAACGCTGACGAAAGGAACACCGAGCGTTCAACGGTTCATCTCGTTGTCACCTGATCGACGACTCGCTCTACAAGTCGCGCATTCACTAGAACGGCATTCCAGTCATCCATTAGCTAAAGCCATCACGACATATGCGAGTGAAGAAGGTATCCGACCACTTGAAGCGGATACCATCGTGAATCAGGTCGGGAGTGGAGTATCTGGAACGGTTGATCAAGTGATCTATCAGATTGGCGGAATGAAATGGTTTCGGGAGATGGATTATGATATCGCTCCGATCGAATCCGACGTTCGAAAAGTTGAAGAACGTGGTCAGACGGCAGTGCTCGTAGGAAGCGCGTCGCGTTTACTCGGTCTTTTCCTCTTATCGGACGATGTACGCGAAGAGAGCGCTGCGGCTTTACGTAAATTAAGGGAAGACGTAGGTGTCGAGCAACTCGTCATGTTGACGGGGGATAACGCAGGAGCAGCGCACCATATTGGGGGACAATTACACTTAGATGCTGTCCATGCTAATCTATTACCCCAGGATAAGGTGAAAATCATCGAACAGATGCAGGACCGAACGTTACGAACTGCGATGGTCGGTGACGGAATCAACGATGCCCCTGCTTTCGTCACGGCGGATGTCAGCATCGCGATGGGAGGAGCTGGGACGGACACGGCACTTGAGACGGCAGATATCGTCTTGATGGCAGATAACCTGCATAAGCTCCCCTATACCCTCGACCTCAGCCGTGCGACGATGCAGATTATTAAACAAAATATCGTGTTTTCTATCGTAATCAAAGTCATCGCGATGGCGCTTGTTTTCCCAGGGTGGTTGACGTTATGGATGGCGGTTCTCAGTGACACGGGTGCGGCTGTCCTCGTGACCCTGAATGCGTTACGCCTGCTGAAGAAGCGGACATCGTGAGGACGCACAATTCCACCATTATAGGTACGTTCGAACGACTGGTTCTTGGAAAAAGAGCCGGTCGTTTGTCGTGGTTAATCGTTTGACGAGAAATTATGAAGCGTATGTGCGGGTCATAGTATCTAGGGAGATTCGATTGACACGTTGGATCCCTACATAAAAAAACGTAAAAATGTAGGAGGATGAGCGGGATATATCGAAAGAAGTCAATCATGCATTGCGAAACGAATCGATGAGGAGTGTGACATTCATGCGTATTACCGTCACGATGGAGTACTGGATTGCTACCATTCTTTATGTAGGGCAAGAGTCGACCTCTTCCCGATCAGGGAAAACAAGGTACGTCACGATCGAGGAGATTAGTAGAGCGTGCGGAATATCTAGAAATCATTTAAATAAAATAGTGTATCTATTAGGACAATCCAGCGACGCATTCAATCACTTCTTCAAATCCCTTTACAGGAGGCACAGTATTCTTCTTATCTTGTACTGAATCAGATTTCGTTTGCTGATTTATTGAAACAGATGTGATGATGTCAGATAATCGCGTCTGAATTAGCTAAGAGACCTCCAGAATGTCTAGAAGAAGCGCTTATTTGAAATGGAACAGCTGGCTCCTCCGAAAACTAAGAGAGTACTTTTCAAGGATGATCCACTCGGGAAGAGACGCGAAAAAGGATAGCTATCCTCTTCAATTTTATGTGAAATCAAGGCAATGGAAATACAGGAAGGGCTCTTTTGACGATTTTTCGTCATCAGAGCCTTCACTTATGATCTGCATTGTAAAAGGTATGAAGTTGAATACGCAATAAAGAAAGTGAGTCGAAAATTAAAAGTGACCTACAAGTCGTTAAGGCGTGAACGAGACGATTGACTTAAAAAATAAAGGAACTGACGGAAGGAGACTGAAATTGGGCGTATCACTAATCTTATTTTTTATCGCAGGACTTGCTGAAATTGGTGGAGGCTATTTGATATGGCTTTGGTTACGAGAAGGAAGATCGATACATATGGGAGTAACGGGAGGTATCTTGTTGGCGCTGTATGGCATCATCGCAACACTTCAAACATTTCCGAGCTTTGGGAAGGTGTATGCTGCTTACGGTGGTGTTTTTATCGTCCTCTCTGTGCTCTGGGGATGGGGGATAGACAAGAAAGTACCCGATTTTTATGACTGGGTAGGAGCCTTTATTTGCTTGATCGGTGTAGCGGTCATGCTGTGGTTCCCTAGAGGATAGCATGTCAAGGTAGCGATTCATCTTACGGCGCAGTTGAAATAGTAAAAGAGTGAATAATAGGGAAAAGACGCTAGATCACAGCAATCCACTTCAAAATAAATGACTGGATGAAGTCACTCGTGCATTCGTCAAGCTTCATTAGAAAAGCGACGCATGCACGATGAACTTAAAACAAAACGCTATCGTGATGCAAAAAGACGCCGTATCATCCTTCGTGCATGCTGACTATATGAAGACACGCACGACTGATGATCACATTTCATCCTAACATTTGAACGCTTACTATTTGCTTGAACGCGACGATCTCGACGTCGAGGTTGCGTTTGACGAGATGGACCTCCTCTCGCACGTAATCGAGCTTCTCGACGAAGGCATCGAAACGATGCGTCAAGGGACCATTCATCGCCGTCACCGTGACGATGTCTCCGCTGAAGATGGCGTCGTTCAAGGCGTTCTCGATCGTTCCATCGATTGGTTCCTCCGTATCCTCGAACTTGAAATGATGGACCTCCTGGTAATAGCGTTTCAGCAATCCTTTATGTTCAGGCATCAGGAACGGAATCCATTTCTTATTGCCCCGATCTTCATAACTCATCTAAAGCACCCCTTTTCATAATAAGAACGTTTGTTCTTATTATGTTCCGCGGAACTATGTTCTTCAATCAATTTCTTAGAACAATACATCAATGATGTTTGTTAGTTGAAAAAATAGGAGCTTTAAGTTTTCAAAGCAAAAAACGTCTAACAATCGAATGAGCGATTGTTAGACGTTGAGATAAAAGATGTATAGCTTAATTTTTAAATACAGAACGGTCGTTTTTCATCGCAATAACTTTGAAGATTGGAGCAAATTCTTGTTCTGTTACTCCGAATGCTGTCATGAATTTATTAAACATGGCTTGTTCTTCTCGCTCTGCTTCTCCATCAGATAGCGAAGAGTCCACTAGATTAGCAAGAATACAGAGTTTTTGCTCATGATTTAATACTGGTGCAGCCTCTGCCAAGAATGTATCGATAGAATTACGATCAAAGTATTTAAATACTTTTTCCATTAAATCATCATTGTTATCACCAATACGAATTGTGCCTTTCTTACTCTTTCCACCTAGCACAGCTAGTAGTTGACCAATCTCTTCGTTATCGAACTCTCCATCTGAAGCCATCATGTAGACAAGCGATGTTGCGAATGCAAAATGAGGGTGCATGCCTTGTTTACTTTTTGTACTGTCACCTTTAAACATATCAAATAATCCCATTACAATTGCCTCCTTAGTTGTTTTGATTCGCCGCGTATCTCAACTGTTCTACAAGTGAATCGAGTCGACTTACAGTAACGTCACGAATCGTAAGTTTTTTACTCCCAAATCCTTTTTTATGTGTCAGATAAATTATTCCTTCGTTTACACCAAACGGATTAATTGGAATTGGAATGATATCAAAATCTACTTCTTTAATTTTAGCAAACGGAATCTTTTCAATTGTCCCACTTGGCATGATCGAACCTTTATGAATAGAGAGAACGACATCTGTTTCTGTCATTAGAAGAAAGCCATACTTAGTTAAAGATGGTTGAACACCTTCTAACGCATAAAAAAGCTGATCGGACTTAAATTCTTTTCTCAATGCCTTTAATGTGATTTCGATGTAAGATCGTTCGATTTTTGGTAACTTCATTTTTAAGTCTTCTAGCGTACTCAAACTAATTGGAAAAGTACTATTTTCTAACTGGTTGTTAATTGCATCTAATTTACCCATTTAAAAACTCCTTAACATGATTATATTGTAAATTTTATCATGTATTTTGAAGATAAAACAGATAAAAACTGAACTGTTATATAAATAAGTAATACAAAAAGACAAGTGCAAGATGCACTTGTCCCAAGGATCAATTGTTCATTCTCCGACCATTCCGTCATGGTCGTTGTCCCGCATATATTGATACAACCAGTGCTTCTCCGTGATTGGCATCGCAAAGCCTGCGTCCTTCGCTTCCTGGATCGTCACTTGACCATTGCCGTCGGTATCGACGCGCGAGACGTCTTCGGTCGCTGCAGTATTAGGAGCTGATTTCGATGTTGGTTCTTTTTTCGTCTCCTTTTTCTTCGTCAGACCAAGTGCAGCATTTGTCTCGTCTGGATTACCGTTCTTGAACCGGTCGACGACGGTATTCCCGCGGACCGTATACGTATACTGATACGCAGATGGAATCATCGTCGACGTATTCGGATAGGTGATCTGCACTTCAAAGTTCGTTGCGCCACCCGCCTTGCGGATGACGTCCTCCATGTACGCCTGATCACCATGACGATTCAGTGTACTGTCCTGCGGAGTGATGTTGTAAGCGTTCGAGACGCCACCGAGCGAGTCGGCGATGATATGTCCTTCATCGAGGTCTGCGCGTTCGACGCCAGGCACCTTCGCCTCATCAGAGTAGTAGCGTCCGTCACGCGAGACGTCTTCTGTCGCATCATTCTGGAGGACGATCTTCTTCGCGATGACGCGGACCAGCTGACCATGCTCATTCGTGAACGCCCAGTATTTCCGGTCACCGAATCCGATGTCGACGACGACATTCGCCTGGCGATTACCGGACAGATCTCCACCATCGACTAAAATCTTCTTATATCCTGTGAAAGAATCCTTCGGGGGCGTCTTTGATTCCGTTGATGGATTCGTATCATCTGTTTTTTCTGATTGTTGATCGGAGTCCTTTTTCGCATCGGTCTTTTGTGTAGTGGTGTCGTCCTGCTGCGCTACTTGCTCTGTTTGATCGGGTGGAGGTGAGGTCGTCTCCGTATCTGTACATCCTGCCATCAATAGGACGGAAAGGGGAATCGCTATGTAAGAAATCTTCATGAGTGTACTCCTTTACTGTTCAGTCTGTCATTGCGTCCTTCATTATAACGCTACTTACCAGTTCTTGCTGTCTTATTCGGTATTTGTAAGGCGATAAATGATCCTTTCAAAGGCATGGAACAGAGCGGTACCGCTCTGTCTGATGGAAAGGGACCGCAAGCCGTCCTGTTTCCGTACTCTAGCTCGCTCCTCGTCGGCGCAAGGGCCATCAAAAAAAGCCGCTGCCGTTCCTCGTCTTCCTCCGCGTTTTGGCTCAAAGCACGCTTTTCGCTCGCGGGCTCCGGAAGCCTTCGTCCCGGTGCGCTATCCGCTTTTTTTGATCTTTCCCTGTGGTCACCCTTGCGCCGTCTCGCGACGCTCGCTGCGTTCCCGTCAACAGGACGGCACCGTGTCGGACTGCATCCCACTTGCGAAAGGAGCTTTTCCATGAAACTGACTACACTCGTTGAAATCACTCGTATCCGCCAAGAGGTTCGTGAGCCGGACGTCGTGCTCGAGACGACGCACATCACGTCACCCGAGGACGCGTTCTGTGTCGCGAAACGTTTCATCCAGGACGATGACCGTGAGGTGTTCCTCGTCATCCTGCTCAATACGAAGAACCGGGTCATTGCTGTCCATCGGGCACACGTCGGAAGTATTAACTCAAGCGTCGTCCATCCCCGAGAAATCTTCAAGTCCGCCATTCTCAACAATGCAACGTCGCTCATCGTTAGTCATCAGCATCCGAGTGGTGACCCGCATCCGTCACGTGAGGACATCGAGGTGACCGAACGGCTCGTCGAGGTCGGACGCATCGTCGGCATCCAGCTCCTTGACCATATCGTCGTCGGTGCCGGAGACGAATACGTCAGCTTGAAAGCACAAGGTGTGCTGTAAAGAGATGATAGAGCGTAGACGGACGGGACAACCCCGTCCTGTCTGCGCGCGAGGGCATGGACGAAAAACGACGCCGTTTTTCTTTTGAGAGAGCGCAAGCGAGTAAGGAATGGATTCGTCCCGAATCCAAAGGCAATGAGAGACCCGCAGTGGACGGATCCACTGCGGGTGGGAAAGTACATCTGGTCTACTCTAGGTAGAAGGGTGTGATGGAGGATACAGGAATGAGACAAGTAATGGAGTGCATGAAGATTCGAGGGGAGATAGTTGATTGAAGTGAATCGATCCTCCTGTAGATAGGTAGTGATCTTCTTTCTATTTGCTGTACAGCATAAGAAGAAATTTCGGGCTCATGCGTGAGGCTGTAAGCTGCACGCAGCAACATCCTCATCGCACCGCTGCCCTCCTGCCGGATCGATAACGAGAGTTGCACATCGCTTGCGCGAAGCATCTCTACGTTCCTGTTCCTTGCGACGGAGGGCACGGAGCGGATGTAAGAGATTAATCAAATGAGTAAATTAAATAATTTTAAAGGAACGTGACCATTCAGGAGAAAGTACTTGTCCATTAGATAATATATATTCAAAAGACTTCCCGTTTATTCTTTTTCCTGAAACAAGCCATTGAGACTGGTCGTTAAGGTTCTCTACTACCATGCCTACTCGAAGTGTCATTTTCGGAGCTGTAACTTCGATTGATTTTATCTTTAGTTCTTCTTTAATATACGCTTCATACTTTTCTCCGTACTTATCTGTATAACTATCAAATTCAATCGACACACCCTCTACTTCACCGAGTTCAATTAATTTATTTACTTCACGAATATCGCTTAGTTCTAGGGATCCTGTCGCTTTTAAAGAGTTGTATAAGTGTTGAATCTTTGAAGTCGATAGCATAGTACGTCTCCCCTTTGTGACGAATATGGATTCATTAAATAAGAGTAATTATTCTAGATTCTATTTATTCGAAGCGTAGACATTCTTTCCAATTAGAGGGGAAGCCCATTCTACCCAAGAAAATGATGTCTTGATGATGCTCTAATTGAAGTTCAATATTATCCAAAAATTCGTTCCACGCATCTACGGTATTTTGTGAAGCGTATTGTAATACGTTTTTTAATGTGAGCATGTTAGCGAACAAAGTAGCATTGTCATTTTTTTTGATGCCGGCTTTCCGAGTGTCTTCTTTTAATAATTTAGGTCGAGAAGTCGTGAAGAAGTTTCCATAAATTCGAGAATAGTGTGCACAACTATTTCTTAAGAATTGAATAGTACGCACCCAACTCGAAAATTGTGTTTTATAAGATTTATCAAAACTTTCTTCAATCCAATGTGCGCGATATTCATTTTTTAGAGTTGATAGAAAGTGAAATAACTCTCCAAACGTTAATTCCTCCACCAACAACCAGAATGGGAAACAATTTTGTTTCTTTTTTTTATGATGCATGACTGATAAAGACTTACTTTTAGAAATTCTTCTATTGAATGCATTCAAAACTTCTCGTGCCCGTTTGCGTGATACATAAATATTTTTATCAAGATAAAAGACGCTTGAATCATAAGATCCTTTGTAGGATTCACATAAGCTTTTCACTAATGTTGCTCTTACCATTAACTCTACCGCACCTGTAAAGCGGTTTAATTGTTCACGGAGAAATTGATCAAAGTTGTATAAGTCGCGACATTGCGTAAAACTAAATGATTCTTGAGAATCCCAAGGTAGCATCTTTCTAAAAATTGAAAAACTATAGTAGTTATTGTAGGTGAAAAATTCTTTTGCTTCTTCTTTCTCTAAATCTGTAAAGGTTAGCGCATGATCTGTTTTACAACAAAGTTCGTCAATGAGTTGATCAATTGTTTTATATGGTTTTAACGAGTTTTGAGGAGACGCTTTTAAAATAAAGGGAGTCTCACGTTTCTCAAATAGGTAAGTTAATAGTTTCAATAATTCATGCACGTTTAGTAAACCCCTGTCCATCTCACTTCTTTATTTGGTAATTATAGTATGTAATTTCATTGTAGAACAGATTTAAGTACAAAAAAAGACCTACCGTGGTCCGCATTGTTAAGAGGCGTGGTAGGTTCATGTAGTAATAATATAGCCGATTTTCAGTAAAATTAAACAAAAAAAGACTCACCGTGGTCCGCATTGTTAAGAGGCGTGGCAAGTTCGTGTATATAAAAAATAACATGTGAATATTACTTGGTCAATATCAAAATGATTTATTTTACCGATATTTTAGATATATTTCTCGTAATGTGAGAGTAAAGGAGTGAGTAATATGGACAGAAAGTATTTAACCGAATTTGGATTGTTAGTGAAGGGACATCAGCTTCAGCTTTGTTATCCTCAAGATCTTTCTTATTTAAAAAGAGAGGGGAAAAATCGATATCACCTGTACATGATCTGTCGAATTCCCTATATTTCTTTTGTTAAAGATTCTCTAGAAGTAACAACTGGATATATGAAATTTTCAATTAAAGTAGAGAAAGAAGAAGGGGATTTTTCTTATATTGACTATAAGATTAAACGAGATAATGAAGCAGAAAGTAATTATGATTCATTTGAACTTGATGAATCGCTAAGAACTATTGTAATTAAAAAAGGCGAAACCACGTTACATATTCGTCCGACTTATTTTTATCCAAAGGAAGATTCGAACATACTACTTCCAACTGAGATATTGTATGTAGGACAGTCTTACGGAAACGAAGGAGAGCGAAGCGCTGTATCTAGGTTAAGTGGACATGAAACTTTGCAGAAAATTGTACAAGAACATTCCTTTAATCGAAATTTCGGAGATATAGCAGTTATTTTAATTGAACCAGAAGCCAAAATTGTATCGATGACAAACCCATGGATTCCTTCACAAGTAACAGGGAAAAACAATGAGCTGCATGAAAAAGAAGTCTATGAAACTATGAGCGAAGAGTCGTATAAGAGTGTGGTTAATATTACAGAAGCGGCGTGGATTAGATATTTTCGACCTTACTATAACGAAAAATTTAAACAGATTTTCCCTAATATAAAACACACAAGCTATAAAACCTACTATGATTTAGACTTTGGGAGCGTCATGGTAGATTTAGATTTCGGATGTATTGGTTTAGAAGCTTATAACGAACACATAGCACCTATAAATCATCCAATTGCAGAATTTCCTTTTCACTCTTCTGAAGACAGAAAAAATATGTTTGATTTATTTTGAGCGATTAAGTTGATAAAAATAATACGAATGAATCATATTTATTATTAAATGTTGATAGAAAGCGATTTTAGAAAGACCGCTTCTTTTTTTATGAAGAGGAGATCGATAGTGTGGAGCTTCGTAACGGATCAGTTATTCTAGACAACATCGTTCTTCTCTTAAATAAGGTGATTCGTAAATCACCTTAAGTCATTCTATGCTGTGTTCAAGAAAACAGCGAGGAGTGGATCAAATGAGCATTCTAGAAATGCTAAAGGTTATTGATCAAGACAAGAAACAAGAAGAGAAGAAGCCAGATAAGATGACATTGATTGATGCTCAACTTCGATTCGTGCGAGAAGTGGATGGTTCGATCGAGTACGTGACATGGTTCATCGATGTCGATCGATTGACACACTTCATGCAAACGCACTTTACTAAGCAGACCCGTTAAGGTCTGTTTTTTTGTATGGACTTACATATAAACTAACCTAACAATAAAAATAGGTGGGTGGGAAATATAACCAACTTTCTCCTGGTATTCACTGTATACTAAAGATAACTTACAAATCAGGAGTGGAGCGATGAATGATGAAACGAAAATGGATGGGTGCCAGCTTAGCGCTCGCAAGTGTCGGATTACTCGTCGGACCACTGCAAGGCGCAGAGGCGGCGACACCGAAAATCAATGTCCACTATATCGATGTCGGTCAGGGAGATGCCATCTACATCAAGATGCCAAGTGGTGAGGATATTGTTATGGACGGCGGGAACAAAGGGAAGGGTGATGAGCTTGTCGCTTATCTAAAGAAGCAGAAGGTAGGAGACATCGAGATGCTGATCTCGACGCATCCGGATGCCGACCATATCGGTGGACTCGATGAAGTCCTTGACTCATTCAAGGTCAAGAGTGTCTATGCCCCAAAGGTCAAACACACGACGCAAGCCTATAAGGATTTCCTACTGGCCGTTAAGCGCGAGAAGCTGACAATCAAGACGGCAAAGGCTGGTGTCTCGCTTCCGGTCAAAGGCGTGAAGGCGCAGTTCGTTGGACCGGTCAAAGACTATGCGAAGAGTGATTTGAACAACTGGAGTGCGGTCTTACACGTCGCCTACAAGAAGAACACGTTCCTGTTCACGGGAGATGCAGAATTGAAATCGGAACAGGACATGATTGCGAAGAAGAAGACGTTGCGCGCGGACGTCCTTAAGGTCGGGCATCATGGGGCGAAGACGTCGACGAGCTCGACGTTTCTTAAGTATGTCAAACCGAAGTACGCTGTCATCAGTGTTGGGAAGAATGCCTATGGACACCCGACGAAGGAAGTCGTAACGAACTTGAAGCGTGCGAAGGCGACGATGTTGCGGACCGATAAAAGCGGTACGACTGTCTTCGAAGGGAACGGATCGTCCTACACGATCAAGAAGGCGAAATGACGAAACGAAAAGGAATCATCGATCGAATTGAGGGGAAGTGGGTCGTCGTCGAGTTCGACGACGGGATGCGCGACATCCTGATTTCCCGCTTTCCGATGATGGTGGAGTCGGGCGACGTCATCTGGATGGATGAATACGGTCATATCGAGAAGGATGAACGCGAACGGCAGCGGTTGTCAGACGAAATCGATGAGTTGATGGAAGAACTATGGGAAGACTAAAAAAGAAATGAGCTGAAGCAGATGAATAAGTTAGGAAAAGCGGTCATCATTATCGGACTAGGGTTATCACTAGTTGGATGCGGCACACAAGAAAGGATAGAAGATCCACCGAAAAAAGCAGCGAATCCGACTGAAAAGGTCGAGGTGGCGGAACCGAAAAAAGAAGATGTCTATTTCAAAGATGACACGTTAAAGATCGACATGGCGACCGTCAAGATTCTTTCGACAGAAGTGCTTGAGCCGAGTAAAGAGTACTTCCGCGAAAAACCACAACTCGTCTTCACATATGAGACGACGAATGACAGTAAGAAGCCACTGAATGGGATGAATGTCTGGATTGCTTGCTTTGAAGCGACACAGGAAGGAACGGATACAATCAATAAGTTAGAGGTAGGGATGACGCCACAAGAAGAGAAGTATGTCTCTTATTTAGAGCATCAGTTGGATGATATCAAGCCGGGTGGTACTGCGAAGGGTGTCATGGCTTATGACATCGAGGACCCGAAGGCAGTCGTCACCTTGAAAGCAACCCAAGGATTAGCAGGAAAAGAGTTGGGCGAGAAGAAGATTGAACTGAAATAAGAAGATGAATTGATAGAATCATAGCTGGTGAGGAAAGGGAGATGACCATGAATCAAACATTTACAGAAGCGCAATCACTCATTTTAGAAATGGGAGAAAAGTTTAAACCATATATTGTCGTAGGTCTTAAACAACGTTTAGAGATGGAAGAAATCATATCTACATTTGAAACGTATCTTCAAACACGAAAATTCGATCGTTCGGGACATCGGATCATTTCAAAATTTAGCTTTGAACAATTTATTTTGCAAATGAAATATTCTTAATTAAAAGAAGGCAATATGGCTTCGCTTCAGGAAGCCATATTGCCTTCTTTTTTTGAAGTTCAAGCGCAAGAATATAATCGTTTTTACGTTCAGCTATTTAAGATGGCACTGGCTTTCTTTTCAGCTGTTTTTTCATCTGTCCAGTCCATTTCAGACAGCATACTCGCTTGGACCTTTTCGATCTGTTCACGTGTGTAGCCGAGCTGCTCCATCGCGATGGCAGCATAAGCAATTGCTTGATTATTAGTCATGGTCAATCCTCCGTCTTGTTTGTATTGTCAGTTTTATCCTACTTTTTTATAGTACTTGATTTTAAAAGAGGAGAGGACATGTTTTTAACGGCTACGGAAATCTTGCTCTGGTACATTGAATTGACGCGTCACGATTTGTCGGACCTTTTCTAAGTCACGGTCTTCCGTCGAAATCATCTCGTCGTACCATGCTTTTTCAAGTACTTGTTCAGTCTCCTTACTAACGACTTCTGTGTTCAGGATGTGATGGTATGGTCCCATCGCATCATCGAGGATGCGGAAGTGTTGGCTGATCGGTTCTTCGCCTGGAATAACCAGCGTGTAGGCAACAGTCTCATGTTTCTCAAAGTCACGATCGTTGGCTTTCGCGAACGGTTCGAAGAAGTCTGTTGCCCCATGGACGAGCATCATTGGCTCTTCGAACGTTGACAGATCTTGCTGCGTGTCTTGCTTAGCGATGCTCGTCAGGTAAGCACCGACGTCCTCCGGTGAATGTTGCATGATCTGCTCTAACCGTTCGGTTAACGGTAATCCGTGCACTGTGATTTGTGATTTCTGTTCGATGTGCTCAATCATTTTGTTAGGTGATGCTTGGCGTTCCAAGATTTGCTCCTGCTCGAGTGAAGCATGGATTTCACGGATGAAATGACCGGATGTCTGATGGACTTCGTGCAACAGATCTTCCTTGTCGCGCAAGTCTTTCCCTTGCGTCCAGTTGGCGAGATACGATAAGGAAAACTCATCCGTCGGAAAACCAAAGTGTGCCGCGACTGTGTAAGCGACCATCTCGGCTTGGAATTCTTTCTCATGCGGATTCAACTCGATTCCGCGCTGTTCGTTCCGTTCCACGTTGTGTAGATTGGCATGCGCGAGTTCATGAATCAGGATGGTCACGTTCTCGATATCCGAGTTCCGCGGATTGAGGGCGATCGCGTTCAGTTCCGGATAGAAGCATCCTTTCGCCGTACCAAGCTCGTTTAGTGGCTGATCGAGTACTTTCACGTCTTGTGTCTCAGCAATTCCATTCAACGCGCGGCGAAACGATTCTGCCTCACGAAGGGATCCATTTCGGTGATAGGAAGCGAATAACTCAGAGACTTCGAGTCCCTTTTCCCGTGCATCGGTCTGTGTGTACTCGAAGACATGACCAATCTTGTAGTACATCGCTTTCCGCGTCGGAAGAGAACCTTCCTTGGCACGTTTTTGCTCCGTCTTCGTGGCGTCCTTCCACGCCACCCACTCCGTCTCTCGTTTGATGAACGTAACGGGGGAGGGAACGAAGATTTTAATCCCTTTCTCACCCTTTTGGACCTGGACACCTTGCTTCTCCCAGTACGCATAGGAACCGACGGCGCGGGCACCTTGGAACTGTTCCTCGATCAACAGCATGTTCCGCGTCGAGTAGCGATGGAACCGGCTCATGAAGTCGAGATGTTCCTTGATGCTCTCCTGACTGACGAAGTGGGAGGCGAGCTGCGTCTCCATCTTATCGGTCAACGCTTGCACTTCCTTCTGGTAATCCTCACGCGTTTTCTTCTTATATGCCATACCACTCACGCTCCTTCCGACGAAACGGACGAATCAGCAGCACCTTCAAAATCGTTTAACTCTTCTAATACCATCGGGTCGGTAGCCAGTCGATCCAGTAGTAGATGACGGCGATCACGTGATACCGGGAGTAATACCAAGGGTTCTTCCTGTAAGAGTTGCAGTAGCGCGTGTTCCTCCTGTAAAAGGGGAATGTCGTAGCGCGCTTGATGAATCATGACGGTGACGTGGGTCGAATGCAATTCGAGAAATGTCGCGAGTGTGAAGGCTTCGAGTCGTCTCATTTGTGGATCATCCTTTCTTCATCCGAGTGTTTAAGTTGCTTGCGCTGGTCGATTCGTTTTTTGACAGCCATCTCTGCCGTCTCAAGAAACGAGGGACGGTATTCGGTCGTCGGGATGATGTCCTCGATGCTCTCCGTCTGCATCAAGGCTTGTACGAGTTCGATCAATACCTGTGTTTGAAGGTCTGTTTGTTGGACGCTCTTTCGTAATGGAGAAAGACTTTTTGAAATTTGTTCTTCCCAGAACGACGTCAACTCTTGCTCTATTTGTTTCGAGACGGAACGACTGACATAGTTCAAGTCCCATTGCTTTTTGATCATCTCTTGATAGTCGCGGATGATGTGATCGATTGCCGGACCGATCCCGGACAACCGTTCTCGCTCCCGGTATTCCTCTAAAAATTCAGCGGTCACGGCATTCATCTTGATCCGGACTTGTTTTGTTTCCTCCACTGCCCGTCACCTTACCTTTCGTGTTGGACTTCCTGTTCAAGTTGTTCAAACGCACGCTGATTCTTGATATGGTCCCATTCATCATTCATGTGTCGTCCGATCCGATAGAGTGTCTCTTGCATGATCCGTTCGCGTCGAAACGCTGATCGGATTTTTTGTTTAAGTGAGGATGTATCCCCCTTCGTAAGCTCCTGAGGTGACTTAGACGATTCACGCATTTCGGATAGGATGGCGTTTCCCATCCGCGTGTAGAGATCTTGTTCTTTCGTCTTCCGATAAGCAGATGCTTTAGATGCTGATCCGTAACTCCGCTCGTAGAATGCGACCTCCGTATCGAGTCGTTGCTTGAACGCGGTGTGTTCTTTCTCGAAGTGCGTCGCAAGATACGTGTCAGTCAATTGATTGAGTGAAGGACGCAGATTTTGCATGCCGTTCATGTTGTAGTACCATTGCCGTTTATCGTCCGGTAGTCGTATCTGAATCGCTTTATACTGGCGTACGAGTTCCGGATGTAGCACGCGATTCGAGACGGATAGTGTTGCATGATTTCGTTTGTGCGCGAGGACTTCATCACGGATGAAGGCATTCAACTTCTCCTGTTCACGTGTCCGATCGGCGAGTGTTTGGACGACTTGTGCCTTCATCTTCTCGATCGTTTTTGGTTTCCGTTTACCACGTTCGCGTGGATGCATCGTCTCGACTGTCGCGATATGGACGTGGATGTTATCCGTGTTGTAATGAATCGCAGCGGTCCATGTCGCGTGTAGCATCTGTTCCTTTTTGATCATCAGCGCGGTTGCGTTTCGTGTCGCCTGCATCAATCGTTGTTCATCGATATAACGATTTTCTTTGACGCCGACTTCCTGTAACCACGCTTCGTCGAATGAGATGACATCTTGCCAGAGGATACTGCCGTTCTCTTGTGCCCGTCGGAAGATATCGCGTAATTGCTCTCGTTCCCTCGCATTCAATCGGTCTTGTGTCGCCGTGAAGAGACCGCTTGATTTGAGTTCATCTTCCATATAGTCTTGGTAGTTCTCAAATTGATCCGACCGTGCTTTCGTCTCCGGACGATCGATGTAACTGAGGTAAGTCGTATAACGACGCGCACGTCGAGTTGCTTGCGGCAATTTGAACTTCGACTTGATGATGACGCCGGGAACGTTACTCATCCTGCATCACCTCACGGAAGAGATTAGTCAATACTTCGAGTTCGGTTGCGCTCCTCTTCAGGTGTAATGTGTTCGCTTCGAGCTGTCGTTCAAGACGCGCAATTTGTGTCGATTGGACACCGTCCGCGCACCAGCCGATCAACAATCCTTTCAATAATTCTTGGCGGGAACACGACTGTTTCTCCGCTTGTTCGTCGAGTTGTTTGACGAGGATTGGATCAATATCACGAATCAAGAGATCCATCTGTTTTCCTCCTTCCATCACGAAAGTGAGTCTCAATGTTCTAAAAAAATAAAAAGATTTCCGAACAATTCATTCGTTCCTCCTGTCATTAGAAGTGAGAAAGCTGATACCACTCAGACAAGGAATGGAGGAGTCAACATGCAGTCGATGATTGAACAAAGTTACGCCCTTGGAGAAGCCTTGAGCGTCTCTTTGATTGTCGAACTTCTAAAAAATATCTGGTTGAAGATACAGCGCAATGAGATGAAAAGAGTCGAAAAAAGTGACGCAACAGAATCGATCTAAGAGTTGATGAAGGTCGATAGAAGGACTAAATGTACGTCGATTTTTTAGAGGAGAAAAACCAAAAATAGTTCAAAACCGTGAAAAAGAGCATAAGGGGAAACTGCTATCACGGAGCGTGCTAGCCTAGGCGGAGCCTAGTGTTTCCCTGATATCATCAAAATCGCCAAAAGGTCACACCGCGTGCCACTAAAAACGGCATTTTGGCACGGTGTTTGCCACCTTACCATTTCAGTTCACGTGCTTTAACAAGTAGCTGATCCTGTCTTTTTTCTTCTTGCGTGAGTTGTTTTTTCAATTCCGTTTGTCGTAACAGTGCGTCTTCTTTGTCCTGCTTCAGATTGAAGATTTCATCCTTACGTTCGACTTGTTCATCGAGTGTCAGGTCAGGTAAAGTGGCTTGTTTTGCCTCGATGTCCTGTTCGATTTGTTGGATGAGGGAAGCGTGTTCTGTCTGTTCACGCTTCATGTTCTTGATCCGTTTTTGATTTTGGAGGTGCTCGTCAGTGAGAAAAAGTTGTGCATAATCGTCCGCTTGTTGAATAGAAAGTGACGTCTTTAAGACACGTCGCTGATCCATATAGAGTGATTTGATGAGAGAATCTTCTCGCTTCGTAGCACGCAGCTTCTCGAGTGACTGTTCAGGCTTAATGACATACAAGCGTAGTGCTAGTTGGTCAAAGTCGCGAGGTACATCTTCGATTTCGAAGACGTAGTGCTCGTCCTGTTGATAGACGACGCGGACGTGTTGCTCATCCGTTGGTCGTTCCTTGTAGGCGATGCGCGCCACAAGCTTTGACGCGTAGTCTTGAGGTTGATCGAACTGAAGACGGATGCGCATTTGCTTCCGTTCCTCATCGTGAGACCAGTCGAGAAGCGTAACGGTCTGTCCATTCGTCAACCGTTGTTCTTCACCGATAGGTGTCGCATTGATCGGTTGTTCCTCAGCAAAGAAGAGGGAAGAGAAACCGAAAAACAGAAAACCAATCAAGAAGAACAGACCTGTTCCGAGGTACAGTCGTGACCAGTCACGGGTCAGCGTCTTTCGTTTTCCTGGATGCATTTAGACACCTCCTGACGTTTGAAGGCTCTTCATCTGATCGACAACGTAACGTTTATCTTGATGCGTAAAGGTCAGTTCAACTAATTCTTCAGACGTCTCTTCATAACCATTGGCATCGATCGTCAATGTTCGTTGGAAGCGGACGAGACAATGCTCCGGATCGTCCCGACTTGGAAAGACTTCGATGTCCGAGACGGAGGCGGTGAACTTGACATTACTTCCGCTACTCGCGAACAACGTCCGTTTGAGAGACTCCGACATATACTGATTGGCTTGTCGTTTGCGTGTGGGATAGGTCCCGTCCTCCCATGTGAAGGCGAACGTGATGAAGCGTTCCGCATTCTTCGAAATGATTGAATTTTGTTCTTGCTCTTGTTCGTCACTCGAGATGGGCGGATTTGACACTGTCGTTTTTGGTAACACATGCTTCTCGTCTTTCTCGACGATTCGATGCGGTTCATCTACTGCCATGGAGCGATATTGATAGACATTGGCACTGATCGACAGCAGCAGACAGAACAACACGAGCCACAGGAGATGACGACTCGTCAATGCCATAGTTCATCCCTCCTTATAATGAAAATAGTGGTGCTGGATCAATGTGTCCGGACCAATCACTCGTCTTGAATTCGATGTGCAGATGGTTGCCCGTCGAACGTCCGGTCGACCCACACATTCCGATCGCTTGTCCGGCTTCGATCTTTTGCCCCGCCTTAACCTGGCGTGCAGAAAGGTGGGCGTAAGCGGTAATCCAGTCGCCCTGTTTAATCTGAATCAACTGCCCATACGGTCCGCGTAAGCCGCTATAGGTGACGGTACCGGAACGGACAGCGTGGACGGTATCCGTATCGTGACAACTGAAATCGATGCCCGTATGAACGTCCGTCTTTCCAAAAACAATCCGTGATCCGAATCCCGATGTCATCTGCAACGGGATGTCGAGCGGGGCATGGAGGTTACCTTTAATCGGTCCTGTTTTGCCTTCCGCCAGTACGGTCGGTGTCAGATATCGGAGAACGGCATCGACATATTCGATGTCACCGTAACAGGCTTGATGCTCGATTGCGCTCGGACGATGGCATTGATAGATACCACTCTTTTTGACGCGTTGATACATCATCTGTGAAAAGGAGATCGCGAGTTGTTTCGTATAGCGTCCTCCATTTTCTTGGACGTAATCGATGAAGCCACCTCCGAAGTTGTAACTTTGGAGCGTCAACTTAACATCCTCGTTCGCTTCCCGGAAGACGGACGCGAAGTGTTTCACGCCGTACTGAATGCTCTCATCAGGTGAGGTGATGCAACCAATCCGTCCGCACTTCGATTCACTCGCTTGCATCGGATCGTTCCCGCGTCCGCCGCTTTCCTGCATCATCAACGCAAGGACGACGTTCGTCTGTCCCTCGAGTTGTTCCTTCTTTAATTCACGCGCAATCGCTTCACGGTACTGCAGGACATCATCACTGACTTGCAGACTCGCGTCCGAGTAAGCGATCGGTGTTTCCGTTGCTTGTTCGTTCTCGATCCCGGTCAACGTATCGAGAATACCTGCGACGATGATGATCAGTAGGAGAAGCAGAAGTGCGATTCCGAGAGCGATTAGACGATACTTTAAGGTCAGGAGTCGCCATTTCATCCGGACGGCGACACGTGCCGACTGCCGGACCGTACTCCACATCAGGCACCACCTCCGAACAACGTCAGCTCCTCGGGTGAGACATCGACATCGAAGATCAACGTCTTCACGCCGGAGATACTGAGGACGATCCGTCCCGTCTCGAGCGACGGAATCAACCGCGTCTCACTCTCCGTCAACTGTCCGTCGAAGACGGTCTGGATTGTTGGGATACTCTCGGCATCCTGCTCGCCGATGAACTTATACTGCGTCAGCTGGAACAACGTCTTGACGTTCTCTGCGTTCTCCGACTTCGAGCCAGTCGGAACAAAGTCTGTGATCAAATGGGAAGCGAAGAAAATACCACCGAAGTATTTCCGTGCTTCGCGCATGAACTGTTGTAGGTATAGAATCGCGGGTTGGGCGATATCTCGCGTATTAATCAGATGATGTGCCTCATCGATGACAATCAGATACTTGAAGGCATCCTCAATCAATAGCTCACCCTGGTTGTAGCTACGGAGTTGTCCGGCACCGTTGAGAATCATCCCGTCCCAGAGCATGTTCATCAGATTGAAAACCTGTGCTTGGAAGATCTCGTCCTTCAGATTGGTCAGGTTGCGTAGCGGGAACGAGACAATCGCTTCCTCATCGAACCGTTCGATTGAAGAGTGCCCGTCGAAGATATTGCCGTAGTTGTGGACGAGGTTCGTGATCGCGAGCTCGATGTTCTCAAGACGACGGATACGGTTCGTACTGATCGTCTCGCGAATCGCTGTCCTTGCAGCATCCGCATACAATTCAGAGCGGACGAGCGCTAAGAAGTCGGAGAAGACAGGATAGGTGATTGCTGGGTGCGTCGTGATTGGCGCGTCACCGTTTTCGTTCCAGAGCCCTTTCTCAAGGTAGAGTTGCCGTAAGAGAATCTCGAACTCGTTCGCTTCTTCTTGCGTAGCTGCCGGATTGATGTAGTGATAGAAGACCGCAATCTTCGACAGATGTTGCATGAACGAGAGCGCCTCATCTGCCGAGCCATCAGCGTGCGTCACCGTCTTATAGACATGGAGCGGATTGATGCGTCCGGCGGAACCGTCAAGTGCAATCTCCTTCCCACCCAGCTGTCGGACGAGATCGGAGAACTCGCCCGTCACGTCTAAGATGCGAACGTGATTCCCTTTGATCGCTTGATCGAGGACCGTCTTCTTGAGCAAGGTCGATTTCCCAGAGCCCATCTTGCCGATCATCAAGGCGTTGTAAAACTTCCGTTGCTTGTCCTTATGGAACAAGTCAAAGATGACGCTTCCGTTCGTGTCCGTTGTCCCGTAATAGGTCCCAGTCGGATCCTGTAGCGACGTGAAATGGAACGGATAACCCCCTGCGATGGAGAGCGACGGAATCTCTTTCCCGCGACGCCGATTCGGTAGTTTTTGTTGTTGCTCGTAGCTGAGGAAGAGACTCTGCCATTCCCATTCCTGTTCGTTCAGGAAGACGGTTGCACGGAAATTCCGTGCCTCCAGTTCCTCCATTACGTCCTGAACTTGGCGTTCGAGTACGTCGAGTGTCTTCGCTTTAACGTAGAGACGGAGATGCAGGTACTTCATCGTCTCACCCTGCGTGATCTGTTCGTAGAGTTCATTCAGTTCCTTGTAGGTCTCGCGTGCATCAATCCGGTCGACGTTGTCCTTCGCGTTCTCGAAGCGCGTATTCTGCTCCGCCATCGACTTGTTGATCGTCCGAATCATTTCCCGCTTATCCGCCGTCCCGATGTCGAGCGTCGTCAAGACACCGGGCAGGTTGAGGATTGGTTCGAGCCAGAAGTCGTAGACCGTCGATTGATACTTATAGACATGGAGGCAGGCGAGATACCCGTCACCGGTTCGGATATAGTTCGGTTCGAAGCGGAGTCCACCTTGCGGCTGGATGGCTTGGATAAAAGTCGGGTTGTAACCATCCTGTCGTTTGATTGTCTCTGGATCCTGCTTCTGTAGGAAACGCGTACGCCACATGACACCATCACTCCTTTCCGTCCTGAGTCGGTTTCGTATTCGGGTTGTGTAGCTGGAACAACACATGGATTTTCTGTTCGAGTGTCAGTTCGACCATCGGGTTGCTGCGTCGAAGGAGTTTCGTCAATTGATGCTTCCTTTCCCGGAGCATTGCCTCATCCGGGGCATAAAAAAAGAGGAGATAATCGCGATTGGTGCGATGCTCCTCGAGGTAGATCAGTTCTTGTTTCTTCTTTTGCAGGAACGGGCGATAGGCGGCATTTTGATTTTGCCGTAGCTGTCGTTCGATGCGCTGTTTCTGTTTCTCCAAATTAAGCGGTGTGTTGAGCGGAATCACCTTCAACGGATGAATGTACGCCTGCAACAGATAGGCGAGGGAGAAGATGTCATGGTCCTTCTCGGTGTCGGACAACCCATAGATATCCTTTGAAGTCAGCTGAATGATATCGCAGAACGTCCCGTCCTGCATCTCGAATATGTCGAATACTGTCGAATCGATGATCGGCAATAGCGAGGCGACGGATGGTGGGATCCGGACACGCTTTTCTTTCCGGGTTGAAGGTCTCGTCAATTGCATCTCATCGAGCCAAGTAATGTCTGTCGTCGGAACTGTTTTAGATCGTTTCTCTTCCGATAAACTCATGCCATCACGCTCCTTTCGATCCATCCTTACCGTCTGTCAATGCGATATATGTGTCTTTCTTCTTCATCAGCGCGTAATAGAGTACGTGAATCATCCGTTTCTCTGGATTCGTCGTCGGTCGGATGACGAGGAAGAGTCCGAACGCGACGAGGAAGAACGTGAACGGCAGATGCAAGACGTCCGGGATGAACGGCAGGGCGATCAACCGGACGATGATCAAGGCGACGAGAAACAGTAAATCATAGAGGTAGAGCATCTTATTGATCTTCAGTTCGGTCGTGACTTCGTTCGGAATCCGGTATTGGCGCTGTTGCATGGTCTCACTCCTTTTTCGGATTTAGACGCGGTGCATCCGTTGAGTACATACGGGACGATTCTGACGTCACACGTGTCTGCGTTTGTTCGACATGCTTGAGTTCTTTTTGTGTCGTCGTCTCCAGTGTTTGATAGATCGACTTTCGTTGCCGCTGTGTTCCGGATGATGTCTCTTGCGACTCAGTGATAGAAGGTGAAGAATTGCTCGCACCTAAAGAGGATGCAGTAGGTGATGTTTCTTTAGGTGTCGTGTCAGATGTTGACCCTGAGTGAACAGAAGTTGGACGAGGTGCTCGAGATCCGCTGGGTTGTTCCGATGTTGAAATAGGTTGCGATGCGACAGTTGTTTCAGAGGTATTGAACGCATCAGGTAAAATAGTTGGCTGTTCCTTCATCGATCCATCGGGCATCTTCGGTTGTGAAATAGGTGTTTGCGATGATGACGGAGTAGTCGCAGGTGATTGTGGTGAGACGGAGTCCGAACGGCGTGGCATGGACTCTTTTGATGTTGTTGCAGTCGGACTCTCCGAATTCGTGTCGTGCGTCGATAAATCAGTGGATTCAATGCGCTGGTTCTCTTGTCCGGTTGATCGTGAAGTACGCTCTTGTGCTTGCGAACGAACTGGCACACTGTCAGACGAACGATCTGGACGACCCGTCGGTGTGCCACCATTAGGTGGTGGGTTTGGTGGTAACTTTGTACTGGCAGCTTCTGTGGCGGATGGAGTAGTAGGGCGTGATGTCCTCTTCATCGTCTGTCCAGCGACGCGAGCCCCGACTTTTGCCGTACCTTTCCCGACAGCATACGCACCAAGTGCGACACCCCACCCACGTTTGAGACCTGCATCGATCCCGAAGAGGCGTTCGACCATGTTCGGTCCATCAATCAAGGCGGCGGAGAAAGCAATTAATGCAATCAAATAGGCGAGACCGTCGAGTGTATCAGCAAGATAAGCCGTCCCAATCGTGTAGAGCTTAATCGAGACGAAAATCAAGATGATGACGAGGAACGTGTTCAGGATGCTTTGAATGACTTTCTTCGTCTTTTGTCCACTGTGCAGGTCAGCGGGAGCGACTAAAATCGCTAGAACATAATTAAAAGCCAACTCGAACGAAAGTCGAGCCAGCTTGTAGGCAATCGAGAAAAGGGTGAAGCCCATCACGCCAAGGGTGACAAGAATCGTCAACCAGTTCGGGTGATAGCGATAGTAGTACTGGTTGTTCCATTCAACACCGCTCTGGTCTAACTCGGTTTCGGTCATTTCTTTCCCATTCCAAGCCAGTTTGTTCTGAGAAATATCTTCACCTTCTTTACTCAATCGATACTCATCGCTATCAAATACATCATTAATGTCTATATTCTTGATTTGGCTTGCTGGAATAGAGTTTGGAATTTTAATTTTTGTATCTTTGAAAGCAGTTTTATCGTATTCGACTAAATCATGTACATTTTTTTGGAGCACTGATTGTGATAGAGTATGATCCCGATTTTCATATACTCCATCTTGATTGATGCTTGTAATGGCTTTGTCTGTGAACTCACTTGTTTTTATCATTGTCGGAGATAATAACCCTAAAACTAACAAAGTGATAAACAAATTGATGAGAAACCCTTCTCGATCAAATTTTTTCTGAAAAATCATCAAGTAACCGGTGAATAAAAAGCTCCCGGCTAAAATGACATATAAAAAAGGTTGAATCGTCTGAACGAATTCAACCACTTGAGGATTATTAAAGAATGATTTTATGAGGAGGATGTCGTTTGTAATCTGTTCAAGACCATCGATGATGAAGGAGAGACCTCTAACGAGAAGCCAACCAATAGAACGAAGCGCATCTCTCACTAAGTCACTGATGCTCAATAAGTCTTGAAATTCCTCCAGTTTGGATGCTAGATCTCCATTAGCCATGATGGTCCTCCCTTCTCTGTCTGCTTTTAATTAATAAAAGAGGTGACTTCATCTTCGATTGCCTTATCATCTAACGTAGTAAGGTCGAGAGAACGAACTAATTTACCATTCTCTAGTTTGTACAGACGACCACCCTTTAATTCTCCATGTTCATCTGTAGCACGATTTTCTAAATCTTTTCCGTTAGGTTGAAAAGGATTAAACAAGTTTACTTGTACATCTTCTTTCTCAGCGATGTCCTTCACTTTATCTACATAAGGCTCAAATTCTGCTTTACTGTCGCTATCAACAAGTAAGAAATTGCTTTGATCACTATCTTTTAGTTGATCAATTTCTTTTACAGAAACTTGTTTAAGAGACTTTGCTTCACTATTTTCACTACAACCGACCAAAAGTAACGCAGAGGAAATCAATAGTCCGGAGAGTACTCGTTTCGCTTGCATGCCTCCACCCCTTTTCCTATGATGACACCTGTTCCGGATCCGTTAAATCGCTATTACTGACGTGAACCCGGAAATCGAATGTGTCTATAAGCGTAACAGTTTTTCGGTCGCCTGAGTCTGGGTCTTCTTCCTCAAATACGACGAGGAATCCGTCCCGGGTCTGGATATTCAAGACTTCACCGCGGCGGAGACGCTTTTTATTCTCCTTGATGATGGTTGCGATGACGCGAAGTTCACGCTGGACGCGTTCCGTGCGTGTCAGTTCTGTCATTTGATGCCCTCCTTAGACGCCATGACGAAGTTTCTCGAGTCGTTTGCTGATGATCGTCTTCAAGAAATGGCGCTGGTTGTCGGTCACAGGAATTGTCTTATCTAGGATGCCTTGTTCGAACAGATCAATCGGTAACGTATCGTATTCTGTCGTCTCGAAGATCGAGCGCAGGATTTTCGGCTGCAGGACATCGCAGACGCGCCATTCTGTTGCGTCAGGTGTCTCCTCCTCCGTCTCAATCGTTTTCGATGCAACTGAGGCACCGAGATGAAAGGAGACACGAAGTGCATTCAGATCTAGATGGGCATGCGCGCAGTGAATGACGAGATCATTGATGGAACGATCCGTGTTAAAGTCATTCGCCAAGTATTCATAGCGGTATTTCATCGCCGTTCGTCCGGTCAGGAAGAGGGGATAGGACTGTATTCGTTTCTGTTGTTTGTCTTGCCGTTTGATGACGCGGATGATCAACATCTCACCTTCCCTTAGTCCCATCACCTCGGTTGCCGTCAACAAGCGGCGACCATCGACACTCTCTGTCTTCGACTTTGAGAGCGAGAACGTCTGTCCGGAACGTGATTTCGTGACAATCGTCTGCTCCCCGAGCTTCTTCGAAATCAATTCTGCCGTCGACTCATCTGCTGTCAATAAGTAGTGCGTGTTTCCGCAGTTCCCGTCGATCGTCTTCCAATCCTCCCCGTAGAGGTTCTCGAGTTGGGCATAAGACTGGATGACGAGGTTGAAGCGGATGTTCCGACCGAGACAGACGGTGATGATGTTCGCCATCCCTTCAATCGCTGGCATGTTCCCAAATTCGTCGAGCAGGAAGATGACCTGGCGTTCACAACGTCCGCTCGTCGCTTGCGAGGCGACGCGAGCGAGCGAGGTATAGACTTGTTTGACGTACAGTGAGGCGATGACATTCAGTGTTGGATCATAGTCTGGAACGATCAGGAACACGGCGACGGGGCGCGGATGCTGTCGAATTTCCCGGATGTAGATCGGTGCATCTGTCGTCCAGTCGAAGAGACCGTCCGTCTCGTCTTTCCAACTTGAAAGTGAAACGGTGTACTGCCGTCCTTCACTTTCTAAGGTGATATCGGTATCCACTTCGAGGTTTTCTTCGTGATGGAGTACAAAACTTCCGTCGTCATCCGTCGTCAAGGCGAGTTGTTTCCCGCTTGGAAAGTAGAACGTCAACCGTGACAAGGGAAGGGCACGTCCACGAATCCAACGATTGAAACCAATCAGTTTCATATCCAGTGAGTTCTGTGCCGTCAAACGTGCCGTCGCATCAAGCGTAAAGATCCCGAGCTTGGCGTTGGTATTGGCGAGGATGCTCGCGCGCGTCTGCCCACCGGAGAAGTGCAGTGTCGCGTACTGCATACGTGCCGGATGATTCTCCGGAAACGATGCGAAGAAGGCATCGAGTGCCGATTGTTCCTGTCTCATTCCATCGATGACTGTGCGTGATCCGAGATCGGATAACATCAAAGCGACGTTATACATCGTGATCTTCTCCGGTTCATGTCTGGATTGTTCACATAACCCGAGGATCAAAGCGGTGCAAAGGTCCGTCGAGGAGTTGCTCCAGAACGGATCTTTTGCCTTCGGGTCATGATAGAGCATGTAGGCGACCGAACGGGCATACTGTTGGGCAAGGGAGTAGTTCTCGTCCAAATACGCGTCAATCGTCAGCTGCAGTAGGTTATAGGACATCGATTGCGACGGATTCATCAAATTCAGGACTTCGACTTGATAGCCGCGTGCTTCGAGTGTCTCTTTGGAAGCGGCAAACAGTTCGCCTTTTGGATCATTGATAATCAAGCTCGCTTGGCGTTCGGCACGACTGTAGAGATCGATTGTCGAGAAGACGAACGTCTCGCCTTTCCCGGAACGAGTCGTCCCGATGACAAGGTTGTTGACGGCACTGTCATCGATGTAGAGGCGATCACGATAGCGCCCGACCGGGACACCACCAGATCCGCTATAGGTCTCCTTTCGATCCGGAACATCGCGATACTGCTGTTTCAGCTCTTGGAACGTCGTGAAGCGGGCACTTCCTTTTTGTGCTGCTTTAAGATCGCGGAAATTGAGCCAATACTTCAATAAGAGAAATCCTCCTAAGAGGAAGCAGACACCGAACAAAGCGAAAGCGAAAGAGGTCGACCAGGCAAGCGTCGTCCACCAATTCGGATCGTATTGTGGCGGGGATCCGATCGTTAACTTCCCATCCTGAAAGAGATTTTGGACTGTCTGTTGCAGGAACTGAAATGCCACATTGAGTACCAAGAACAATACAATGGGTAAAGCAATCAAAAAGGCAAGACATCGCCACAGCCAAGCGGAGGTAACAAGAGAACGAAGTGAGAAATTCATCATTATTTCAGTCACCACACTTTCATTAAAGAAGCTCAATGCTTGTCTTTGCTTCGCTTCGAGCGACGCATTGAGCTTTTCGAGTTCTTTCTTATCTGTTTTCTCTGATAACTGGCGCTTTTGATCCTCGAGTGCTTGAATCTCTTCGTCCAGTTGGACGAGTGTTGCCACTTGCTCCTTCAATTCTTCGTTATGGACCGTCTTGATACTTTCTTGTGCTTTCGTTACATCTTTCAATGCGATGTAGGCGCGTGTTTTAGCTTCCTGACGTGCTGTCGTCATCTCGACGTCTGGAAGCGAGACGGCGCGTTTATAGTCTTTCTGCAAGATAGCAAGATCGAACGTTCCTTCGTCCGTCGGATAAACGGCTTGGAAGGCTTGTAGCGTATCCTGACGATTGGTCACGAATCGTTTCGACTGCATGATGATCGTCTCGACATCGATTGGATCCTTCGTCACGGAGACCGCTTGGTCGTAGTCCTGTTCTTCGACATACTGCGTAATCAGGAATTGCTGTTGTTCATCGTTCAACGACTTTTGTTTTTCGAGTCGTTCGACGAGTGGACCCGTCTCTCCCGCCAACGCTGCTTCATACAACGGTTGCCAATCTGACGTTTCCGCTTGGACGCCGCTCGGTGGATCCGACTGCACGAGTTGGACAACGGACAACGCACCGAGGAGTAAGAGACTCACACCACTGACACCGTAGACGAGACGACGTTGTCCGCGACGTAAGCGAGAGACGTGTGTCGCATCCGGATGTTGCTGAATCGCTGACGTCGTCATCGTCTTGTAGGATTCCGGAGTTAAACGTTCCAAGTTCTCGAGCAACAGGATCTTTTTCGTCGCATCCTCCTTTCGGATTCGGATGCGTGGGATCCGGTCCTTCAGCTGCAAATAAAGATTCGGATAGGTCGGGTCACCGAACTGGAACGTCCCTTTGTAGACAAGTTGATCAGCATCATCAAAAATCCGGAACTCGCTCGCGAAGCGTTCGTTCGCTTGTTGGGCTTCTTGATGAACTTGCGTCGATAATAAAAGCGCCTCCTCATAAGGGAGACGCTCATAGTTCGGAAAGGCTTCTTTCGGTATATCCGTGAAACGGACAAAGAGCATATATTCTCCTCCTTTGAAGCAAGACATCGTAACGAAGGTAATAAAAAAAGCCATCCAATTTGGAATGACGGTCTGTGCAATCACTTGTTCAATTAGAATTTAATGTTGTCGTTGACCATCTCCGCCAATGTAAAGGCACCCATGACGATAATCAGACCGACGGCACCACCGACGAGCCAACCGACTGCTTTCGAGCGTCCACGATCTCCCCCGAAGATGAAGTAGAAGCCACCAACTGCGAAGGCGATGGCTGCCGCGATGACAGCGAGTCCTTGAAAGAACTGGAGTAAGCTGAGTCCTGTCTCATTCAATCCCATCTGTTTCCCTCCTCTCAATCCCGTGACGCGGATGAAGGCGATGTGAAATTCAGTTTCGAGTCGAGTGCTTCTAAGATCAGTTCCTGGTTCTCCTGGATAACGAGTTGATGCTGGGTGTCGAGCCACTCTTCATAGTCTTTCCCTTGAATCCGGAGCAACTTCTCGGCAAAAGTCTTGTTTTGCTTCTGTTCACGTGTCGGCATGGCGTACACTCCTTCCTTGAGTTCGATGCGCAGCAGCACATCCTTAAGGACAGTCGGAGTCGAGCAAGACGGTGGGTTTAAAGCGCGTTCCCCCACGAACTCTGACATCCGGTACTGGACGTCTGTCTAGGGTTTTTCGATGACCCTCAACGAATGCGTGACCTGTGGGCGAGTTTTAGGCGACTCTCGCCAAACCATTTCTGCGTATATCCCGCTCACCCGGTCACTCGTGAGGGACACGCCAATATATGTTTGGAAGGACTGTCCTTAGCGATATGCTGCTACAGTCATCATTTCTTCCGGTCATTGTTTCGTGTTACTCCATAAGCAGATACATATTCCTCCATAAGCAGATACATATTCATAGATGGTTCACTGATGGACGAGTTTACGGCGTGAAACATGAATCAATTCGTCATTTGGGTGCTTTCGCTTTGCGATCACTTGATTCTCTCCGACGACGGTCCGAATCCGGTAATAGAGTTGCGAAATTTCTTGCGTCTCTTTACTCTCTTGTTCGATCGCAATTCGTCCGTGCAGCTGATAGATCTTACCGTCAAACGTGCGGACGGAATCCGCAAGCGGAAGTTCAGCCAAATCGAAGCGTTCTTGCTTCAGGTTCGACCAATTCCGTTTCTTTTCCGTCCTTAAGTCGAATTCATCCCAAGGGATGGATCCTAGCGTCTGCTCACAGGCTGTCGCAAGAATTTGAACATCGAGGATAGAAGGGATCGAACGATTCCGCTCATAAGCGCTGATGGCAGCCTGTGAAATCTCTCCATATGTCTTTTCAGCTAACTCTACCTGGCTCCAGCCATGTTCGAGACGTTCTCGCCGTAACCACTCTCCGAATCGGTACATATACATGCTCCTTTCCTTCGAGAACCGCTATATGACAATGATTTCCTGGTGATAGTTAGAATATAGCAGATTATTCTGTCAATTCAATCGATATTTCGATGTGTCAAACATGTTACGAGTGTCGAATTATGTCGGTCTATTCATTTATAAGCAATTCTAGACCTTTTTAAAATAATAAATTCTAGTTTGTCTCCAAAATGTAAAAATATCATTACATTCTTACTGTTCAAAAACTATATCTTAAAAAACGATGAGTTTGATGAGTTTAGGGTTGGTACTAAAAAACATTTGCACTATCTTTGTTAAGGAAACCTAGTATGAGACACGTCTCTATTTTAACACTTTCTGATGTCTTGAGATGAATATAGGTAATAACAAATCTTGTGTAGTAACATTTTGGTATAATAAAACAAAAATAGAGGTGTAAAATGACCAAACATACTGCAGTTTTTTGTATTGTAATTGTGTTTTCAGTACTTCTTTTTGGAAGCATTTGGTCCTTAGTATCCGATGCTTCCGACGATATTAAGGATATAACAACGTTAATATTTGTAGCCGGTGGAACCATCATTAGTGTTCTCGCAGCGATGACAGCGCATGATGCAAGAAGTGACTCAAAGCGATCATCAGATACTGCTTACGAAGCATATCAGTTAGCTTTAAGAGAAGCAGAACGAGCAAGGGAACGATATCGTAGCGATAAGGGGTCCCTCTTAGTTATTCAAAAAGATGAGATGTACATTCCGTTATTCGCTCCCGGATCACTTGATCAAGTATATGTAAATGACAAAGCGTATCCTGAACTTAATTATGATCGAATGACACTTGTCAACCGAGGAACAGGAACTGCAAAAAATATCAATTTCCGAGTAGATTTTGAGAACGCTTACGAATTTGATAGATATAATTATGGTACTGATGATATTGAGAGCTCTACAAATCCTTCACAACAATATTTAGTAGATCATTTCTTTCCTACATATTGGATTCGTTCGAAGATTGTACAATCCAATGCAGGTGGTATATCACAAATTAACGTGCAAGCTGGGGATGATACTGGCACTTACGTACCTCTAAATCTTGAACAACTAACTGAAAGGCATCAATCCAGAAAGCTACCTAACTACAACAAGACAAGAGAACTGATAGAATCCAAAAAGCTAGGAACCATTTGTAACGTTGAACATGAGTTCTATATACCTGAAAACTATCGTTTGTTAGCACAACATTTCTTCCTGGAACAAGTAATGGAGTTGAGATCTGATTATCGAAAAGCTCCAAATCCGCGTCTTCGAATTCGCATTGACTATGTTGAAGAAGCCCTAGAACAGATGAACGATAATGAAGAATCGAAACGCGTCAAGGTCTTTGAAATTACTTGTTCTGAGGCCGTCACAGTCATCGAAAAGCCCGCTATTCCATATCAGTCTCATACAAATTTCATAATATCATGCTTTTATGACGTTAAGATGGTGTACGACTTACCATTAAGTCAGGGACAGCCACGTGAAGAAGAGAGGGCACAGGAACAAATGCTAGAAGCAAATCGGATCCGAGAGGAAAGGTTGACACAAAATGAGGGGAATGTTTGAGCAGCAGATGGATATCGCGAGCTCTTCTTAAGAGGAGGTTACGTAGAATCTATCTGTAGAAATAGAAAAAGGGATGTTCAAGTTGCGAAAAATACAGACCTTCTGGATATGTCCATACAAACTCATCGAAACGTCTCGGCACACCTCTGTCGCGCAATCATCGAGCTGTCCTTACGGAGAGAGGACTTGTTGGTCGCACTCGAACAGGGATGTGCGATGACGGAAGAAATCCGACGACTCATTCTCGATTATCAGAAGATATCGAGGACTAGAGAGGCGATGTCAGCGTACGAACGTAAAAAGTTCCTGACCTTGAGAGAGAACTCAGAGTATCGCGATAGGATTGTGCCGCTCTCGGAGCTTGAGCTAAAGAAGTCCGGCTTCTCTCTGAGTAAGTTCATCGACTTGACGATCTATACGATCAAGAAGAATAATCTCGATTGGATTCTATTCCAGAAGCCAGAGACGGGCATGGTGACGCAGGATTATTTCGACATCATCTCCTACACTAACCCCGTCCTATACTTCATCAACCGCCAATACAAGTCCTATAACAGGAACATCGAGTCGGAGAGATTGTTCGGCGAGTCGAAGAAGATGACGGACTTGGTCACTCAGATAGAAGAATCCGCCTTCGAATGCCTCTTCATGGAACGTAACATCAGGAAAGGCATCGCTAGCCTCCAGACCACTTCCATCAATCCAGTCGCCGACACTGGCCCGCCATGGTCTTCCCAAAAAACATCAATCAAGAATTTAATCCCCACTCTCGAGGACCACATGGAGGTCGCACTGAGAGTTGCATATGAGGTGCACGGCCATAAAGAGACATGAGAGGGGATATCCCGATTTCAAAGCATCCCTCGATCCGCCTAGCGGTACGAGGGATGTCTCGCGATGGCGGAAGATATCAATTCGTCTTACGGACGATGAGCCCACCACGTCCTGCGGCAGAAGTCACTCTGAAGGACTCCGGAGCCTCAAGTCCGATGATGAGCAAAGGGACGCTCAGTTGGTTCATGAGCGGTCTCAGGTGCGTGACATACTTCTCATACGTCCCGATGGCACCGTCGAAGTTACCGGCTGACTTCATGGCCTTCGTCGCACAGATGATGACGCCAATCCTCGTCTGGATTGCCTTCTCGACATGGTTCAGTTCGCTAGCGAGCACCGGCTTGAGAAGGTTCCATGCCGTGGTGCCTGAGTGGTTGAACGCCACCTCGATGGATATGTCTCCCTTCGCGAAGTCGAGACGCCAGTAATCCCCCTCACGCATGTCGGAGAGCTTTTCTTGGAAGATGGGACTCTCGGCCCGCCCAGCCTCGCGAGAGGAACTCCTGCTTCAAGAGATGGTTTATCGTGGTCGAGAGGCTCTTATTCCTCACTTGGAAGAGTCCTTCATAGTTCTCGATGATCATGTCGTCGCTGATGCTCTCGATTGCTCCCCTGATTTCTTGCCAGCATTCGGTGAATGTCGGGTCGTTCTCCAATATCGTCAATGCATCCCGATGCGAGTGTATGCAGTATTCCATGAGATTACCTCCTCTAATTTCCTTATCTTAGTATATCATCTGATGAAAAACATGTGGGAGACGACCTCTCATCCCATCACCTGAATCCTCTCTACATCTAAAAATACACTCATGACTCTTTTTTGAAGGTGACGACACTCATCATTTCTTCCGATCCATGTCACAATCAGAGAACCTATCACCTTCCTTGTGGTTGGCAATAATAGGATTTATCTGGATTAATAATCGAATTTCATCCAGTTGGTAATTAATAGTGAAAAACAGACCCGAAAACTGTTCTTTTGTGAGAAGAATGTTGCTACCATGGTACTCGTCCGTGATGCTCTGTTCGACAGGGCCGGATAACAGCAAAAAGGAGAGGTTGCATGAAAAAAACGAAGAGGAGCATTTTGAGCCTGTCAATCACGGCTCTCTGTCTGACGACGGTCATCCCCGCGTCTGCCGAAGAACAGGGGATGAACTTAACGGTCGCGAATAAACGTGACATCCTGCATGGTCCAGAGTTTACGGATGTGGACACGATTCCACCAGAGCTCCTGGCCCCAGGATATTACTCGGACGAAGAGATAATCCGCATCCCCATCGACTACCTGGACCCACATCACCCGGATGCCATCCGGACGGTGTACGATACCGCAGGAACGGCAGAATCGGGGGATGGGAAGGTACGTGCCTTCGCAATCCCTGCGGCTGCAGCGGGCATATATCTGATCCCGGGAATTGGTGAGGTCGCCATAACGGCTACCGGCGGACTCATCATCGCAGGCGCAACCGTTGCTGCGGGCTCATGGGTCTACAACAAGGTCAGCGCCTACCTCAGCAAGAAGGACGCGGAAAAAGCGGCCGCGGATATCCCGAAGCGTCTGAAGAAGTCCGGGATGCAGGTCGACCTGTCCAAGTTCAAGGACAAGAATGGGAGGACCCCAGCGAACAAGTCGAGCGGCACCTTCTCGAACGGGAAGTGGCGCATCACGAGGGACACCACCGGACATCTCGGGTATGACGGCACCAAGAAGGCCTGGAAGATTGGGGATCCCACGCGGGTCGGCTCATTGAACAAGAACGGATACATCATCGATAAGTGAGAGGGAGATATGAATGAAGACGAAAACATTTTTTGATTGGGAGATTAACCTAGCCGAGGAATTGAACGCGGTAATCGACGAGGGTGCCAAGAAGATGGTCGTCATGTGCGGCTTCATCGAGCTGAGCGCCGTACTCTGGATTGACGAGGGAGGCCTTCTCCAGCTGAAGCCGACGTGGGACTGCGTCATCTCCATCGACGCAGAAGAGAAGACAATCACGATTCGCTCGGCGGATGCCGAATGACTTGAGGACGCCCTTCACGGGCGTCTTTTTCATTCCCTATGCAAGACGTCGTCAGGACCGACCCGCTACATCCCTCCCGGAACTGCTGCACCTCGTCCTACCACCCTTCGTCACCTTCGGTGAACTTGTCAGCGTGGACGATTCATCTCATTGAAAAAAGAATATTTCTTACTGTGAGACAGGAAGAAAACATGGGAATCACCCGTCCTCCCGCGAGGTAGCGCGCGGATGCCGGGAGACGACCACGTTCTGTCCACAGTGCAAAAACACTCATAATTGAGTTATGTCAACTAAATTCCTGATTTCAATTTACTTGTGATAATTATCTGTTATCACAAGTAGTTATTTGTTATACTGAATATGGATAAATAATGTAATACAATTACTAATTACTCGATTACATTTTAAATACGCATGTATATCAGTCATAATTGAATGTAATACGTAAATAATCGGTGTTTTACTTAGCAAATGAACAAAAAAGGTGTCAAAAGAGGAAGCGTTGAGCAGAGAGATCGGAGGATAGTTGATGAACGAAGAAGAAATGAACGAAATCGTGATTAAAGAAGAAGCAGCACTGGCATTTGCCGATAGCCGGGAAAAGCTACTCGCAGTGCTTGAGAACGATCATTTAAATATGGAAGCACTGAGCGATCTTGAGATCTTCGAACTGTTCTGGGCGACGGAGTTGTTTCCGATTTATAGTCAAAAAAGCCCGCATACGAAGCGGGCCTACAAACAAGATCTCGATTATATTCTCCGCTTCTTTGTGACGAAGACACAGGGCGTCAAGCAGCTGACGATCCTCAACCTGCACGAGTACTTAAAAGACGTCCATGACCAATATGCACCGCGGACCGTCAAACGACGCAACGCCATGTTGCGGCGTTTCCTGCGCTTTCTACACGTTAATGATTATCACGCGCGTGATCTGTCAGTACAGGTGAAGGACCAGATGAAGCCGGAGCCGCTCCGTCGCGAGATCGATTTCGATGAGATGGAAGCGATCGCTCTCGCCTTCCGTCACACGGTAAAACAGAAAAAGCATCGCGAGCTTTTGCAGCTGCGGAATGAGACAATGGGCTATCTGTTGTTGACGACAGGGATGCGTGCCAGTGAATTACTAGCACTGCAATTCAGCCAGGTTCAAGAACACTCCACTAATAACTACATTGAATTTAAGGGGAAGCGTGGTAAGTGGCGACGCATCCCGTTATCCCAAAAATCAATCCATCTCATCGACCGGCTAAGGAAATTAATGCAAATTGAAGGAGTAATGAATCCTTATATTTGTTTTAATATTCGTTCTAAAGATTCTTCTATCTCGTACGAAGCATTAAGACTTATTGCCCAGTTATCCTCAACACAATTGACATCACAAAAAAATTCACCGCACTGGTTTCGACGTTCTTTTATCACAAATCTGTTAACGAATGGTATTCCTTTATATGAAGTCATGAACCTTTCCGGTCACGAATCTATCACGACTACGAATGCGTATCTTCAACAGTTAAAAAAAGCTGACGTTAAAGCATTACCATACGATTGAAGTTTTGAAAACTGTACAGATTTATTTTAAGGTAATGCAATCAATCCCAGTCCTCTTTTATCAGCATTCTTTGAAACACTGTTGATAAAAATAGGTATGAGCAAATATTGAAAAAAGATATTAATAGAACCAATTGAACAAAGATGTAATAGCTGATAGTCGAATACACCTTCATAACATGTATTATAAAAAAATTATCTTTAGGTTCATAATTCGCTCGATGCTTGCATATGTTCAAACTAAGTCTGCTACCGAATACGTAATTCAATCAAGAATTTGCACATACCACAAAATTAACTCCATAAATCAGTAAGAACAACATCATCACTATTAGGTCTTAGATTTATTTCTTTAGGTATTTTAACAAACACAGGAACTTGCATCGAACTCCCATCGGGGACGTTCTTAACCATGACGACGGACGGGGGTAAGGAGTTCAGCTGTCATGAAAGGATACGGGATTTTCTGGGAATCCCGATGTACTTCGCGGATCCCTATTCTTCATGGAAACGTGGCAGCAACGAGAATGACAATGGTCTTCTCTGTGAGTCCTTCTCAAAGGGAAGCAACTTCGGAATGATCAACAAGACAGAATTAAATCACGCACTTTCTAGAATTAACAATCGACTAAGAAAATGTTTGGATTGCTCATCATCTTCTCAAACAAGTTATTTATACGCGCCCCAGAGGGGTGAAAGGAATGTTAAAAACAAAAGACTTTTACTATGACGAACATTATGACTGTTATTTATGTGAAAACAATCAAGTTCTCCGTTACCGAACGACGTCGCGAGACGGGTACCGTGAATATGTCTCGAATCCTTTTGTATACGAGACATGTCCTCTTCTCTCCAAATGTACACAGTGTCGCGACCACAGAAAAGTCATCCATCGCCATCTCTGGCAAGAGGCGATGGATGAAGTGGAGCACCTCAGACATACAGTTGTGAATCGTGAGTTGTATCGAAAACGCTAGGAAACAATTGAACGTGTATTCACAGACACCCAAGAGAAGCATGGCATGCGTTGGAGCCGCTATCGAGGGCTGAAAAAAACGACGCTTCAAGCGATGCTTACTTTCATTGCTTTGAACCTCAAAAAGCTTGCGAATTGGTCCTGGGATTCCCTTGGGAATCCATGTCTTCAATACGTTTTAATAGGGAGTACATACAACAAACCCTCATTCCGATCACGAAATGAGGGTTTGTCTACAATCTGAGCGAAGAACTTAAGAGTTCTTCACTTTTTTGTTTTTAAGACCTAATGGAATTGCAATAATAACAAGAATTCCAATGATAATAGTTAAATAAAATGGCACGCTTGATCCATCTTTATTTAGATCGTCAGTTAAAGAACCCGCTTTGAAAAACAACATGATTGAAATGACGGCGAGGACTACTGTATTAAATGATATGTATACAAAAGACGAAATTTTAGATGGAATAACCAAGAAGATTACATTTAATAAAACCAGAAAAACTAACAAGTAAAAAATTGAATTCAAAGAGTCAAAAGTACCAGCCAAACAAAACTCCCCCTTTAATTAGTATAAGAAAAATATAGCATTTTAATTTTAAAAATTGTGATTATCATATTACAAATGTCGCTTTTTAACATTTAAATCAGTGTGATTATATTTTTACAGCGCGATAATCGCGCCTCTGTGATTTCACGATATAATTCAATATCCTCTGGATGCTGAGCTTCCCATTTGAGATTTTGCAACACTGAGATTTGTATCGTTCCTTTCATCTAAATCTTAAAGTTCGTAAATCTTAAGTCACGCCGATTCATATTTGATCTTCAAGGCTTTCTTCGAAATCTTTTCGGAATTTAACTAAACTTTTCATCTAATTTAATCGATTAAACCTAGATGCTCTCTAAATGTAGTACTTTGATAGGACACTTTAAACAATCCTCTTTTTTGTAATTCAGGAATGATCATGTCTACAAAATCTTCTAAACTTGACGGTAGTGACGGCGGCATCAAGTTGAAGCCATCTGCTACTCCCTCGTTAAACCAAAATTCCAACTGATCCACAATTTCTTCCGGAGTACCAATCAATGTCAGGTGTCCTCCTCCTGCTGCTAAATAGCCTAATAGTTCTTTGAGCGTCGGATCTGTATCATCGATAATCTCTAGAATCGTTCGGTAGCGTCCGATGGGTCCGGAAAATTCCTCGATCGATGGTAAGGTCGGAATCTTTGCTTCGAGATCCCATGTGGAGCAATCTTGCTGCAAAAAGAAACTCAATTGTTTCAACGCATTTTCAACCGGTAATTTTTCATCTAGTTCGGCTTTTTTGGCTAGTGCCTCTTCTCTTGTTTTACCAACATACGTTACTAAGCCTGGGTATATCTTAATCTTTCGATCTGGTGATTCAGTTTGTGTAATTTTCTTATGGAGTTTTTCACGAAAAGCATGGGCTTGTCTAAAATTCCATGACACAGAATATACGGCATCCGCATGTTTGGCTGCAAGGGCAATCCCTTCTTCAGAAGCCCCCGCTTGCATCGCTACTGGCTTTCCTTGGGGACTACGCGGCGTAGACAAAGGACCTTTTACGCTGAAATAGGCTTCAGAATGATCGATAACTTGTATACGTTCAGGATCAATCAATTGGTTATCTGATCGATTCGCAAGAAAAGCCGCTTGATCCCAAGATAAAAATAGCTTCTCCATCAATGCTGCGAATTCGTTCGCCTTGTTATACCGTTCCTCCCTCGGTGGAAGTGCATCCATCCCGTGGTTTAACGCTTCCCAATCCGTCATCGAGGTCACTAAGTTCCAGCCTATCCTCCCCTTCGTCACGTGATCTAGGCTTAGAAGTTGCCTTGCTGCTGTATACGGATTGGAGAACGTGCTCGATACCGTAGAAACTAATCCGATATGATCCGTCACTTGAGAAATAGCCGTTAGATTAATTAAAGGATCCAACCAAAAGGCAGGTAAATCAGTTGCATTATTAGCCGGAAAAGATTGATTATCCGCAAAAAATACTGCATCTAAACATCCAGCTTCCGCTATTTGAGACAAACGCTGATAATAGCGGCTCTCTCCGATCTCTTTAATCGCAGAATCAGGCATTAACCATGCGGCTTGATGATGACCACAACCATATAACAAAACGCCGATATTTAACTGATTTCTATTCGTCATCTTCTATTCACGAATCCCTTCTCTTACAAGCTGAGAATTTTTTAAAACGCTCGCTTTAATTCATCGTTAACCCACCATCGACTGTTACGTTTTGACCGGTAATCCCAGATGCTGCTTCTGATGCCAAAAAGGCAACCAGTTGAGCCACTTCTTCTGGGCTCGTCACTTTTTTCAATGGTGTCGATTGAGCAATAAGATTAAATACTTCAGCGGATGTCACAGCACTCGCATCTGTGACTTTCAATAACCCACCGGAGACGACATTCACGTTTATACCGTATTGACCTAGTTCTGCGGCCAGGTTGCGTGTGAAACCAATTAAACCTGCTTTTGCTGTTGTGTATTCATGATAAGGAACGACGGGGTTTTGATAGAGGTTTGTTCCAATGCTGATGATACTACCGCTCTTTCGTTCCATAAATTGTGGTAGGACACTTTGGATGGTGTGAAAAGCAGCTTTTAGCGTTCCATCCAGTTGCTTTTGATAATCTTCCCACTCTAAATCGATGAACGATTTTTGAGCAACCGGATCAAATTTAAAATCTACTAATGCATTATTGACGACAACATCGATTTGACCGTAATGTGCTGTTGCGGATTGCATCATGCTCTCAACATCTTCCCGCTTCGTAACATCGGCATACAAGGCAAGTGCATTCTCTGCTCCTAGTTCGCTCACAAGCTTTTCTGCCGCCTCTTTGCTTTTGTAGTAATTAATCACCACTTTAAATCCATTGTTCACTAACACCCTTGCAATCGTCGCCCCAAGTCCTCGGCTACTTCCTGTCACTAATACTGTTCTGCTCATTCTTGTCCACTCCCTCATCCATTTTTGCAACTTAAATAGCGAAGTAGTAAACAAAAAACGCAACTCTCCAAAAGGAAAGTTGCGCACGTCTAAATAACCACATAGCAAAGAGCGACATCATCGTCTCCGCTTGTTCATCAGAGTTTACACTTTCCTACGCTAGTACGACCTAGTTCAGGTTCAAAGGGTTTGAGTAGCTACTCATCTCAGTTTAATAACACCCCTAGTGATTCTATTTAAGTTACCTTCACTTTAGTAGTCTTGTGAACACCTGTCAATGATGATGAAAGCGATTCGTTAATAGTATTTCTTTAAAGATCGAGCGTAAAAATAGGATTATTATCTAATTCGGATTACTTTGTTACGGTCACATCTTATACTAGGCAATATTAATTATCATTTTTTCTTTCTTTAATGATGTCTTAATATACGAGCGATTCGATATTTCTGATCAATTACGTGATCTAGTAGTCCGAATCATTTATGTTTGCAATGTATAAAGCTTATCTTGCGTAATCATCTTATGAGGGCCATTAAGTAGTAAGTATGTCGTCTTCTCTCTTCAGTTTATATTTAATTTTTTTCGTCTTAAAGTATACGCACTCTATTTTACGTTTTTACTACTTTTTGAATAAAAACGTACCAATTCAATCAACGATTCATCTTCTTTCCCATACAAGCATTGGAGTTCTGCACAATTACGTAAGAGTTAAGTTCTTTGATAAGTTAGATGCCTTTCTCATTATCTAAGTTATGAATCATTTTTTCCTCTACCGAGTCATTCACAATTTCCTGATAGACAGTCCTTTGTGTATCGACTGCGAAATACAGCCTATTCTGATTACTTTTAAGTCACTTAGATTGATGTAAGTTTATTCTCTTAAAAGCTATCAACTATGTTTGATCAGTAATTGCTTATACTTTATTCAAGTTAGTATTCGAGCTTTACAAGCATTTATTTTAGAAAAGAACTATAAATTCCTAATCTATTTTCCCTTGTAAATATGTACAATAAAACTACAAATATTCTTAAAGGAGCTGAACTTATGAATATCCGAAAAGTATTATTGCTCGTCGTGATTGCTATTGTCTATCTTTTACTCTTCACTATCACCTTTTGGAGTCTCATTGGCTTATTCATCTCAGCAATTGGTCTATACTTTTACTTTAAACCAAGGCTTCGAAATCCAGTGAAGTACCCAACCTTTATCGTTTGGCTAGGTGTATTCATTGCTTTTTCAATTTCTATCTATATGGTAGACCGAATAAATGAACCACGAAAAATTGAAGCCGGGTCTTCTACCAAGGAAACAAAGATGTTGGAATCAATAAAAATAGAGTCAAAAGAGTTAGAAACATCTTTAAAGGACACGCAACTTAAACTAAAAGAGCAGCAACAAGAAACGAAAAAATTGAAAGAGGAGTTAGAACGAGAAAAAGAATTACGTTTGCAAACCGTTGAAAGCTACAAGGAAGAAGCAGACAAACGTACTGCTTTAGAGAGTAAACTCAAAGAAGAAGAGGCGAAACACAGTGCTGCAAAAGAGAAAATCGACGAACTCGAAGCCTCTTTAGCAAGCAGCGAAATGATAAATGAAGATGAGAGTATATCTGATGAGGAATACGTTGATGAAACAGATACAGAAGTAGCAACTGATCTTGAATACGATCCTTCTGGAGCAGATCGCGACTGTGGTGATTTTTCCAGCGCCCAAGCCGCTCAAGATTTTTATCTAGCTGCCGGTGGTCCGGCAGTTGATCCCCATGATTTAGACCGCGATAACGATGGAAATGCATGTGATTGGAACTGACGTCAGTAACAAACTCTCCTTCGTATTTGAACTTCACAAATGCCTTTTTATTCTAATTTAACTTTATTTATGTACACAATTTAAAATTGATATACGATGAATAAAACCACAAAAGATATCAATCATACGTTCTCTATTGAAGAGGTTTCAGATCAAATCTCTACCTCTTTATCTCTATCAATTTGTTGTCTTATTCATTCCAAAAAGTGTGCGCCGGCGCACACTTTTTTATTACATAATTTATGGTAATTCTGAAAGACTCATGAATTATGTCTCAAGTAGCTAATCGGAGGACCCTTTCATTCACCTTCCATCAATCCACTTCGTTCTTCAAACGATCAAATCATCTCATTAAAAAATGTGTATTAGAGTTAATATTATCTTGTTTCACGTGAAACCTCTTTATCCATTCAAGGTTTTTGATTCATATGTACCGTCCTTGAACTTTTCTCATCATATTTTATGAACATCGTGATGATGATCTTTAACCTCTTCACTCCAGTCAATTAAAGAATAAATGATATATTAATGACTATTCGTTTCTTTTCGAAGGTTAAATTAAACATCAGCTATTCCTCGTGGTAAATCAATTTTTTATGTTTAATATGGTACGTGAAATAACAAAAAGTATGCGCCGGCGCATACTTTTTGTTATTTCACTTTCACTTTTGAGGAAGACTTACCTTTCTTATGCTTAGTTTTGAATTTCAATTTTAAATTGTTCTCTATGTTACATGATCATACCTTAGTCTCATACGTTCAGAGATAATGATTTTATAAAGCGAATGAACTTCTGCAGACTTTTGCTACGTTTCCTTTCCAGGCTAACTATAGATTCTATTCGAACAGGCGTAGATAAATCAGATTGGATGATTCCCTGTATCGTTTTTCGATCATCTAAAATCCGCTTCGGTACGACACTCATGCCCATTCCTGACTCTACAGCATTTAAAATGGATTCGAGTGTATCGAACTCTATTATTCTAGGATCTGTATATCCCTTGTCCTTCGCGACTTCAATTGTTTTGTTCCGGTACGTACACGTAGTATCACTATTGACGATGCGCGTCGGGCATCCATCTTCTTCAAACTTGAAGTCCTGATGTGACAAGATTACTATATCTTCAGTTAAACTATGTACGGACTCAAAGCGCTCTTCGTCGAATAATCCGTTGACAAACATGCCGTCAATTTCACCATAGAAGAGCATTTCTTGCAATTGTTGCTTATCTTGTGTCTTCATCGACATACCAATGTCATTGTTCTCTTTCATGAAGAGCAAAAAGAGTTTTGGAAGCAACGCCGCCGATACAGTCTGTGTTGCACCTATGACCAAGTATTCTCTCCATTTATTTTTATCGATTGCGGATTTCGCATCCTGCATCAACTTCAGGATATCCTCAGCATATTTGTACAGCGTAGTTCCTTCTTCTGTTAATTTCACTCCACGATTACTCCGAATCAGTAAACGAGCACCTAGCTCGTCTTCAAGAATCTTTATCCGCTGACTGACGTTCGATTGAACATAACCCAACTTCTCAGCTGCTTTCGAAATCGAATGTAGATCTGCTACATGCTTGAAAATCAATAAATCCTAGGTATTCAATAGCATCATTCCTTTCTGATATCACTCGTAGTGATATCCCGTTCATTATCAAGAATTATACTCTCGTCTCGAATAGAAGCATAATGATATCAATCACATAGGATGAGAGGAAGATTGTCAATGAATTTGAAAGATAAAGTAGCTATAGTGACAGGAGCTGGATCCGGTATAGGGCGTGCAACAGCGCTCCGTTTAGCCGCCGAAGGAGTAAATGTTATCGTCAATTACAGTCAGTCTGAAGAAGGGGCATTAGAGGTCGTAAAAAAAATTATGAACGATGGTGATGTGGCAATTCCTTATCGAGCAGATGTCTCATTAGAACACGAAGTTCAGGATATGGTCACTCATACCCTCATGGTGTTTGGAAAGATTGATTTTTTGGTGAACAATGCAAGCATCACGTCACAGATTCCAATGAATGAACTGGATGAAGTGACGGGAGAGGTATGGGATTCTCTCTTTGCTGTTAATGTAAAGGGCATGTTCCACTGTGTGAAAGCAGTCGTACCACATATGAAAAGACAATCCACAGGTGTAATCGTCAACCTTGGGAGCGTAGCGGGAGTGAACGGTATCGGTTCTTCCATTCCTTATGCAGCCACTAAGTCAGCCATTCATACGATGACACGCTCACTTGCTATCTCACTTGCACCTGACATTCGCGTTAATTGTATCTCTCCGGGAGCTGTCGCCACGCGTTGGTGGGCTGGGAATGAGGAACGGATGCATGGTTTAGCGGGTCAACTTCCATTGAAAAGAATTTCTACACTGGAGGATATCACAGATACTTTCTTATTTCAGTTAATACAATCGTTCATAACGGAAAAAGTCTTCGTGATGGATAACGACCAAACGCTCTAAAGTTTAAACACTGTAAGATAGATCTAAATCGATGTCTACTTTTAAAAAGTGTGCGCCGGCGCACACTTTTATCTAATTTCCCCACTCCTCTTCAGACATGCTATGCTAGCTATATCGAATTAAGGGGGCGTGCATTATGGACTCTACCTCATCCGTCCAACATAGACAACTTGTTGTCTCTCAAGCAGCAAAGACACTGCTCGAGAACGATGTTACCGAACAACTGATTTCCATCGATATCATTGATGTCGAATCCTATGTCAATCAACTTTATGAAGAATTTTATGAATTTCAAAATGAAGAAGATGTTTACAAAAAGCTACGTTATTATTCCTTTAAGAAATTAAAACGGCGCTGGGTACGGGCAGCCGTAAAAAACTATGTTGAGAACAAAGGTCCGATGAAAGAACTACGTGGCCTTCATAAAATGTACCTTGAGTATTGGGACATTGCGGGAAAAGAAGGCTTTCAAAGAAAGTTCTCCGCTGATAGTGTTGAGAAGTTGATGCAAGAACACATACAGGAACTTGAAGAATGGGCTGAAAATAATAACTTGCTGATTCATACGTATCCACATTGGAGACAAAAAACGAAGAACCAGCAAACGACAACGATGCGGACTGATATTCTAATGGTCATCGGAGAGGTTGCGAAAGAATTGAAACGTGCGCAGCCAAAGGCACATGTTGCCACTTCTACCTCGATTACGGTACCGTTCTTTGGAATCGCTGATCGCATGAAAAATACGACAGAAAAGTTTAATCAAGGAGAAGGTATGTTGACGGACTTATCTCTTGATCTCCACGACTTCTCTGCTGTCGTTCCTAAATACAAACAAGGTATCCCGGCGAATTTATCGGTTCTCGTCAGTAACGAGTTTCTTGCAGAACTCGACGGAAAAGTCCCGGATCTTGATGCTCGTGATTTTGAGGCCTTTAACGAGATTCTGTCATATCGCGATGTGACGTTTCAAACGAGTCGAAAGATCGTCTTCCCAATCTCAAAACTTGTTAAAAAGATTTATGGGAACGATAGCGGAAAAAGCTATACCCTCACAACCCAACGTCTTGTAAAACTCGGTTATTATCGCGTAGCTGTTAGAAATGAGGAAGGGGATCTCTCGATCTTCGGTCTCTTCTCCTCTGTTAAAATTAGTAATGCTTCTTCTGTTAAACGGGACACGCAAATTACTGTCACTGTCTCAGAGGAAGTCTATGATGATTTGTTAAAACAACAGATCATCAGTATCTATGGAGAACAGATTGAGCGATTAAAAGGAACGTTCGCTTATCATTTATCCTTTGTACTTCAAAAGGAACGACTTAACTCGTATCAGTTAAACGAAGCAATGCCCGCGAAACGGCATTGGCGCCAGTTTACACACTCGATTCGATTTAATAAGAGTCGAAAAGCAGAAAACTTGAAAGAGCTTGAAACTAACTTGGATCGTATCAAAGAACTTGATTTTATCATTCAAGATTGGCATCGGTCCGGTGACTACTATTTCTTATACTTCCATCCCTTGGAACGCTGGGAACATGATGATCGCCGCAATGCCCTTCTCCTATAAGGAATATCGAACAGATCAATAGAAAGTAGTCTTCTTCCATTCTTCATAAATTCAAATAAAAGAGCGTATGAGATCATGAATCTCGTACGCTCTTTTAAATACTAGTTATGATTTTCCTTGAAACTATATGATAGTAATAAGCGTTTTTTCTCATATGCCTAGCCTACATTGTCTTTGTCCTATTAAATCGAGATTAGCAATCGTGTCATGTTGCCATTGAAAAATATGGTCGCTTTATGATCGCTTTAACAGCAATACACTAATCAAAAATAAGTAGCATCAAGCACTCAGCCATGCTCATGTAAACTTCGACAATCACAATCATATATTTATACAAACGATCATTTCAAAAGATCTGTAATGTAGTACCAACATAGATGGTAGTATATGAAGTAGCAAACACAAAATAAGAACATTTGTTCTTATTAATTTTTCTACATTTTTCCTTGTTGTAAGAACTCACTTATTAATTGGATGTCTTATTCTCCAGAATATCTATTGATCGTACATGTCGAATCGTGTCGTAAAACGACCATTTTTCAAATTCAGAGGTTATTCACCGTACTGAAACAGCACTTTTTCTTATATTTTTAGCATTTTTGTCGGATTTGACCGTACTGAAACAACACTTTATGTATTTAGGTCGCCGATCACCGTACCAAAACAACAGTTTTGTAATTTTGGTCGTTGTTCCCCGTACCAGAATGACACTTCTGCACTTTAGAAGAATTTTTAAAAATTATTTTAAAGCGGTTATCTGATCCATTTGGTCGTCATATACCGTACTCAAACGACACTTTTGAACATTTTAGTCTCTTTATCCCGTACTGAAATGACACTTTTAATCATTTGGTCGTTATGTACCGTACCAGAATGACATATTGCATCGCTTCATGTATGAATTTACCCAAGAAAAACCTCTAGAAAGCGCATCATATAAGGATTTCAGAGATTCTGGTCGTTTTTGACCGTACTGAAATGACATCTTTTTTATACTTGAAAACGGCTTTATATCAACGTTTTTAGCACATTGGTCGTTTTTGACCGTACCGAAACCGCGTTTTGACAGTTCCTTTTCTGAACAGGATACTAGTAATAATAGTTCAGAGTAGGGGAGGTGTAGGTATGTCATTTCAACATGAAAATCGTCATGTATTGGTCGCTAATAAATTACTGATCGCGATGAGCGGTTTAACACGTTGGACAAAACGTCAAGACAGTTTCTTATATGAACAGCATCACTATAACATTCCAGGACCTTTCTTAGCATTGAAGTGGACAAAATCTCGTATTCGTCATTTATTGACGCTTTTATCTCATTGCGATGATCAAGGTGTTCTCTCATTAATGGAAAGTGAAGCATTGGCTCACTATGCGCGTACGTCAGTTCGATCGTTACACAATAACCTACGCCTTTTTGAATCAGTTGGACTTATTCGCTACTCGATTCATTTCTTTGGAGTCGTCACCATTGAACTCGTAGATTATCTCGAAAACTACCGTGATCTTTTTGAAGAAGGTGGTACGTATACATCGAAGACCGGTTATACGTCTCTTTGGTGTGAAATGGTGCGCCAACTGATGGATATTGAGCATGTGAATATCCTTCGCGTCGCGTTACGTGCTCTTGTACAAGTAGAGCGGGACGTGAATGTCCAGTCTCAGGAGAAAGCAACTTTAACCTATGATGAAGTACGCGGATTCCTACCGCGTTACTGTGGACATCGCTTGGCTGTAAAAGGGCTGCTCGATCAACTATCGCAGTTCTTTAATGTGCATTTGGTTGAGAACACGAAAGATTTCTTATCTGCTGTTAAAGAGAATGTCTCGCTTAAAAAGCGCATACATACCGTAACACGTCCTTTAATGTTTCACGTGAAACTCGAAGACCAGATCAACAGTAAGCGTATCCGGGAAGCGGAACGGGCGCGTACGTTGATCAGTTGGTTCGATCTTCGAGAAGTCGCTCGTGACTACGTAAATTTTGATGCACTGGAAGTTCCGCAAACATCGCTGCAGTCGTTGAGTGATACGTACGGATTTGCTGCCTGTGATGCAGTCATTCGTTCGATTCGAAACGATTTCTACCAATACGGGGACCGTCTTGAAGATGCAGAACTCTATCGCCTCTTCTTTGAATCACCAATTCTCTATCTAAATGAACGACTCCGAGTCGTATCGGAAAAATTGGCCATTGCATGATGGTCTATTTGTCATGCTTTTTTTTGAAAATAGTCGTGAAAAGACAACAAAACCGCGCCATTTTAAGTCTTTTTGATCGAATTCATCGTCATGCTACTCATTGTATTGATCCATCCAAGGACAATATCAATATGCCATACGATTTAGGAAAAAAAACAAATTCTATTGTTATAAAAACAGGTTGTTGAGTTGCTTATTCAATAGATTCTGAACGAAATCATTAAATGAATGCTTAAAAAACAATACTCTTTGAATTTCTACAAATTGTGCTGTTCGTTTCCCAAATTGCAAAATGTCTTGTTTTTGTTGGTATTAAAGGCTTGAGGTAGTGAAGTCTTTTTCTAATTCTTATTAATTCTTTATTAATCTTTTTAATCTCTTCCAATGTGTTGAATGATAATAATATGGTAGATCACGGATTATTATGATGAAGAATAAAACAGGGAGAAGCATTTTAAAAACATATATAAAAACATCTAAGTAGGAAAACTTAAATAAGCTGTAAACATTTCGATGTCGAAATGTTTACAGCTTATTTAATAATGTATACATAGGATTGCATTCATATTATCTTTTGATCATCGATAATCATTGAAATTATGATATTCATGTGCCATGATTAATGAAGAAAGGGGAGAGACGATGAATATTATGACGTTTTACATATCAAAAGGAGGATCCGGTAAGACAACCTGTTCGCTCAATATGGGTCATGCGCTTGGTGAACTAGGATATCGGACGCTTCTCGTTGACTTAGATCCGCAGGGATCATTAAGTAAGCTAATGCTGAAAGAGTCGGACACGATTCAATACATGACGCTGTACGACGTCCAAGCAAAAGGATTAGCGATTGAAGAAATCTTATTTGATGATGAAAAACACAACATTAGTCTTCTTCCCTCCAATGAACGAAATGCACGTTTAATCAATTTAATTTCTGAACAAGATAAGATTTTTCTATTAAAAGATTTACTATCTCCTCTTGCCCATGAGTTTGATTGGATCATTCTTGATTCAGTTCCTTCAATCAATGAATTATCTAAAGTCGTCTTATCATGCGCAGACGAGGTCGTTATCCCATTTATGCCGAAAAAGCTCGTTTTTGATCAGTTAGGAAGTACGGTTCGAACCATTCGACAAGTGAAGAAATATTATAATGCTTCGCTAGAGCTAACAGGCATTATGCCAGTCGCAATCGATCTTGGTTTAAAAGGGGATCGCGAATACGCAGAGGCGATGGAGCAGTTGGCAACAACAGAACAATTACATATGCTGCCTTCTGTACGACGTGCTGCTTTTATTGAGAAGGCAGCAGATAGCGGAAAGAGTGTTTTACAGTACAAGTCGAAAGAAGGCATGGAACTGGCACAGCCGTTTCGTGAGCTAGCACTTTTGATGACAGGAGGTCCGAAACATGAAAGCGCGGAATAAACAAATTCATAAAGTAAGACCACAAGACCAACATCCTTATCGGAGTGGATTGACTGATCTGAGTTCTGTCGTTCAGAAGTTACCGGTTTCCCGCGATTTAGAAAATCTCGCAGTCGAGATTAAAGAATTAGCGAAGATTCAAACGATCTCTGTTTTCGAGATTGGTAAGCGCTTGTCGATTGCTAAATCTGAAATGCACGATCAACAAGAATGGCGCACGTTTTTAGAAGTCGTTAACATGTCAAATTCACTTGCCTCCCGATATGTTAAAGCGTTTGACACCCTAGAACCATTTGAAGAACAACTCCAAACGTTACCGGCTTCCAAAGTATTCGAACTGATGTATGTCGATGATCCAGAAGACGTTGTTTTAAATGGTTTACCTGTAGAAGAAGGTCGAAAGTCTTTAGAGAGTGCGACAGTACGAGAAATTCGTGCTACTCGATCAAAGGCAGCGAAAGTAAAAGTAAAATCATTTCACTCACTTGAAGCGACTTCGACTGTTCTTTCTACACGAGTCCCGACAGAAACATCAGAACAGATTCATGTGCTAGCGCGTGCTAAAGGACTTAGCATTAGTGAATACATTTCAAAAATGATTGAAGAGACCATTCAGCGGGATATTATAGAGGATCATAGTGAAATCGTGGAAGGAGAGAAGGAACAGTGAAGAAAATTGCCTTATATAATCGAAAAGGTGGCGTCGGTAAATCAACGACCACGATTAACCTCGCCCATGCGTATGCTCGACAAGGATTACGCGTTCTGGTCATTGATGCGGATGACCAAGCTTCGACAACGAATGGACTTGGCTTAACCGATGATTACGATGGGAAAGTATTGCTCGATTGTTTGATTGAAGAGCACGATCCCTCATATGCACCGATTGAACAAGTCATTGTCACTTGTGAATATGAACTAGGTATCATTCACCTCGTACCCACGCGCCGTTCTGCTTCTCCTACAGGACTGACGAGTCAGATGGGGTACGAATACCGCTTGATTGAAGAACTAACGCGACTGGAGGACTTATTTGATATTTGTTTAATTGACTGCCCGGGATCAACATCCGCTTTAAACCCGTACGCTCGTTGTGCTCTTGTTGCGCAGGACCGGATCGTCATGCCGGTACAGATGCAGAAGTTTTCGATGGATGCTGTGTACACAGCTCCAGAAGAATTGGAAGAAATGAGACACGGATACAAGGAAGATATTCATATCTCAGCGTTTATTCCAACAATGGTGAATGCGCGCTCTAAAGGAGATATGACGACTGTGGACGAGTTAAAGGAGTTAGGGGAAGAAGTTGGAATTCCTGTACTAACGACAATCCCATACATCGTAAAAATTCAATCCTTACAACGAGAAGCACGTCCTGTCCTTGACCATAAGAGTCCAGCGACAGATGCTTACTTACAGTTAGCAGAGGAGGTACTTGCCCTATGAGCAGTCGACGTAAAAAAGGACAAGCAACATTCAAAAGCTTTCAGAGCACAGTAGCTGAAACAACGGTTCAAGAACAGGGAACAGAAGCGTTACGGGAAGAGCAAGTCGAAGCGGTGAAGAAATTTGCTGCGCCTGCGATGTCAAATCCGTATCAGTCGCTTCCAGCTATCGGCTTATCACGCGTGCTATCAAAACGTCTTCCGGAAGACATGGAAGGTATTATTCAGTACTACAATCATATTGATACGATTCAAGCGACAAGTTTTGTTGAAAAGTGTCGTATTTTAGCACATGCGAATGAAGTATTCCGTGACGCTGACACTAAAGAAGCGTTTCAGCAGGAACAAGGAAGTTGGAAAGAATTTTTAAATCGAATCGGAATGTCTCATCCTCAAGTCAATCGCTTTATTTCATTTTGGAATGTATTTGGACCAACTATCTTAGACAAGGCGATTCAACAGGACTTTAGTGCTTCTAAATTAGCTGAACTATTAACATGGCCAGAGGATCCAAAAGTCGCCTTACTAGAAGAACGAAAGTATACGACGAACGATGGGGAGTTCACGGTCTATGAAATGACACGTGAGCAATTACGTGAAGTGAAAAAAATGCTGAATGAGCGTAAAGAACAAAGCGTGATTGATGCAACTCCTATACAGCCAAAACCAGCACGCGTACACGTAGATTTCTCCGATAAAAATGATCCATTGTACCAAACGCTAAAAAAGCGAGCGCAAGATCAAGGCATGAAACCGGATCAAATCATACGAGCAGCTTTAGAACAATACTTACGCACGTAATTAGATGAAAAAGACCGTCCTACATCTCAGTAGAACGGTCTTTTGATAATTTCAGCTTAATCGATTACTCATTTTCACTATCGAGAGATGATTGTGTACGCTCTCGTAATACAGCTAGCTCAACTTGTTCGTGAAGGCGTCGTTCGAATGATTCTTGATCCCGTTGCGCAATGGTTAGCGCTAACGACAGTTTTCGGTTTTCTTCTTCTAACTGTTCGGAACGCTCGGTACGTGCTTTTAATTCATCAATTCGATCAGTTAATGCTTTGTTCTGACGATACAATTGATCGCGTTCTTCTTCGAGTTTAGTAAGATTACCTTCTAAGTGAAATACTTCTCGTTTTAATGATGTGATTTCTTCTTTTTTAGATACTTCTATTTTTTCTTGTTGATCTCTTGCCTGAACTAATTCATTTTCTGTCTGTTCCAGTTTTGTTTTCATGTCTTGAAGTTCTTGATGATGATTAGAGACTTTTTCTACGTATTCTGCTTCTAAGTTTTCTTTTGCTTGGAGTACTTCTGACTCTAACTTAGTGACTGTCTCTAGATGACGAGATTGAATGCGTTGATTTTCGTGTTGGAACGCTTCAAGACGTGCTGCACGTTCTTGAAAGAGAAGCGTAATCTGTTTGAGCGATGCTTCTAATACAGCATCCTCTTCAGTGAGCTTTGGATCAATTTTCTTTTGTTCAGCGAGTACAATAAACTCTTCGAATAACTGATTGGTTGTAATTTGGCGTCCTTTTATTAATTCACCAATTTTGTCAGTAACGTCTTCAGAAAGACGGAACGATTTATTTTTCATTTCATTGGATGACATATGTATACCTCTTTCAACTTAAATGTTTATAGACAGTATATCATGTGCTAATTCAACATATTAACCTAAAAGAAATTATCATAAGAACGAGCTAAAAACTGACTATAAGAATAAGTAGCTGCATTTTGATTACTAAGGGCAGATTACATAAGTTCGTGTAATTAGTAGGTGTTATGTTCAATGGCGTTTCGAAATCGAACGTATACAAATCAATTTATTTTAAATGCGGAGCATCTACAGTTTAGAAGTAATTTCTTTGTTTATCGTAGAAATTACTTCTAGCACATTTTCATCGTGTTCTGAGCATTAATAAAACACAGCCTATAGCCAAAAAAGGCGAGGTGGAAGGATTATCCATACAAATTGCATAGTAATCGGTATACTAATGATTAAGAGATGAATTAGATAAATAATAATAAATTGTCTCTATATTTAAATTGAGGTGATATATATGGTATCCGTCACACAACGCATTAAAGATATAAAAAAAATTAACTCTGCTAAGCAACCCAGAGGTGGTTATATTCCTCCAAAAACATTTAATAGAAGATGTTTTGATGATGGAATTGAGCTGTCTTTAAATGAGAACATCCATCCATCACTGATTGGCATTGTCGTAGATTATTTGACTCGCTTTTGTCAAGGTGATCATAAAGCCTTTGCTTCCCCTATATCTGGAGCGTTGATGATAAAAGAGCTTGAATACGCAGGAGAACTACGATCGGAGATACACGGGTTAGATGAAGAATCGATTTTTAATGCGTGTAGATTATGTGGGTATGAGAGCGTAGCACGTGCTGGAAAACATACGTATGTACCTGTCCAAACGATTAATCCAGACGATGCAACGATTCAGAATATCAAAACAATGGTAGCGAGAAGCCTTCATTTTTTTGAAGAGTATGGACCGGTGAACCAAGAAAGAATTAGTTTTGAGGGTGGTTATACAGATATTATTACTAATGGGGATGCAGACTATTTAACTCCGCATGCTCTATGGGAAATGAAAGTTTTAAAAAGTAGCCCTACTACTGACCATACACTACAATTATTGATCTATTACTTAATGGGATGTCGTTCAAAACTTAAAGACCGCTTTGATGGACTATCCAAATTAGGAATATTTAATCCAAGACTAAATACAATGTACATTTTAGATATTGATTTAATTGACTTGGAAACGATTGAAGATGTGTCTAAGCATGTCATCGGTTATTCAAGCTAAGGTAGATGTCTAAGTTATCAATTTATTTTAATCTATATGGGTATTATAAGTGTATTAAAATACACGGTAAGTTGAGGTGAATAAGAATTGTCGAATGTAGACACACTGTTTCAATTGTTTTTGAGTAGTATTAAAGAAGACAAGCGATTATGGAAAAATGAATACCTAGTTTCAGAAATTGGAGAAAAACTTTTTGATTTAACTAGAGGGAGTTATAAGACCGCTTCTTTTAACTATGCAATGACTAGCTTATTTAGTAGACAAAAAAGTCAGAATTACTTTATTTTAAAGAATAAAAACCTGCATTCCGAATTTACACGTTTAGCTAACGATGCTAATAGAAATAACTCAAGTTGGAAAACCGTTTATGGAACAGAAAAAGTAAGGATTAATCCATACTATTTAATAAATCTTTTCCCGTATTCAAAAGGCGATAGCATTCGAATATTACCAATGTCTAATAAAGACTTAACATTTAGAGATAAAACTACTGCAGAAGTTCAAATATGGTTTCAACATACACTCCCTTCTGAACTGTATCAATTTAAAACTGGAATGAATATAGAACGGGGATCGCTTGTATTATTTCAGTGGAACTCTCACTTAATTGCTTCTGCCGTTTTAGAAGAAGTAATTAAATATTCTTCTCCAACCCAAAACGGTTATACGGGTAGCTATAGATTTTTCCCTTCTTCAATAGCTACATTTATTCCTATTAACCTTCAGGAGGTTCAACAATCTGGCATTCATCTAAACAAATTTAGTAATGCTAAAAGAATAATTAACACTTTGTATTTTTACAATATGATGTGCTTACTTTTATCCAAAGAAATCACATTTACATCCCTAGGCAAATTAGAGGATCAAGAGGCAATGGAACGTATTGAACTGCCACATCGTGATCCTGAAGATGAAGATATTCCAGTTCAACGGATCAGAATAAATAATATGAAATCAAATCAAAAGTGGGTCAGAAGTAAATCTATTGTCAAAAAGGCTTTAACTGCTTCCGACTATACTTGTGAATACGATGCATTACACCAGAACTTTATTTCTAAAGTGACAAATAAAAATTATGTCGAAGCACATCATCTAATACCAATGGAGTTTCAAGACGAATTCGAGTATAGCTTAGATGTAACTGCTAATATTGTAATGCTTTGCCCAGTTTGTCATAAACGAATTCATCACGAAAGCATTACTCAAAGCAAAGAAATAATAAAAAAACTATATGATCAAAGAATTGGCAGAATGAAGCAATGCGGAATTTCCATACCGTTAAAAAAGCTTCTTTTGTATTATAGGTAATCTCAAAGGGATTATTTAATCAAAAAATTCTTAAGGCAACTGAAATATTAATATATTATGATAGTTCGTAATCAAAGGAGAAAAATGATGAATCGGCTGCTATTAGAGGGTTCTGTTCGATTATCTAATAATATGACAGAAGCTAAATTTTACGAAGAGTTACAAAAATGGATTCATGAACAAGGAAGTACATTTGAAATAGACTTGCAAAGCAAGGATCAGGAGTTAAGCATTCAAAATGCGCAACATAAGGCTATTTTTAGTAAAGACGGGATAAAAAGATATAGTTTACATATTAAGTGGAAGACGAATGAGGAGTGTCAGAAAGTTAGCGTAGTTATGATGAATCCTAGTCATGCTAATGAAAGATTTAGCGATCCAACAGTAACATTTATGACAAAATATGCGCAAAAGTATTTTAAGGCGGGTAGTCTTACAATTGTCAATATGAGCCCAATTATCAATCCCGACTCTCAAGCTCTTAATGAAGATCACTTTATCAATGATACTATTAATGAGAAGGCAATCGAAGAAGCGATAGAGTGGGCTGATACTGTGTTTTTAGCTTGGGGCGATCTAGGTAGATATGGCGTTGAAGCAATGGGGAATAAATTCAGGAATTTACTGAATTCAAATCATCAGAAGTTATATTGCTTTGCACAAAGTCAAATGGGTCAGCCAAAACATCGAAATCAACGACCACCTTACCAACTAATTCATAGACCAATAAGAGTAAATCTAAATGCGATCTTTTAATTATTATGAGCTGTTTTTCAAATGATTTTTTTATCTTTGATAATATGGGGTACCGTGAGTCTTTCATATATTTGATAAAGGAAACAAGCACCGTTTCTTTAATGTTACTTGAATGATCGGTAGATGTATTATTGATACTAGACCAAAATTACTTATCTTCTATATGTGAATATATATTATAAAATTCCCCTTATCTGATAAATAGGTATCATAGTCTATTCATGAAAAGGGTTGTACATTTTTTGTGCATAAGAATCTTATTTATTTATACAAACAGAAATTAATAAAGAATACAAAGGCATATAAAATAGCATAATTCAAATATCTAATCAAAAAATGATAAGATAAATTAAAGTATACATTTCGATGTCAAAAAATTAAGCTATTTTTTATTTTCTAGAAGTTTAATAATAGTGTATGCTAATAAAAGGTTAGTTTAAAATAGCTGATTTTATTATGATCTCATGAACAGCTTAAAATTTTATGTACTTAGAAATAGTGTGATTTTAAATACACAATTTTTTGAACGTAAAAAGTATCTAACAAATAAAACAGTTGATTTTTGATTGAATAAAAGTATAATAAAAGTAACAGCAGTCAACTAACGCCTCTTAACAATGCGAAACACAGTTGGCCTTTTTTTATGTCAAAATTCAAGGCGGAGTTTTTTAAAGATGGATAATTCCAAAAAAATTAAATTTGTAGATGTTGAACAATTATTTTATACAGATGAGCTTTACGATGTAAGAGACATTGACAAAATTAATTTTTATTTTGATCAACCACAAAAAACAAAGCTTCTTATGAAATCTCCTTATTCAATAGAAGAAATGATTGAAAAATTGAAAAGAGATAATATGTCTTTCACATTGGAAGAAGAGAATGAATGTAAGGATTTTTTAAGAAAAGTAAATTATTACACGTTCAAATATTATTCAAATGATTTATTTGGTAAAGGCATTGAAAAAAGCTTTACTGCGGTGAAAGCAACTTATAGTTACGATCATTACTTAAGAAGTTGGCTACACGACTTGATTTCTAGACTAGAAGTATTCTTGCGGTCTTCCATTATCGATATATTAGCTCAAAATTATCAATCAGATAATTTTCAACCTGCTCAATTTTATTTAGATGAAGATATTTATTTCGAGGAGAAAGGGAAACGTTCTAGAACTAAGAAGGAGAGAGTAGTTAGAGTTAATAAATTATATGAAAATTTCTATAAAACGATCCAAGCTAATAAACAAAAGCATGAAGCGATTAAACATCATGAACAGAATTATGGTGCTACACCAGTCTGGTTATTGTTTGATTTAATGACTTTAGGTAGTCTTTCAACATTCTATAGCTTATTGATTCCTCAGTATAAAACTCTTGTGGCTCGAAAAATGACTTCGAATGCCAAAGAAAATAGGCTATTAGGCGATTTATTAGCAAGCTGGATTGATTCATTAAGACACTTAAGAAACGTAGTATCGCATACAGGTAAAATTTACGGTACTAATTTCAACTTGATTCCAAAAGAACATGAGAATGACAAACTGTACATAGAAGAACTAAGACGATTTCATTACGATAAGAGATTAATAATTCACTTATTATTTATGAGAAGACTTTTTATGGTGATGACTGATGAAGATCACACCATATGGAATGAGAAAATCGAAGAATTGTATTCAAAGTCTAATGAGAGTGATTCTGTTTTACTTTCCAAAATCGGATTTGTTGATGGAACGAAAGCGAAATTACTTATTAATGAAATACCAGAAAAATCATAGAAGTAGGCAGTTTTATTCGTTCGACTGTCTACTTCTATGAGAAAACCGTAGTTATAGATTATTTGTTAAAAGAACTGATAATTATACCTTGTATTTCCGTTGACGATTAAATACCACCTTCCAGCGCCTTGTACAGATATGGTTACTGGAGATTTTGTTTGGTGACCGCCAAAGTACTTAAAACGTCGGCCGCTTTTATAATGTTGATAGTTGATGCTATCTATTAAAAACACATCTGCTGCATGTTGCAATTCCACTCTAACAGTTAATGTAGAGTCTGTATCCACATAAGGAATTCGATCCATATTATCACCTCCTTTGAATGGTAATGAGCTTATGTTAATACTAATTCAGGATTAGAGGCTTTAAAGTGTGTTCTGATTTTAGTTTCATTTACAAAACTAAAAGGTATGATTTCTCGAGACTTTAATTGTTTCAAGTAGTGCGCTTCACGAAGTGAAACAAATGAAGTCAACTTCCAAATCTTTGAATCGTTGAAACCAATCGATCGAATGTTATGCATGAGGCGATCAATTGTATTAGGATCCTGCAGCCATATAACCTTTGCTTTGATACCATAAATTATTATCCTCATTTTTCTTCAGATTTTGACCACACATAGTAGCCGTATCAATTCGATCAATCATCGCAATGATATTACGAGCGCCAATCAACTTTCCTACTTTTCTTACAACTTCCAAATCTACATGTTCGCTATCAAAATTCATACAGATAGTGATATCTCCAGCAGCAGCAGCTTTAATCAACGTTCCCGGAACTTGTCTTACTTTCTCGCAAATATTATCAAGCGACCATTTTTGGATTTCTGAATCGTATAACTCATGTAGTCTGACTTTCTTTCCTTCTGATGTTCTCCACTCTCCACGTATACATAGCACCTTGAGATACACTGAATATCGCATTAGAGCGAAATATAGGAATGAGTATTGGTTTTTGAGTGTTCACAATAGGGAGTGAACTGATTTTTACCAATGGTCTAATTAAACAAGGTATATCTAATCTGTTAAGTTTTATACATATTTTCATTATTTGTTTGTTAGTAGATGGATTAAATATTCATATTACGAATGAGATTGATTCAGAGAATCGATCTACTAGCTGATTATTATTTTTTTATTGGGATATTGATAATAAGTTGTGGACTTGCTTTGTATATATGCTCTTCTTTACTTGCTGTTCTTAATGATGAATTTATGATTAAACTTAGCAAGCGAACAAGCTGGAAGCTGGCAATAAAAAAGACATGCGGAGAGTGTACAGTCTTTTGTATCGCGTTTTAAATGGATCAAGTGGTATCGGAACGTTATTCGTCCATTGTTTTTTAGATATTTTAATTGATATAGTGTCTCGCATTTTTGATATGATTAAAATACCAAAAAATTGACACGAGAAAGGGGTCTAATGGAAAAAATAACAAAAATTGATTGATTAACTATCGTATCACGATCCACTGTACCACGCGTACTAAATAATCATCTTTGTGTAACAGAGCAAAAAGAGAAGCTGTTTTAGAGGCCATTCGTTTGACCAATTACGATACAAACAAATTGATGGGCTAATGGTTGCTTCAATAGTGACTTCAGCATCAGCCTTGCCGGAAATCAGTAAATTCGGTTCGATAGTATCATGTGAGTGGTCGGAAGGAGATCATTCTCAAATATACATTGATCATTCCGATGGAATTGAACTAGCCATGAATCACCTTTAGGAGAGTAGATATCAAAGCGTAGCGCTTTGTTTAAGAAATTCAGATAGCAGTGTTGGAAAAAGTCGTAAAAATGTATTTTATAAGTATATCCATTAGAGTAATTTTAGTCGGAAACGATTATGTGGCAGCAGGAATCATTCACCAAGCGAGACTGTTAAAGATAAAGATTCCAAAAAAATGTGCTGTGACAGATTTGATAATCAATTGATTACTGAAGCAATCGATATTACCACTATCGATCAGCCGATTCATCAATTAGGAGTGCAAGTAGTCAGAATGATAGATGGTTTAATTAATCGTCAAACAATCTACTTAAATGTGAACTTAAAAATACATGTGCAAGGAGAGCTGATTAAATGCGAAAACTGATTATATTCCATCAAAATAATTACAATCCAAAGACTAAAGAGAGATTTAAAACGAAAGAGTTTTTATTTAGTATTCTTTTATTATGTGGTTTTTTAGTGAGCATTCTTCTTATCCCACTATTATCTAATTATTTTGTACTTCTTGTCTCATGGATACTACCAGCTGGTTTTGCGATAGGAACATATCGTTACTTTAATTATTTAGAAAGAGAAACAGATTTTTTTGTAAATAAGAATGAGGAATACAAAATAGCATTAAAAAAACAGTTAAATGAAGAAAGTATAGTTAACAGTGCTCAACTTGATGTACTTATAAAAACATTAACTGAAGAGCGAGATGGAAATCAGAAACAGTTAGGTGTCGCTTTTCCATTCGTCGTTCTAGGCGTCACCTTAATTTCGACTCTTTCCAATAAGGGGCAAGTCACTAATGAAACATTAGCTTTATATTTTGTAATCTATTTTTTTGCCGCCTTAGTGATACATGCTATCTTAAAAATTTGTGAGCCATTTTTTAATTTGTATGCAGATCGTGTGGCTACATTGATTAGTTTTTTAAGGGAAATTCAAATCGAGTGGCTAAATGATCGTTCAAGAGAAACTGTCACTATTTTAGATCAAGAGGAAAGAAAAAATGAGAAGAAACTTTCAGTTGAAATTGAATCTGCAATGACTAAAACTTCACCAGTAGATACTAAAGAAACAAATCCATTAGTTTAATGTAATAAAAAATTAAAAACGACATTTTAATCAGCAAGTTGTTATTATCGTATAAATTACCTCTTTTTAAGACATAAGACAACGTTCTTATAAAAACTAAAAGGAGGAAATAGACAAATGGTTAATTTAGCAGTTAGCAACAAAAAAACTGCACCTAAAATGTTAGCACTAGGTGCATTGGCAGTTTTACTAGCAACAACGAGTGTTTCAGCAGCAACATCTACAGCATCACTAAACTATACAGCAAGTGCTGAGGGCGGAAAAATTAATATTCACGATGGCTCGTCACGTATGACAGTAACTAATAGCGGTGGAGGACCATTCCAATTAATCGGATACGCTAAAAAAAGTATTGTAGTTTTACCTGATCCAACTGTTCATACTAGCTATGCTCGCCCTGTTACAGAGGTAAAATCATCATTTTCTCCAGCACCATCCACATATTACGCAGAAGCATGGGCAGAATATAGTTCTAAAGATATCCGCGGAACTGTAAAGATTACAGATTAATGATATAAGACCTTTCTAATAATTAGAAAGGTCTTATTATACTAATTTCATATAGAAGGTGTGAATAATTTGAAGAAAATCATAAATTCATTCGTATTTTATTCAAAGATTAATTACAAAAATCCATTATTTATCGTATCTTCACTTTTTGGCTTTATCTATCTATCAATAATGATCTATACATACACGTTGACCGAGATCTCTAACCCCGGGAACTTTCTACAATTGTCGTCTTTCTTAATACAGGGGAGCATGCTAGTATTTGTTTTTTTAGGTTATCATGCTGCAATTACTGAAACAAAAGAAGATATTAATAACTTTTTTAGCTCGATACCTAATAGTATAAGTGTCAAAAGTATTTCAAATTATTTCTTTGTATTTGTAAATAACATCTTATTCTCAGTAGGATCTACACTGATAATATTGATGATATTCTATTTTTCAGGATACAGAGAATCAGAAATCTACGTTAACTCAATCAAATTTATTATGCTGTATTGGTTCTTCCCAAATTTAATTATTTCTTTAATTGGATTTTACATCGGACAAATTTCAAATAGTAAAATTAATTATTCCGTACTAATTTTAATATGGCTGGTCCTTTCTCCTACAAACGTTTATGTTTTAGAACCATTTTTTAATATACTCGGCGTGAAAGAGATCCCTGCCTTTATTCATCTTGGAATTGATAATCCTCAAATGTCTTACAACGCATTAAGCGGGTTTTTATTTCCGCAAGGAGATCTAACAAATAAATACGTTTGGACGTTAATGCTGTTTCTATTAATAGCAATCAAATTATTTAATAATTCGTATTCGTTTTTTAAATTCCAAAAAAGTTTAGCACTAACGCTCATTATACCGGTGTTAGTAGTAGGATTTTCAAATTTTCAAAAAAATGAAAAAATTACACCTGAAAAATTTAACAAAAGAAATATCAACGAGTTGGATTACTATTACAACTATACTCCTGAAAAAGTAAACTCGTTAAAGAACTTTGATTACGACATTAAACAATACGATATTCAATTGAGCATTGAGAATCAGTTAAAAAGCGAAGTGAAGATTTACTTTAAAGACGAAGAAAAGGGTGAAAAAGTTTTTTCTTTATATCATCAATTTTCTGTATCTTCTATAAAAGATGAGGAGAGAAAAGTAGTTAGATTTAAGCAAGATAAGGACTTTTTAAAAATTTACTTAGATAGACCGACAAAGTCCATTGTTATTAATTATAAAGGTAGTTCATCTCCGTTTATGGAAGCTAAAGCATCACATGCATACTTACCATTTTATTTCTCGTGGTACCCTGTAAAATCAGTAAATCCTGCAATGAAAAGTGTTTACAATTCAAATACGCGATTATCAGTGTATGATACATCAAAAATAAAGTTCAATTTAAAATTGAATGGCAACGTTCAATTAATGGATAGTCTTGGAGAAAAAAACAATAATACGTATCAAATAACAAGTGATAGCGGGATAAACATTATTTATGGTGAGCTCAAAGACAAAACCATTAATAATTATCGTGTTGTGTACCCGATTACTTGGGAAAATAATATTGAGACTATAGCTAAATACATTGACAAATTAAGAGAGACATTTAATCTTATAAATCAAGTTTTTCATAAAAAAGCTTATAAATTTCCTGAAAATATTTATATTGTACCTGGAAGAGGCGCAAATGATGTTTTACCTACAGAAACTATGTGGTACCAAAAAAACAAAAATCTATTTATTTTAGTAAGTCCTTATGAACATCACAATAAATTAACTTTTGATATCATGAGCAAAGATATTTCATATCAACTCGTAGGTGCTATGACATGGAAAATACAAAATAACTATACCGAAAATGACAATATTCCAATCATATTTAATGTCTTAACAACAAATTACATTAATAAAATGCATAAAATAGCAAAAGAAGAGTATTCGGAAGGTGATTTTTGGATCAGTGAAGTATATGACAATGAATCTAAAAAAAATAAAAAATATATTGAAGAAATAATCAACTTTATTAGCACAAGTGATGATGACAAAGCTGCAAGATTATTAAGAAGATGGAACGATTTAATGATGAACAAAGAACTCACATGGTATCAATTAAAAAATCAATTGATTAAATCAGGAGGTAACAAATGATTTATATTAAAAACATTTCAAAAATCAAAAATAAAAAAAGTATTTTAGATGATGTTTCACTAAATATTGAAGGAATATACGGGTTAATTGGACCAAACGGTGCTGGAAAAACAACATTGATGAGAGCTATTGCAGGCATTATTAGTGTTGATAATGGAACGATTGACTTAGAGCATTCAGATGATCTTAGTATAAAACCTAAGAAGATTAAAGACATTCGGAATCTGATTGGCTATCTTCCACAAGATTTTAATTTATACCCGAAAGCAACTGTACAAGATTGTTTAAATCATATTGCAATACTTAAAGGGTTAAAAAATAGTGATGAAAGAGCAAAGAGAATTGATTATGTACTAAAAAAAGTAAATTTACTTGAATCAAAAACTAAAAAAGTTGGAAATTTATCTGGTGGAATGAGAAAAAGACTTGGGATTGCACAATTATTTTTAACTGATCCTCAAATTATCATAGTTGACGAGCCGACATCTGGATTAGATATTTACGAAAGAATACGTTTTAGAAACTTATTGAAGGAACTTTCTAGAGAAAAAACTGTAATTATTTCTTCGCATATTGTAGAAGATATTGAATTTTTATGTACAAAAGTAGGGATCATTAAAGAGGGGAAATTACTTGTTGAATCAACCCCCCAAGCGCTTGCTAGCTATGCGAAAGGGTTAGTTTGGGAAATGAAAATAAATCATGATAGTTTAAATGAAATATTAAATAAATATATGGTTATTGAAGTTGATGAGATCAATATAGATACAATAAAAGTGAAAATTATTTCTACAGAAAATCCAGGAGGCGCGGTAGCAGTAAATCCTCGTTTTGTAGATGGTTATGTATCTATTATTAAAGAGCTAGGTGGTGAACAGTTTAGTGAAATTTCAAATTAAAAGTATTGGCTTTAATTTTTATATTCCTATTATTATAGCTTTATCATTAATGATTTATCTTTTAGGTTTCTATAACTCTAAATTTGATGCACAGTTCTTTTTAGTTCTTCAGATCATTTTTGTTCCGTCAATTTCATTATGGTCGTCACTTTTAGTGTACAGTCTCTATCATGAAAATTCAGAAGAAATAATGATTCAACTACCAAGTCAAAAAATTGCTAAATATAATGCTTATTTTATAAGCCTATTTTCACTATTGATCATTATTTTAGTTACTATATTTTGTATTAAGAGCGAAAGTTTTTCTTTTATCAGCTTATTTTTATTATTATTTACTCAGTCCTTGATACTATCAATTACTTCATTTTTAAGTAGTATACTTTTTAAAAGTGTTGAGGTGTCTTTACTAATAGTAATTATGTACTGTGGATCAGAGGGGTTGACGGGTGGGAAATTAATTCCATGGCCACATATTTTTTATTTTGATACTCAATTTACCATCAAAATAATTATTATAAATTTATTTGTTACTTTGATCTATTTAAGTATATGCACATGGATTTCTATAAAATATTTGAGAACGATTGAAAGAAGAATTCCATTTATTTAAATAAGTATAAATCAAAAATGACTTGTCCTTTTTAATGAACTGAGCCCCGTAAAATGGACAGTTTAATAAAAAGACCAAGTTTTCTACGCTGCGATCAGATGGTTCCGATATTGTTTCGGGGTCATCTTTTTTAGGTTCCATTGACCGCGCTCGCAGTTGTAATAGCTGATGTAGTCCCCGACTATCTCTCGGACCTCCTCGATTGATTCGCACGAACGGTTGGTGACATAGTCCTTCAAATGACCGAAGAACGATTCGATCGGTGCGTTGTCGAGACAGTTGCCCCGACGGGACATGGACTGAACCAGTCCGAGGTCGCCAATGAGTCGCTGGTAGCTCGGATGGGTGTAGTGAAAGCCTTGGTCTGAATGAATCATCGCCTCGGGATGTCGCTTCTCTTGGAGATGCTCTTCGAGCTTTTTCATCGTCTGAAAGACGAGGTCCATGTGAAGACTCGTGGACAATTGGTGTGCCACGATCCCGCGTGTGGCGACGTCCTTCACACAAGACAGATAGACGTTCTCGCCGGAGGCGATAGGGAGGTAGGTGATATCGGTCACGAATACCTTCCCGGGCTCGCTCTGCCGGGAACTCGCGGTTCAATCGGTTCGGCACGACGCGGCGTGCGTCGCCCGAGAGAGCTTGTGATAAGAGTTCATCCTCCGGATTTTGGTCACGGTGTTATATTTGCGCATCAGCCGAAGAATCCGTTTATGGTTGATCGGGAAACCGAGGGTAGCGAACACCTCCATGTACAGCCTCCGATAACCGACTTTGCCTTTGTGGCTATCATGGATTTTCTTGAGGAGTGTCGCATCTAGATAATCATGCTCTTCCCGAAGGGAATCCGCCTCGGCACGGTTCAACCAAGCGTAATAGCCACTGCGGTCACTCCGGCAATCTCACATAGTGGGCAGACGAGATTCTTAATCTGTGCGATGCGGATGACGGTGTTGATGGCCTGATATTTCTCTGCTGGTGTCAGTTCGTACGTTTCGCCTGCCCCTCTAACTGCTCTAGCTTTTTTAAGAGCTCGTTCTCTGCCGTCAGGTATTTGATCCGTGCCTCTGCCTTCGCCAACCGTCTCTCCATCGACTCGTCTGTCTTCGGGCGTCCGCCTCCCAGAGCCTTTCCACGTTTGTCGTTCCGGAGACCCTCCTCTCCGTCTTTTCGGAACGTTTGGCGCCAGCGAATCAACGCGGAATGCGCTTTTCGTTTCCCGATCACCGTCAGGTCGAATCCAGCCTCCGTGAAGATTTGTTGAGGTCCTTTTCCTTCCATATTCTCACGTACAGCTTTGACCTTGAACTCGGCCGTGTACTGGATTGAACGTTCTGATACGGAAGCGACGTTCGGATTTTCTTCGAGCTGGTTGATTTGAGTCATAGTGAAGGTGATTTTACTCATGGTTGTTTCTCCCGTCTGAATGAATAGGTTCATTATAGCGATTCGTATGCACACGAAAAACCCCGAATGATACACTTTTTTATAAGTGTTTATCATTCGGGGTTCAGTTCATAATCGGATTAAGTCATTTTTTGATTTATTTTGAATGAGAATAGCTTGGCTATATTTTTAATATGAGTACAAAAACTTGATCTGACATTTGTTGAAAGACTTTAAACATTAATAAATAAGAAAAAGTAGATGTAATAGGTTGTATATGTTCTACTATAAACTTCTTTCTATAATATCAGCTGATAATAAAATGAAGGGAAGATGTTAATTTATGCTTATCGGTAAACGGTTAGAAGAACAAGAAATTAAATTTATTCTACATGACATCAAAGAAAATAAGAAGTTAAAAAATCTAATTGAAGAAATGAATCATAAACAAAAATTTGAATTTAATCCTCAAGAAGTAAAAGTCATTCAAGCAATTGAGTTTGATGCGAAAAAAGAAGAAGATGTTGTAACTGCAAAATCGATTTATTTTGAAGTGGCCAGCAATGTAAAGATTCGTTATATTACTCGATATCGAAATAATGATTTATCGACTCAAAATGACTTTTTTGTAGGTGAATATTATAACGAAGATAATGATGAAGTTACATTGAATAATTATACTGCTCGAAGCGAAAATTATATTAAGTTTTCAGAATCGACTTTTGATCAAGAATTAATCGCCTTGTATAAAGAAAAAAATGATAAAGAAGAAAGTGAGTTTCCTTTTTATCAAGATTATGTACCTGGAATGTTAAATGGAGATGTAGAGGCAAATGGTGTTTTTGATGGCTGTTTAGCTGGAGGTTATATTTGGTGTGGTCAAGCTTGTGGTGGTTCGTCAGCTTGTACTTCAACTAAAAAAGGAATTAATGGACTAGATAATTGCTGTAAAACACATGATTGCTGTTATACAAAACGAGGTGTAAGTTACCCTAACTGTTACTGTGATCAAAGATTATGTGACTGTGCTCAAGCAGCAGGTAAAACATTTAATACACCTGTAGTAGAAGCAGTAATGTGCTTTGTTTGCTAATAAAAAAAAGGAGAAGGAGATAAAAAAATGGAAAAGAATAAAAATGATGTAGAGGCTTTAGTATCAAGTAACGGAATTTCTATCGCTATTGGAGATAGAGTGGTCAATGGAACAAAAATGAATTTTACAAACGGTCTGGCACGAATCTCTGCTAAGAATACAAGTTCAAATGCAGTAATGGGTGTTCATATTGTAGACGTGGCAGGATTCGATGAACCAGTTAAAGAGTGGTTTTTGCAACCAGGGCAATCGTTAAATCAGTCAAATATTAAAGTTAAAAAGGATTATTTGTATCTTCGATTGACAAGTTACAGTCAAAATGCGACAGGTCATGCTACATTGACTAAACTGTAAAAAATAAAAATTTCTCAAATTAATTAATCGAATGAATATAAATATAAATCCTAGTATTAGTGGTCATCTAATGTACTAGGATTTATATTTAATAAAATATTACAGGATTCCTAAAAATCCTAAAATTGATAATACAAATAGAAGTAAAAGAATACCCATTGCTATAAAAGCAAGATTTTTTCCGATACCTTTTTTACTAAACATAGCAGTTAATAAAGCTAACAGCATACCACCAATTAAATAATTTGTTCCCCAAAATCCGTTGACTGGAAGTACGCTAAATGTAATTAAAGTAAAAATAATTATCCCAATAGAAATCCACCCAAGATTTTTTGTCATGATGAAACCTCCTTTTATTACTAAATTAATTTTAGTATTTAGTATATAGTAACACATAAGTGTAAAAATAAAGGTTATACTATTTGAATTATTTAAGAAGATGATTATTTTTAACTAATTAATATTTCTTATGAATAGGACTAAAATATCGATATTCCATAAAAAAAGAATTTCGTGAAATGGTGCTTCTTTAAAAATTTTGATTAATGAGTAGAGTAAAAAAACCTTTAATTTACTAACACGACAATTTTATATAAATCCCAAATTTAGATTTTTTCGAAACACTTTTAAAATGTAGTAACTAAACTGAACTTTAGAGTTTAGAAAAAGTATTTGAATTGATTTAAGCTGCCATTAAGATGACTTCGGTATTGTACCGGAGTCATCTTTTGTCGTTTCCATTATTTTCGTTCGTTACTGTAATAATCAATAGATGCAACAATCATAGTTATACTTCATCGAGATTAGCTACTAATTACTAATCGAAACATCTTTAAAGCACCCAAAGAATACTTGGATCAGGACATTATTCAGTCAGTTTTCTGTATGCGACATGTATATAAACATTCCAACTCATGAATGCGTGATTAATAAGCAGGATAGGTATTTGAACTTCATTGGAATGTATTATGAATTGCGAGTAGCATATATTCTCGTGTAGTCATTCTACGAGTATATTCCTTGTATGATGCAGGTTTCATATAAAAGTTTGTAGATTCATAATATGCCATCATTTCAAGGGTGCGGAATCTTTCAAATAAGAGAGATAAACTACTTGGATAAAGTCAATACGAAGATAAGTGTTGTCTATAGCAAATATCTTACTATTTCTCTGATCGAGCTGACGGTTTGAGTCGTTTGATCCACTCTCAGTGTTATATGTCGCTATAGACATTTTATGCAAAATGCTCTGCCTACGGATCTTCATCGCATTCTTCAAGCAAGGAGAAATATGCTAGTGCCAAATAATTCTTGCGATTGACCTTAATGAGCATATACAGAGCCTTGGCAATCGGTTAAATGATTGCCTTCGTAAAAAATATAATGGTCATATAGTGATCACACGTCATTATTTTAAATTCTTCATTTCTCTTTTAAAACCATAAATTTGTTCTTTGCTGTAAGGTACTTAGTTCGTACTTCAGATTTCCCAAGGCTTCATCCGATGGAAGCTTCCTTTTTCGGTTAACGTCAAAGTTGAATCTTTCACATTTATCATTAAAACTCTTTTATCCATATATAAATTGTAGTGAACCATACTTTCACTACTTCGTTTGTTGTTTACTTAGCAATCATGTTACAGGGTAAAGAACAAATTGTATCGGCGCTTACCAACTGGATTCGAAAGTATCGCTCGAATTTTAAATTCTCCTTTGAAAATTTGCGATCTGATATGAAGGCGATGTGGAAAGTTGTTTGCGTTGATCTGTATTAATGATAAATCTGTTCATGGATAGTTCTCCTATTTAAACTGAGTAACTACAATATATCGATAACTTTAACTAACGTTTTAATCAAGGGGCCACTGCTCATTGATTAGTTTAACTTTACAGCTGATGTGTCACTTTTTACTTTTTGAGAGCTTAAATAATAAATTGAAGAAGATGATTATTTCTGCGAAGAATTTATTAACAAAAATTTTCATATCATAAAAAACATAAATAAAATAAAAATACATAATTATTTAATTTAATTCCAATAAAAAGTTGTTATAAGGCTTCTTAATACCTCTTTATAGGTTATTAAAGGCAATTTATGGAGGTTATTAATTGGCTAAAAAAGATTATGTGTCACCAAGTGTGTTGTCTGTAGGAATCGAAACAAAATGGCAAAAAGGATTCTACGGAGAAGGAATAGTCATTGCAGTTTTAGATACCGGTTGTGACGTGATGAACTTAGATCTGAAAGACAGAGTGATTGATGGATATAATTTCACCGAAGAGTTCAATGGAGATACAAATAATTATGGAGATACAAATGGTCATGGATCACATGTAGCTGGAATAATTGCAGGATCTAACAATAATTATGGCATTCAAGGTATTGCTCCCAAAGTATCTTTACTGATAGTAAAGGTGTTAAATGGTAGTGGAAAAGGTTCACTTGAACTTCTTTCTGAAGGACTAAAATATGCAATGAATTGGCGAGGTGATAATAATGAACGTGTCAAGATTATTTCTCTATCATTAGGAGTTCGAAAGTACGATAAAAAGCTACATGATCTTATCAAACAAGTTGATAAAAAAGGAATAACTGTTGTTGCAGCAGCTGGAAACGATGGTGATGGAGATTTGACTACGATGGAATATCGGTATCCAGCTTCTTTTAAAGAAGTGATTTCAGTTGGTGCAATTGATGAATCAATTAAAAATATAGCTGATTTTTCAAATTCAAATGAATTCGTAGATGTATATGCTCCAGGGGTAAATATTTATTCAAACTCCTTGAATAATGAGTTTATCGAAATGAGTGGTACTTCAATGGCAGTTCCTTTTGTAGCTGGATCCTTAGCAATTTTAATTGAGGAATATGAGAAAAAAGCTACTAGAACTATTTCTACAAAAGAAGTATTCGAAATTTTGATAAATCATACAACTATAGAGTTTATTGAGAAGACAATGATTAAATCTTTATATTTAGAAAAGTAATAAGTTGGAGGTGGCTTTGTGAAAGAGACAAGTGAATTGATTGTGTAATGCAGAATAGGAGTGCAGACTTGTGCGACGGAAACGTACACAGTTCTGCACTCCTTTTTCGAAAAAGAAAAGGACTTGCCAGCACCCACAAATTCATCCTAACGTTTAAGTTGCGAAACAAGAACGTTAAGGAGATGAAAGGAATGCTAACAATGTCCGAAATCAATTGTATCAAATTTTTAAGGAACCATAAATCCTATTCCATCAATAAGATTGCGAAAGATCTTAACCTGAACTGGCGAACTGCTAAAAAATATGCCGATGAGTCTTTTCTACCAAAAGAAAGTCCTTCTTCCAAGCGAGGCATGATGTATGGCACCCGTTGGGGCGAAATGATTGAGGACTGGCTACAGGAAGATGCGATGATGAAAAAGAAACAACGGCGAACCAATAAAAAACTATATGAGACCTTATGTACATATGGATTTGAAGGGTCCTACCGGACCGTCTGTCAATTCATAAAAGAATGGCGACTAGGTCGCGATGTAGAAAACGATAGTCGATTCGAACGATTGGCCCACCCTCCCGGAGAAGCACAAGTAGATTTTGGTGTCATGGAAGTCGTAAAGGACAGTCATGCGGTCGATGTGCATTGCTTGATCCTATCCATGCCATATAGCAATCGAACAGCTGCGGTTGCATTACCAGCAGAGAACCAGGAATGTTTCCTGACCGGATTGAAGAGACTGTTCGAAGAAATCGGAGGCGTGCCGCAACAATTACGGATCGACAATCTCCCGGCAGCCGTCGCTAAAGTACGGACAACAAAGGAAGAAGCCATTTATACGGATGCCTTCCAACAATTCGTGGCGCACTATGGTTTCCAGGTTCAAAGCTGTAATCCGTACAGTGGGAATGAGAAAGGAAGCGTCGAAAACAAGGTCGGATATGTCCGTTACAACTTCCTAGTTCCTTCGCCCATCATGAATGACTTCGAGTCATTGAACCGGCGCCTCGCATCATCCCTCAGGGATGACATGGAACGTATCCATTACGAAAAAAAAGTACGGATCAAAGATCTCGTTGTGGAAGAGCAGAAGCATCTCCTTCGACTGCCGGAAGAAGACTTTCCGGTGTTTAGAGAGGAACTCTTGAAGGTGAACAAATATGGAGAAGTGACCATCGATCAAACGAAGATTCTCGTTCCATCAGGTTCCCGACATGGACAAGTGAGAGCAATCCTAAAATGGGACGATATGAAAATCATTTCTCGTCATGGAGAAATCCTGTACGAAGAAAAACGACCTTATATGATGACGAAACGGGCGTTACCTTGGGAAAGTATTCTCAACGAATGGTACAAAAAGCCACGTAGTTATGGTCATTCACGTCACGCGGAGTACCTCCCTGGACGAATTCGGGAGTATCTGAACATCCAAAATCTGATGATACGTAGAGAAAGACTGGGATGGCTACGTTCTAGATTAGTCCTGCATTCAATCACTGAAATCGATGAACGATTGTATGAGCTACTGAGCCAAAGCGATGCCTATTCTGACATCGAAGAGCATCCCTACGATGTCGACTGGAGCAAGTATGACAGTTTGAATCGACCATGGCAGAGTGAGGTGCAGTCGTGAATCTAAAAGAGATGTGCAAATCCCTTCGGCTCGCTTACGTCGCTGAAATTTACGAAGCGATTCCGATGGAATCGTCCGAGATGTTTCTCCTGACACTTTTTGAAATGGAGATGAGACTTCGTGAAGAAGCGAAGGCAGAGAGGCTCATAAAAAAAGCAAAATTCATCAATAATAAATCACTTGAGGACTATCGCTGGCATGACAACATCTACTTCCCTCGTCATCTTAAGAAAGAAGAATTGATGTCGCTCTCTTTCATCGATCATCAGCAAAACGTAGTGCTCACGGGTGCCCCCGGCACTGGTAAGACACATCTTGCGATTGGTTTAGGACGGGAAGCTTGTCGTAAAGGAAAAGAAGTACGTTTCTTTCGTGTTTCGGAGCTCGTAGAGCAACTCACCAAAGCATGGCGTGATGGGAAGCTGAGTAGCTTCCATACACGCCTCGATTCTGCGGATCTTATCGTCTTGGATGAAATGGGCTATCTTCCATTATCCAAAGAGTCCGCAGAACTCCTGTTCCATCTCATTACAGACTGGTACGAAAAGAAAAGTGTCATCATCACATCGAATCTAGAATTCAGTCAATGGAATCGTGTTTTCGCAGATCCAAGATTGACGTCAGCACTCGTCGATCGTGTGATTCATCATGCGCACATTCTGACCTTCACGGGCGACAGTTATCGTGTCACACATGCATTATCAAGAAATTAAATATGTACTGGCAAAGTTCTGTACTTTTTTCTGCAATTCACTGCACAAACCTATTGCAAAATACACCTCCCTCTCATTTAAAATTATATTACAATTTTAAATGAGAGTAATCTTTTTACAGTTTTATTGAATTGTATTTTTTTCACTATTTATAAAAAGGATTTATGAGTAGGAAATACATTTATAAAATCAGACTAAAAAAAGACCCGTAGACGTGTCACACACGTCTACGGGTCTTATGATTTTTTCTATTCTAAATTAGCATGTTTGCCATACATCGTTTTTGAGTCAAGTTGTTTCGCCGCCATGATGTGGAGAATCAATGCGTCGTAGAACAGCAACATCGTTTGCTCAAACAATGATCCCATCGGCTGAACCGTTTCGTCCGCCGTGGCCGTCCGCTCTTTCGGCACGCCCGGTAGCTTGACGGTTAAGTCCGCTAACTTCGCCAGTGTCGACGCCGGCTCAATCGTGACGACCGCGACAGTTCCACCGATTTGTTTCGCTTTCTCGACGATCGGGACGAGTGTTTTTGTCTCACCGGATCCTGATCCGATGATCAACAAATCTCCTTCACGCAAGTTCGCGGTGACCGTCTCACCGACGACATACGCATCGAAGTTCATGTGCATCAGACGCATGACAAACGCTTTGCCCATCAAGCCGGAGCGACCGGCTCCAGCGAGAAAGATCCGGTCTGCCTTCAGAACGGCTTCGGCGAGTTGCGTCGTCTCGGCTTGATCAATCGCTTCGACCGTCGACGTCAGCTCTTGTAAAATCGTTTGAATATGTGTCATTTACGCCTCTTGTAGCATCCGACGCATCGTTGACGCTGTTCCTTGTTTGTCGTCTTGTCCGGTAATTCCGCCACCGACGATGATGAGGTCTGGGCGTGCTGCGATGACTTCCGGTAATGTTTCCATTTTGATACCACCAGCAACTGCTGTTTTGGCGTTTTTAACAACGGATTTGATTGTCGCGAGATCCTCGAACGAGTTTTGACCGACGGCTTGAAGATCGTAACCTGTGTGGACACAGATGTAGTCAACACCGAGTTCATCAAGTTCTTTCGCACGTGTCGCGATATCTTTGACAGCGATCATATCCACCAAAATCTTCTTGCCTGATTTTTTCGCTTCTTCCACGGCACCTTGGATTGACATATCTTCGGCTGCTCCAAGAATCGTCACGATGTCGGCACCGTGTGCGACGGCTTGGCTGACTTCATAGCCGGCAGCATCCATGATTTTTAAGTCGGCGAGAACCGTTAAGTTCGGGAATGCGGCTTTCATTTCTTTAACGGCGCGAAGCCCTTCGTTGATGACGACCGGTGTCCCAATCTCAACGATATCCAAGTTTTCTTCGCCAATTTCTTTGACTAAAGCGATGGCACCTGCTGTATCGACTAAATCAATCGCGAGTTGTAATTTCATAATTAATCTCTCCCATTCTTCTCTCTATTTATGGATCCTGGCACTTCCTTCTGACGTTCATGAAGGAACAGGACTAAATATAATCCTCATAGACGAACTTGGGAAGTACGCACTTTTAATTTACATAGTGCGGTTTTTCATACATAGTGCGGAAAAGTATACTGTCGATGACAAGAGGGCTATACTAAAAAAGGAGGTGGGACGATGCCACATTTTGAAGACCGGCAGTTTAACTGTGAAAAGGAATTGACCCTATCGATCATCGGGGGCAAATGGAAGATGCTGATTCTTTGGCACCTCGGGAAAGAAGGTACAAAACGTTTCGGAGAACTGAAAAGTCTGATGCCCGGCATTACGCAACGGATGCTCGTCAATCAGTTACGGGAGCTGGAAGACCACCACATCATTCACCGGGAAGTCTATCCGGTCGTACCACCGAAGGTCGAGTATTCATTGACGCCACACGGCTACAGCCTGATGCCGATTTTAGATGCGATGTACGACTGGGGTAAGGATTATGCGAAAAATGTCCTTGAAGTCGAGTTCGAACAACAAAAATTATCACAATAAAAAAGATGCTCGTCTGTCCCGTCTCAATCTGAGAGGAGACATCCGAGCATCTTTTTTTAGACTTCTTCTGCTGTAAATATTTTCGACATCGCCAGTTCATCGACGTACTCGCCGTCAATCAGCAGCGAGGCAATCCGCGTGCCTTCGATGTTGAAACCGAACTTATGATAAAGCTCGATTGCCCGCAGGTTATCTTTGCGAACCGTCAGTTCCAGCCGGACGAGTCCCGCTTCAACGGCAAAGGCATCGACTGCTTCGAGTAATCCGGCACCAAGACCTTGACCGGTATAGGCGTCGAGCAAGCCGATGACGAGGTTCGCCCGGTGACGGATTCGGCTTGGTTTGCCACCGACGACCAACACATAACCGACAAGTTGCTCATCGACATCGACGACGAAAATATCCGAGTTCGCCGCCTGACCAAATCGTTCGATGAACGCTTCTGCCTGTTCCGTCGACATGCTGCGTTCTTCCGGTTCATACAACATATATTTCGTTTCCCGATCAATCCGTCGCATCAAGTCCGATAATGCCTTTCCGTCCATCAAGGTGGCACGTCGTATCATAGATGTCAGCTCCTTTTCTTACAATATTACAGTTAAATTTTATAGCACAGTAAATTTTATTAATTTATACATCTTCTTCTTTTCGATTAGACAACATTTAGATTCCTAATGAATTTAATTTAGATCAATCGTTGCATTTTCTCAAAAGAAAAAGACTAGCTAAAAATAACTTAGTCTTCTTCTAATTGCTCATCTTATAGAAAGGTTTGGTCCATAGTAATTATCAGGATAGGGAACTCTTTCCAACAGGTCAATTAAAAATGATAGATATTTATTAACTTGTAATTTAAAGATTTTGAAATCCTCTATATCTCTATCTTTGTATGCATGAATTGCATTTCTATTCATTTGTATTTTTATTAGCCAGTCATTCTTATCTTTACACTCTGTACCAAGCCAAACACTCTTTTCAAAAAAGGTTCTTAAGCCATTAAACATTGCTCCATCAGGATCAACTTGTTTCCCACTTCTTTTCAACGCATTAATATCATTCTTGTAATCATTATAGAAAACTGAAAGAAAAAATTTCATGCTACCTTCAACTAAGGTACCAAGATTAGCCCACGCTAAAATTAAATCCCCATTTTCCGATTCATTTTGAGAATTCGTTTCCCATTTGTATAATGAATGACTTAGAGATACCAACCAATCTAACCTAGATTTACTTAATAAATCAGCTGCTTCGATTGGTGCCCATCCGTGAGCACTAGACCAGAAACTTTTTATATGCTCATTGAGTTCAACAATTTTATCAACAGTTTCTTTATAAGTTAAATCTTCAATCGTTCTACCGTTAAACACAATTTAAAACCTTCTTTCTAAATTTCCATTATCATTTTTATAACTCACTAACTAATAAAATAAAGATACTTTTTAAATAGAAAATTGATTTTATAATTTATTTGTAAATAACTACAATTGATTGAACAATGTAGTTCGATAATATATTTTTTTCGTTTTCTAGTTTATCAAGTTTTGCAACTATCATTTTTCAAATTTATCTATATTTTTATTAATTCACTTTAATTTATAATATCTCCGGTAATTAAGAGAAAATAGAATTTTCATATTTCTCAGACTTTCCAATATTATTTAGATTCTATTCTAATCTATTTTTATCCAAATATAAAGAAAAACAGACTTTCCCCAAATACTTCCTTCCCATATAATTTTGAGTTCATTTTAAAATAATTATTGAGCTTGATAGAAAATAAAAAAATGTCAAAACCTTATTTTTAAAGGTTTTGACATTTTTTGAAATCCACTGATTTCGTCGTATGGAGACGGTGGGAGTCGAACCCACGTCCGAAGGCATCGTATACTTAAGCTTCTACGTGTGTAGTCAATTTATTGGGATCTCGTCGTCAGGCTGCCAATTGACAGGCGTCCGTCCGACCAGTCTGATTCCATCTCTTCTCTTTCCCTCCAGACGGAAGGGTCCAAGCGTAGCCTGTTTAAAGTGAGACCCTAGAAATCAGCCGACCAGGCGACGGCTGCTAGGATCCGTAGCAACTGTTACGCTGCTGCGAGTTGTGTGTTAGTTTTGCCAGTTATGGCTGATGCGTTTTAACGAGGCCGACCCCTCGACACGCCACAGAAGACCGAACTACCCCCGTCGAATCCGTAACGTCCCCAAGATATAAAATTGGGGCTTTCCGAATACTATTATAATAGCAGAAAAGTGTTACGGGTTCAATACTTTTGCTTGTCGCGTAACGCACGGTCGATATCCCGCTTCGCATCCTTCTTCTTCAGGTCGTCGCGTTTGTCGAATTTCTTCTTCCCGCGTCCGAGTCCGATCAGACATTTCGCGTAGCCGTTCTTGATGTAGACCTTCAACGGCACGATCGTATAGCCGTCGCGCGAGACCGATCCCATCAAGGTTGCGATCTGTTTTTTGTGCAGCAACAGTTTCCGCGGACGGAGCTGTTCGTGGTTGTACCGGTTCCCCTGTTCGAAGTGGGCGATGTTCGAGTTCCAGAGAATCGCTTCCCCGCCGTCGAAACGGACGAACGCATCACCGATACTGATTTTTCCTTTACGGACCGATTTGATTTCGGTTCCCGTCAAGACGAGACCCGCTTCGATCGTATCTTCAATCGCATAATCAAACGACGCCCGTTTGTTGTTGGCTAATACTTTTGAACTTGTCCCTTTTGGCATCTCTCTTCCACCACATTTCTAAACAGAAGCGCTTATTTGCGCTTCCGTTTTTTATTCGAGACCGCTTTATGGAACGGCGGTTTATCCTTCTTGTCTTTCCCGGCGAAGCCTTTGCCTTTCGCCTGGTCCTTCGGCTTACTTGGACGTTTCGACTTCCCGCGACGGTCGTCTTTCTTGTCGTCGCGTTTTTGTCCCGGACGGCCGCCGCTTGAGCGGATCGTCTTCGACTCAAACCGTTTTTTCGGTTGGCGTTCCGGCATCCCGACGACTGCGAAGTCAATCGTCTTCTCATCGATGTTGACACCGGTGACTTTAATCTCGACGACGTCGCCGATCCGGAACTGTTGTTTCGTCCGTTCACCGATCAACTGGTAGTTCGCTTCGTCATAGCGGTAGAAGTCATCCGTCATCGCTTGGATGTGGACGAGTCCTTCAATCGTGTTCGGTAACTCAACGAACATACCGAAGTTTGTCACGCCACTGACAACCCCTTCAAACGTCTCGCCGATGTGTTGCTCCATGTACTCGGCTTTCTTCAGGGCATTCGTTTCGCGTTCGGCGTCAACGGCACGGCGTTCACGTTTTGAGGCGTGATCGGCGATTTCCGGCAGCATTTCGGCATAACGGTCTTGTGTCTTTTGCGATTTATCATTAAAGATGATGTACTCGCGCAGGAGACGGTGGACCATCAAGTCGGGGTACCGGCGGATCGGTGACGTGAAGTGCGTGTAGAAATCGGTCGACAGACCAAAGTGACCGATCGGTTCGACGTCATATTTCGCTTGTTGGAGCGACCGTAACATGACCGTACTGACGACGGCTTCTTCCGGCTCGCCTTCGACGGCGTTCAGGATCGATTGCAACGTCTTCGGTGCGACCGACTCGCCCTTGCGTTCAACGTTGATGCCGAAGTTGGCGATGAACTTGAAGAACGTATCGAGACGTTCTGCTTTCGGCTCATCGTGAATCCGGTACATGAACGGCAGCTTTTGGTGCTGGACGTGCTCGGCGACCGTTTCGTTTGCTGCCAGCATGAACTCTTCAATCAACTTCTCAGCGACGGACCGTTCGCGGAGGATGATTTCGCTTGTCTTGCCTTCTTCATTGACGAGAACCTTCGCTTCCGGGAAGTCGAAGTTGATCGCCCCACGACGCGAGCGGCGTTCGCGGAGGATCGCAGCTAGTTCCGCCATCTGATCGAAGTTGTCGACGAGATCGTGATATTTCGCGACCACTTCTTCGTCTTCGCGTTCGATGATTTTCCGGACATCGGTATACGTCATCCGTTCCGTCGTCTTGATGACACTCTGTAAAATCTCTTGGTTGACGACAGCCCCGTTCTTGTCGATTTCCATAATACAGCTCAGCGTCAACCGATCGACGTGCGGGTTGAGTGAACAAATCCCGTTCGACAGACGGTGCGGAATCATCGGAATGACCCGGTCGACGAGATAGACACTCGTCCCGCGTTCGCGTGCTTCTTCGTCAAGCGGTGAATCTTCCTTGACGTAGTGTGAGACGTCAGCGATATGGACACCGAGCTCATAGTTGCCGTTCGCAAGTTTCTTGACGTGGACGGCATCATCCAAGTCCTTCGCGTCCGCGCCGTCAATCGTCACTGTGACTTCGTTCCGTAAGTCAACCCGACCGACGAGGTCCTTCTCATCGATTTGATCGGGAATGTTGTTCGCTTCCGCAATCGCTGCGTCCGAGAAGTCGACGTTGATGCCGTGCTTATGGACGATCGATAGGATATCGACACCCGGGTCATTTTTATGACCGATGATTTGTAAGACTTTTGCGGTCCCGGCGTAACGGCCGTCCGGGTACTTCGTGATCCGGGCGAGGACTTTATGTCCGTCGACGGCACCGAGCGTATCTTCGTCCGCGACGACCGGCAGGAACGTCAGCTTCGAGTCATCCGGTTCGATGTAGGCAATCGATTCAATCCGCCCTTTAGGACTGACGAACGTCCCGACGAAATCAGCCGGTCCGCGTGAAAGAATCTTGAGTAACTTGCCTTCACGGCGGTCGCCGCCGTTTGATTCGGCAAACACTTTGACGAGGACACGGTCGCCGTTATAGACGTTGCCGAGTTCCGGGGCCGGCAGGAAGATATCGCCTGCTGAACCGTCTTCCGGTGAAACGAATCCGAATCCACGTTGATGGACGGAGATTTTCCCGGCGACTTGCCCGATTTGCGCGAGCGTGCCGTATTTGTTCGAACGCGTCCGGGCGACGAGTGCCTCTTCTTCGAGTGCGTTCAACGTCCGGATCAATTCTTTGAATTCTGTTGTATCCGATAGTTCTAGTTTTTTCGTTAATTGATCGATCGACAGCGGACGTTCTTCCGCCGTGATGACCTCGAGTATTCGTTCACGTAATTCCAACGTGACACCTCCAGTTAATTGCTCCAGTTCAACGATTCTAAAAAGTCATGAATGTCCGCATGGAGCTTATCTTTTTCTTTGTCGAGCGTAATGACATGACCTGAGTTCTCATACCAGATCAGCTCTTTTTGGAAGGCACTGACACCATCATGAATGATGTTGGCCGAGTCCGTATTGATCATATGATCATTGCGGGCCTGGACGACGAGTGTCGGTGCGTAGACATCTTCGAGTGAATCGCGTGTGTCTTTCAGCAACGCTTGTAAATCTTTTAAGGTCGGCATCGGTTCGAACGCTGCCATTTCCTGTTCGATTTGTTCCGGTGATTTTCCTTCTCGTTTCTTAAATTCGATAGCGTACTCGGTAACGCCTGCATACATGACGTCTTCACTTTTAATATAAGCGGGTGCGCACATCGGAATGACCGCTTTGACGGGACGGTTCATCGACAGTTTCAGTGACATGACGCCACCGAGCGATAACCCGCAGACGGCGATTTCGTCGTACCCTTTCGCGACGAGATCTTCGTACCCGTCGAGGACGTCCTGCCACCAGTCGGCTGGCCCGGTCTTCGTCAGCTCTTCGGGTGGGGCAGCGTGCCCTTTATATTGTGGGGCGAGTGATGTATAGCCCTGTTTTTGCAGGTAACGACCGAGGATCCGGACATCGGCACTCGATCCCGTGAAGCCATGTAACAGTAAGACAGCCCGTTTGCCGGCTTCAAAAAAGAATGGTTTTGGTAATGTAATTTTCATAAAATGATTCCCCCTCTAACTCTATACCCCAAAATGAAAATTTAGAAATCGAGAAAACAAGAAAAAACGACAGCGCAAACGTACGGCTGTCGTTTCAATACTCACTTATAAAAAGCGACGAGTAACGCCAAAATAAAGAATAAAGCTCCTAAAACAGATGCCACACGATTCAGGACCGCATCCAAGCCACGAGCTTTTTGGCGACCAAATAATTGTTCTGCCCCACCAGTTAATGCTCCGAGTCCAGCCGTACGGCCTGACATCAAGAGAACGACGATGATGAGAAGAACGGAAACGACGATGAGGCCGACAAGAGCCACGTTATGAATGATCATCGATGATCCTCCTTCAATAATATACGCTTCTTTCATTATAGAGAAAAACAGGTACGGGAACAAGGAATAGATTTATCGGATTCCAGTTCCTGCAAAAAAACATCAGTCGCTCAAGGATTGCTCCAGTGCGACTGATGATAGAAGACTTATTGTTTGATGAGATCGAGTTCGACTGGAATGTTCTTGTCGACTGTCTCGCCTTTCAAGTGTTTGATCGCTGTATCGATGCCCATCTTCCCGATTTCTGTCGGTTTTTGCGCAACTGTTCCTGCCATCTTGCCATCTTTAACAGCTTTGACAGCATCGTCTGTCGCGTCAAATCCGATGACTTTGACATCTTCCATGCCGGCTGCTTTCAATGCTTCGACCGCACCGAGTGCCATTTCGTCATTGTGGGCGAAGACTGCTTTGATGTCTTTGTTGTTTTGAAGAATGTTTTCCATGACAGACAGACCTTTTGCCCGGTCGAAGTTGGCTGATTGTTTTGCAACGACGTCCAGTTTCCCGTCGACGGCCGCGTGGAAGCCTTCGCCGCGGTCACGCGTTGCGGAAGCACCCGGAATTCCTTCAAGTTCAACGACTTTCGCTTTGTCGCCGACGAGTTCGATCATGTATTCACCCGCTTGTTTTCCACCTGCGACGTTATCCGACGCGATGTGGGCGATGACGTCACCGGCTTCAGCGTTCCGGTCGACCGTGATGACTGGAATATCGGCATCGTTTGCTGTTTGGACGGCCGCACCGACTGCTGCTGAATCCGTTGGGTTGATCAAGATGAGATCGACTTTCTTTTGAATCATGTCTTCGATGTCGCTTGCTTGTTTTGCCGCGTCATCTTGTGCATCTGCGACTTGCAGTGTTGCCCCTTGTGCTTTTGCTTCTTTTTCAGCACCGTCTTTAAGTGAAACGAAGAACGGGTTGTTCAGTGTCGAAATCGAGAGACCAATCTTAAAGTCCTTTGTCTTCTTCTCTTTTTCTGTATCGCTGCCTGGCTGCTCTGTCGAACAGGCGGCTGCGAACACCATCAAGGCCATCATGACGAGTGCAAGTAATTTTTTCATCTGTAATTTCCTCCTTCAAAATGTGTGTGATTACGTCGTTTGTTTCCGGTCTGCGAGAACGGCGAACAGGATGACGAGTCCTTTGACGACAAGTTGGAAGAACGATGACACACCGAGTAAGTTCAAGCCGTTGTTGAGTGTCCCGATAATCAAGGCTCCGATCAATGTTCCGACGATCCAACCGCGACCACCGGATAGACTTGTCCCGCCGAGGACGACGGCTGCGATCGCATCGAGTTCATACGATGTTCCTGCCGTCGGTTGCGCCGAGTTGAGGCGTGACGTCAGGATGATGCCGGCGAGTGCTGCCATCAAGCCGGATAGCGAGTAAATCATGATTTTGACTTTGTTGACTTGAATCCCCATCAATTTCGCCGCTTCTTCATTTCCACCAATGGCATATGTGTAACGCCCGAACGTCGTTTTCTTCAAGATGAAGTAAAGGACCGCGAAGGCGATTAACATCGTCACGACCGGTACAGGGAAGATCCAAAAGTAACCCCGACCGAATAATTCAAACCATCCACCTTGACCGAGTCCCGTGATGGGTCGTCCGTCCGTATAGACGAGTGTTAAACCACGGAAGATCGTCATCGTCGCCAGTGTCGCGATGAACGGTGCGACTTTCCCGAGTGAGATGACCATGCCGTTTAACGCACCCATGATAGCACCGACGATTAGTCCGGCGAGAACGGCAATAATGGCTGACGTTCCGTCCGTCATCAGTCCGGCGACGAACGCCGACGATAAGGCGAGAATCGAACCGACCGATAAATCAATTCCGCCCGTCAAGATGACGAACGTCATGCCGAAGGCGATCAAGGCGTTGATCGACACTTGGCGTAAAATGTTGAATAAGTTATTGAGTGTTAAAAAGTCCGGTTCCATAATCGATACGACGAGCACGATTGCGAACAGTCCGGCGAGCGGACCGAGCTTCTGCCCGATTCCGAGCCGACGCGGTTTTTTTTCCGTCAGTTTCCCTTGCATCAATTCCATCTCATTGTCCTCCTGTCGCAAGTGTCATGATACTTTCTTGCGTCGCCTCTTGTTGTTCGAGCATTCCGCTCACTTGCCCTTCCCGCATCACGTAGACGCGGTCACTCATCCCGAGAATCTCCGGGAGGTCGGAACTGATCATGATGATCGCGACACCAGACGCGGCGAGCTCATTCATAATCAGGTAAATTTCTTTTTTCGCCCCGACGTCGACACCACGTGTCGGTTCGTCGAGGATCAAGACATCCGGTTTCGTCCCGAGCCACTTCGCGAGGACGACCTTTTGCTGGTTCCCGCCGGAAAGTGACTTTGCCGGTTGATCCATCGAACTGTGACGGACCGACAACGACTTGAGATATCCTTCCGCGAACTCGCGCTCCGATTGATCGGAGATGACACCCGACTTCGCTAACGACCGGATTGTCGGTAAGGAGATGTTCTCCCGGAGTGAGAAGTCGAGGAACAAACCCTCGCCTTTTCGGTCTTCCGTCAAGAAACCAAGTCCTTGTTTGATTGCATCGTGCGGTGATTTGATGTTGATGACGTTGCCATTCAGCTTGATTGTTCCTGCCTTCAAGCGATCGACACCGAACAGACCACGCATGACTTCCGTCCGTCCCGCCCCCATCAAGCCGGAAAAGCCGACGATTTCACCGGCACGGACGGAAAACGAGACGTCTTCAAACCGTTTCCCGGTCGCTCCCGTCACTTCTAAGACCGTGTCACCGTGTGTGACCTTGCGTTCCGGGTAGCGTTCACCCATCTCGCGTCCGACCATTTCCCGAACGATCTGTTCAAATGATGTCTCAGCGATCCGGTGGGTCGAGACGGAGACCCCGTCCCGCAAGACGGTGATCCGGTCACACAGTTCGAAGATTTCCTCCATCCGGTGCGAAATGTAGACGATTGAGACGCCTTGCTCGCGTAACGCCGTCGCGACACTGAACAGGGCGCGAATCTCACGTTCCGTCAAGGCAGCTGTCGGTTCATCCATGATGATGACCTTTGCGTGCGTCATCAGTGCTTTTGCGATCTCAATCATCTGTTGTTGCCCGACCGATAACGTCCGCGCCAGTTGATTGACATCCATGAAGACGTTCAGTTCCGCCAGTTCCCGTTCCGCGAGCCGTTTCATTTCCGCCTGTTTCAACACACCGAAGCGCGATTTCAACTCACGACCGAGGAACAGATTTTCCGTCACCGTCAAATCAGGCAGAATGTTTAACTCCTGGTGAATGAAGGCAATCCCCGCTTCTTCCGCCAGTTTCGGATTTTTATAGTGTTGTTCGACACCATCGACTTGAATCGTTCCCTCGTCCGCTTTATGGACACCGGTCAAGATTTTCATCAGCGTTGACTTACCGGCTCCGTTCTCCCCCATCAAGGCATGAATTTCACCTGTCGCGAGTTCGAAGTCGACACCCTTTAAGACGGGCACGGGACCAAACGCTTTTGTGATTCCTGTCATCTCAATGTGCATCGTGCTTCCCCCTTAAAAAATGACGCCGGCGTGTAAAATTACATTGGCGTAAGGTGTCGCTTCACCTGTCCGGATGATGACTTTCGCCTGCTTCGTCAGTTCTTTAAACGCTTCGTGCGAGACGTATTCCGTCGTCACGTTTAATTGACTGACCGTAGTGAGCGCCACTTCGTTCGCATCCTTGATTTCCGACGCCAGCGTCATCCGTTCGACCGCCATGTCGTCCGCGACGACGCGCAAGACGTCGGCAAACGCCGGTGTCCCGAGTTCGAGCGCTAAATCAATCCGCTCAACGCCCGTCGGAATCGGTAAGCCGCAATCAGCGATGACGATCATATCGGTATGACCGAGATCTGCTAAGACTTTACTGATTTGACTGTTCAAAATGCCGTGTCGTTTCATACTTCGACCTCCATCTGTTCCCGTGATGGCATGCCACCTTGCGCCCCAAGCGCCCGGACGGACATACCGGCTGCCTTGTTCGCAAAGCGAATCGCTTCCGTCAGTGACTTTCCTTCCGTCAACGCGACAGCGAGTGCCCCGTTGAACGTATCGCCGGCACCCGTCGTATCGACGACGTCCGTCTTAATCGCCGGCACCGTCACGATGGCGTCGCCGTCATAGAAGCGGGCACCACGACTGCCTTCCGTTACAATCAATTTATTCGGATACTGGCTTAACCAATGTTCAAGAGATTGCTGTTGTCCGAAAATCAAGCCACATTCATGTTCGTTTGGTGTCAGGTACGTCACGTCTTCGAGCAACTCGTCGTCCAGGACGATGGCTGGCGCCGGATTCAAGATAACGGGAATACCGTGCTCTTTTCCGTAACGCGCCACCTGTTTGACCGTTTCCAGTGGAATTTCGAGCTGTAATAAAATCATGTCCGTCTGACCGAGCAAGCTGTCGAGCTGACTCTCACCATAGACGACGGCTAAGTTCGCCGACTGGACGACGACGATCGAGTTGTCGCCTTCCGCGAGCGTGATGTGGGCTGTTCCCGTCCGTTCGTTCGCGATCGTTCGGAGGTGTGTCGTCCCGACGTGTTCCGCTTCGAAGTTTTGGCGAATCGCTGTCCCGCTCGCATCGTCACCGATGCACCCGATCATCTCGACGCTCCCGCCGAGCCGGGCGACGGCAACTGCTTGATTTGCCCCCTTACCACCCGGGACGGTATGAAACGCTGAGCCGATGACTGTTTCCCCTGCTGACGGACGACGATCGCTTTCGACGACCAGGTCCATCGAGATACTCCCTACTACACTGATTTGTTTCATATTTGTTCATCCTTCCGCTTCGTCGTTTCCCGTTCGATGACTTCGACCGTCAACTCATGATGGACGGCCGCGATTTCTTTTCCTTCAATTCGTTGAATCAGCAACTTCGCCGCCAGTTCCCCCATCTGATAAATCGGTTGGGCGATCGTCGTCAGTGGCGGTGAAATCATTTGTCCGAGCTCGATTCCGTCATACCCGATGACTTGCAGTTGCTCAGGAATCGCAATCCCGCGTTCTGCCGCGACTTGAATCGTTGCCGCTGCGATGACATCGTTCGCTGCAAAAATTCCGTTACAGGTATAGTGGTCGAACAAATAGTTCGCCGCATCGAGTGCGCCTTGAAAATGAAACGGGGACTCGATGCTTGCGACGAGATGTTTTCCTGCGACTTCTTCAAAACCATCCCGGCGTTTTTTGATCGTCGGTAACTTTGACGGCCCACTGATGACGACGAGTTCATCCGCTCCGTGATCGAGTAAAAATTGAGCTGCCTTCTTCCCGCCGTCGTACCCGTTTGATGTGACGGTCGGGATTGCTCCTTGTAACACCCGGTCGAGTGCGACGATCGGCACTTCGATGGTTTCATAGTTCGGGTTGTTCGAGTAGTTCGTCGTAATGATCAATCCATCGACATGCATCGCTTCGAGAGACTGGATATATTCATGTTCTTTCTGAAACTGTTCATCCGTGTTACACAAAATCACTTGATATCCATGCTTATGTGCCATATCCTCGACGGCACGTGCCAGTTGGGGAAAATAAGGGTTTGTGATGTCCGGTACGATCAATCCAATCAATCCTGATCGTTTTTGAAACAAGGAACGGGCGACACGATTCGGTCGATAATCAAGCTGTTTAACCGCTTGAAGCACCGCCACACGCGCTTTTTCGCTGACATATCCTTTTTCATTCATGACGCGTGATACCGTTGCGACTGATACATTTGCCACTTTCGCTACTTCCCGGATGGTCGACATGATTTCGCCACCTCTTTCTTTTGATAACGCTTACAATATGTATCATATTGTGTAACCGGTTACACATCAACCGTTTTCCGTAAAATATATTTTATTTATTTTATTCCGCTTACTTTCTAAAACTCCATACATAGCAAAAAAGTACGAAAAAACGTTTCATACGAACGTTTTCCGTACTTTTCAAGAGTGTTGGTGTCGTTTTTTGAAAGCTCTTCGAAGGATCGCAATGACGAACGCGAGGATCGCGAGCGGTTCGAATAAGTAGATCAGCAAAAATGTAACATCGATGATGGCATCTTGCGGATTGTACCGTAAGATATAAATCGCACCCGGTAGTAAGGCAATCAATCCCCCGACACCCAGGATGGTTCCGATGATTAAACTTTGTCGTGAGAAACGACTCGTGATTTGATAAAGTCCGATGAATAGAATCAATTCCGTGAAATAGATGATACGTAACGGAATATCGTCAATCGATGTCTCCACTCCTAGAAATAAATAACGAAACAACATGATTCTTCCCTCCCCGTTCTTTCTTCTGTACCCGGTTATTGATTCGATTAATGCAACAACTGCGACTTGACTGCATATCCTAGCTTAATTTAGGGAACTAAACTAGAGGATAGAGGTTAAATCAAGGATATAAGAGAAAGTTGGGGGTTTCGGTGAAAGAAGAATATTCAATGAAAGTCGTCAGCTGTTTAAATGATTTTTTTAAAAACAACAAAGAACCACTCGAAGTCGATTTACTGCGTGGACTTCCACCCGTCGTCTTGTTGCTAAAAGATGGAGCAAAACGATCATTTCCTGTTGAAACCAATCTTCATGATGAATTGCTGAGTGATATCAAGCGGCTTGTGCAAGAATGCCTGGATCCGGAGACCTTGCGCAATCTTGACATCGACACAGATTTACCTGAATTTTTTGTCACGAAAGCACCACTGTATTCACCGTATCATTACCTCGTTACGTTTATTGAGGATTGATTTCAACGCATAAAATTTCATTTTAATATTACGGGATTCGACATTGAGTCGGATCTCGTTTTTTCTGCGTAAAAAAGTTAGGGAAGCACTTACGTCTCACTCACTTGCCATTCATGTGCTTTTTCCTGTAGGAGTCACATGAAGCAAGTAATTGTCGTAGTTTCCTTCTTATTCTAGAAGGGTCTATACCAACAAAATAGACCCGTGCCCGGCTTTTTAGGATAGAGGACACTTAGACCTCTGCTACCTGCTAGAAGTTTAGCAAATTGTGTCCTACGTGAGCCAGAGTACAACTCTGTTAATCAATGCCTACAAAAGCGAAAAGCATACCCCGCTCGACTTCTAAAGGGAAAAGGAAGCTTAGCTTCCGTCAGGGACAGGTGAGACCCGGACATCTGATTAAGATATCCACGGCTTGCGTCCCGCCCTAGAAAAGCGAGCGGAGTAATGCTTGAGCTTGATTCTTCCTTCTCATCATCAACAAAAAAAACAGCCCCTCGCTAAGCGAGAGACTGTCGACTCAATCCGTAAATTACTTCTTGAGGTTGTAGAATGATTTGATTCCGTCGTAGACAGCAACATCTGAAAGCATGTCTTCGATGCGGAGAAGTTGGTTGTATTTCGCGATACGGTCTGTACGTGAAAGTGAACCCGTTTTGATTTGACCAGCGTTTGTCGCAACAGCGATGTCAGCGATTGTTGAATCTTCTGTTTCACCAGAACGGTGAGAAACGACTGCTGTGTAACCAGCTTTTTTCGCCATTTCGATTGCGTCGAATGTTTCAGTCAACGTACCGATTTGGTTAACTTTGATGAGGATCGAGTTAGCGATGCCTTTTTCGATACCTTCAGCAAGTTTTTCTGTGTTTGTTACGAACAAGTCATCCCCAACGAGTTGAACTTTGTGTCCGATACGGTCTGTGAGAAGTTTGTGGCCGTCCCAGTCGTTTTCGTCACAGCCATCTTCGATTGAGATGATTGGGTATTTGTCGACGAGTTGTGCGTAGAATTCAACAAGCTCTTCTGTAGAAAGGACTTTGCCTTCGCCAGCGAGGTTGTATGTTCCAGCTGCTTTGTCGTAGAACTCAGAAGAAGCGACGTCCATTGCAAGGTAAACATCTTCGCCTGCTTTGTAGCCAGCTTTTTCGATTGCTTCAAGGATAACTGTGATTGCTTCTTCGTTTGATTTCAAGTTTGGAGCGAATCCACCCTCGTCACCAACTGCTGTGTTAAGACCCATTCCGCTAAGAACTGATTTCAACGCGTGGAAGATTTCAGCACCCATACGAAGTGCTTCTTTGAATGTTGGAGCTCCAACAGGCATGATCATGAACTCTTGGAAGTCAACGTTGTTGTCAGCGTGTGATCCACCGTTGATGATGTTCATCATTGGAGTTGGAAGTGTTTTCGCATTGAATCCACCGAGGTACGTGTAAAGTGGAAGTCCAAGCTCATCTGCAGCAGCACGAGCAGCAGCCATCGAAACACCGAGGATTGCGTTAGCGCCGAAGTTACCTTTGTTTTTTGTTCCGTCGAGATCGATCATTTTTTTGTCGATTCCAGCTTGGTCGAAAACATCGTAACCGATGATTTCAGGTGCGATTTTTTCGTTGACGTTGTCAACTGCTTTCAAGACACCTTTACCGAGGTAACGAGCTTTGTCGCCGTCACGAAGTTCTACTGCTTCGTGCTCACCAGTTGATGCGCCTGATGGGACGAGTGCGCGACCAAAGCCGCCGTCTTCTGTATATACTTCTACTTCTACTGTTGGGTTACCGCGTGAGTCAAGAATCTCGCGTGCATAAATCTCTGTAATCATTGACATTTAAATTCGCTCCTTTTAGTTGAAAAAATAGTGTGTGTTGCTTTGTTAGACGTTTATTCCATCGACGGGATTATTTCTTTAATACGATGGATTTACCCGTCATTTCTGACGGCTGATCTGCGCCAAGTAGATCAAGTAATGTTGGTGCTAAATCCGCTAATGCGCCTGTAAGTGGCTCGAGAAGCTCGACGTCTTCGACTGTCACGATACATGGTACCGGTTCTGTCGTATGGGCCGTCATCTTGCTGCCATCTTTATTGAGCACTTTATCGGCATTTCCGTGGTCAGCAGTCACGATTGCTGCGCCACCTTTGCTGATGATCAAGTCAACGACTTTACCGAGACATTCATCAACTGCTTCGATTGCCTTGATTGTCGGTTCGAGCATGCCCGAGTGACCGACCATGTCCGGGTTCGCGAAGTTCAGGATGATGGCATCATGTTTGTCGGAATCGATTGCTTCAACAAGCGCATCCGTTACTTCATAAATGCTCATCTCTGGTTGTAAGTCGTATGTTGCGACTTTCGGCGACGGGATTAAGATGCGATCTTCGCCTTCATACGGTTCTTCACGTTGTCCGTTGAAGAAGAATGTGACGTGTGGATACTTTTCAGTTTCCGCGATCCGTAATTGTTTTAAGCCTTGCTTCGAGAGCGTTTCTCCAAGCGTGTTTTTGATATCTTCTGGCGGGAAGACGATATCCGTATCAATCGCATCCGAGTACTTCGTCATGGAGACGAGCAGCAGGTTCTTCGGTGCATTGTCCGGAAGTTCGAATCCTGTGAAGCCAGCTTTTTCTTTGTAGACCTTCGCCAGTTGAATCGCACGGTCAGGGCGGTAGTTAAAGAACATGATTGCATCGTTGTCGTGGATCGGTGCGACTGGCGTACCGTCTTCCTGCACGACGACGGTTGGTTCGATGAACTCGTCCGTAACGTCCTTCGTATATGATTCTTCTACCATGCCGATTGGGTCTTTTGTTGTCGGGCCTTCACCGTATGTGATGACGTCATAGACTTTCTTGACGCGCTCCCAACGGTTGTCGCGGTCCATTGCATAATAGCGTCCAGAGACACTTGCGAATTGACCGACTTGTAACTCATCCATCTTCGCTTGCGCGTCACGAAGGAAACCAGCACCCGATTGTGGATCACAATCGCGGCCGTCCGTGAAGGCATGCAAGTAGACTTTTTCGATTTCGTGAAGTTTCGCGAATTCAAGAACAGCATACAAGTGATTGATGTGACTGTGGATTCCACCGTCAGATACTAAACCAAAGATATGGAGTGCTGAATCATGTTTCTTCACGTGACCTGCCGCATCGTTCATCGCTTGACGCGAGAAGAACGAGCGATCTTTGACGGCGTTGTTGATTCGGGATAGCGATTGGTAGACGACGCGACCTGCCCCGATGTTGAGGTGACCCACTTCTGAGTTCCCCATCTGACCTTCAGGCAAACCGACGTATTCCCCTTTCGCATTCAACAACGTATGCGGATATTTGTTCCAAAAACGATCGAAGTTCGGTTTGTTTGCTGCTGTCACAGCATTCCCGAATTCTTCATCACGCATACCGAAACCATCAAGGATGATAAGTGCGACTGGACGTTTTTTCATTTAAATCGCCTCCAACAGTTTGAGGAACGATCCTGTCTCAAGACTTGCTCCACCAACGAGTGCTCCGTCGATGTCAGGTTGAGCCATATATTCTTTGACGTTTTCCGGCTTGACGCTGCCACCGTACTGGATACGAACTGCTTCTGCAGCTTCTGTACCGAATTCAGCAGCGACGACGTCGCGAACGAATTTACAAGAATCTTGTGCATCTTGTTCTGTCGCTGATTTACCTGTTCCGATTGCCCAGACAGGCTCATATGCGACGACGAGATTTTTCACTTGGTCGACAGTCAAGCCTTTAAGGCTGTTTGTCGTTTGTTCACGAATGACGTCTTCGAACTTGCCGCCTTCGCGCTCTTCAAGTGTTTCACCTACACAAACGATTGGAACGAGACCGTGCTCGAACGCTTTTTTCGCTTTGCTGTTGATGAATGCATCTGTTTCACCAAAGTACTCACGACGTTCAGAGTGACCGAGGATGACGTATGTCACGTCAAGCTCTTTTAGCATGACAGGGCTGATTTCGCCTGTGAATGCACCACTTTCTTGATCGTACATGTTTTGAGCACCGATTTTAAGATCAGTTCCAGCTGCTGCTTCCGTTAAATGAGCAAGGAATACAGCTGGTGCACAGACAGCAGCATCGACAGTCGATGCAGCTGGTACTTTGCCTTTTACTTCTTCTGCGAATGCGACTGCATCCTTCAGAGTTAGATTCATCTTCCAGTTACCTGCGATGATTGGTTTACGCATTGAGAAACACTCCCTTGTGAACTATTGGATTACTTGTCGTTAAGCGCTTCGACACCAGGAAGGGCTTTACCTTCCATGAACTCGAGGCTCGCTCCGCCACCAGTCGAGATATGGCTCATCTTGTCTGCAAGACCGAATTTCTCAGCTGCTGCAGCAGAATCCCCACCACCGATGATTGAGTATGCGTCGCTATCAGCAAGTGCTTGAGCGACACCTTTCGTTCCGTTTGCGTATTTATCAAGTTCGAATACGCCCATCGGTCCATTCCAGACGACGAGTTTCGAGTTCTTGATTGCTTCCGCATACAGTTCGACTGTTTTTGGTCCGATATCAAGTGACATGTGATCCGCTGGGATACTGTCGATATCGCGTGGTCCTACATATGTTTCTTCGCCGAATTCCTTCGTGATGACACAGTCGACCGGCATTAAGAACTTGACGCCTTTGTCTTCTGCTTTTTTCATGAATTCTTTCGCTTGGTCGATTTTGTCTACTTCGAGAAGCGACGTTCCGACTTCATAACCTTGAGCTTTGAGGAATGTATAAGATAATCCCCCACCAATGATCAACGTATCGACGATATCAAGCAAGTGATCAATGACACCGATTTTGTCGGCTACTTTCGATCCCCCGATGATTGCAGTGAACGGACGATCCGGGTTCGAGATCGCTTTCCCGAGAACTTGAAGTTCTTTTTCAATCAACAATCCTGCTACAGCAGTATCGACATGGTGCGCGATTCCTTCTGTAGAAGCATGTGCACGGTGAGCTGCACCGAATGCATCGTTGACGAAGATATCTGCGAGTTTCGCAAATCCTTCAGCGAGTTCAGCATCATTTTTTGTTTCTCCAGGGTAGAAACGAACGTTTTCAAGAACGAGAACGTCTCCTGCTTCAAGCTTGCTGACCGCTTCTTCAGCGACCGGGCCATACGCTTCTTCAACGAGCTTGATGTCTTTACCAAGCAATTCGCTGAGGCGTGCTACGACTGGTGCAAGTGAGAACTCAGGATTTTTTTCGCCTTTAGGACGTCCCATGTGGCTTGCGAGAATGACTTTCGCTCCGCCATCCATCAAATGTTTGATTGTTGGAAGTGCCGCACGAATCCGTGTGTCGTCCGTAATTTTACCGTCTTCTAGTGGTACGTTGAAGTCGACACGTGTAAACACGCGTTGACCTTGTACATCGATGTCGCGAATTGATTTCTTATTCATACATTCGTCCTCCGTCTCATACGTATAGTGAGGGGCTGTGACGCCCCTCCAGACTTTTTTTCGCAATAAGAGCGGAGACTGGTAGTTTCCGCTCTTATTCAATTGCTATTTAATTGCTCGAATTACTTAGCGATTTCTGCGAAGTGTTTGAGTGTACGAACGAGTTGGCTAGTGTAAGACATTTCGTTGTCATACCAAGCAACTGTTTTAACGAGTTGTTTGTCACCGACAGTAACAACTTTAGTTTGTGTTGCATCGAAGAGTGATCCGTAAGAGATACCAACGATGTCAGAAGAAACGATTTCGTCTTCAGTGTAACCGTAAGACTCGTTCGCTGCTGCTTTCATAGCTGCGTTAACTTCTTCAACTGTAACTTTTTTCTCAAGAACTGTTGTGAGCTCAGTGAGTGAACCTGTAGCGACTGGTACACGTTGTGCAGATCCGTCAAGTTTACCTTGAAGTTCTGGAAGAACGAGGCCGATTGCTTTAGCAGCACCAGTTGAGTTAGGAACGATGTTAGCAGCTGCTGCACGTGCACGACGGAAGTCACCTTTAGGGTGTGGAGCGTCGAGTGTGTTTTGGTCGCCAGTGTAAGCGTGGATAGTTGTCATAAGACCTTCAACGATTCCGTACTGATCTTGAAGAACTTTCGCCATTGGAGCGAGACAGTTCGTAGTACATGAAGCACCAGAGATAACTGTTTCAGTTCCGTCAAGAATTTCGTGGTTCGTGTTGTAAACGACAGTTTTCATGTCGCCAGTAGCAGGTGCTGAGATAACAACTTTTTTAGCTCCAGCTTTCAAGTGAAGTTCAGCTTTTTCTTTGTCTGTGAAGAAACCAGTACATTCGAGAACGATGTCAACACCGAGCTCGCCCCATGGAAGTTCTTCTGGGTTGCGGTTAGCAAGTGTTTTGATTTCTTTACCGTTTACGAGGAAGTATCCGTCGTGTACTTCAACTTCTCCGTCGAAACGACCTTGAGTCGTATCATATTTTAAAAGGTGTGCAAGCATTTTAGTGTCTGTGAGGTCGTTGATTGCGACTACTTCGATTCCTTCAAATTGAAGAATTTGACGAAGTGCCAAACGCCCGATACGTCCAAATCCGTTAATACCAACTTTTACTACTGCCATGATAATTTTCCTCCTTTTAGTGTAAAGCGAGTTATCTATTATTCAAAAGGGGGCTACCCTTTCAAAATCGTTGTTGCGGCTCCTTCATCCGTGATGAGGATGATGTTTGGAGACTGTTTGACGTAGGCATTGATCGCTTCTGCTTTCGAATGACCACCGGCGACAACCACGACGTGTTCGACTTTTTTCAAGTCGTCGAGTTGTAGTCCGACCGTTTTGACACGGTGGACGATGTTTCCGTCCCGATCAAAATAATATCCGAATGCTTCTGCGACGGCTTGCTCGTCTTCGAGCTGTTCCAAAAGAGCTGTCGAAGCACGACGACGTTTTGCCATCGTTTTTGCCTCACCAATTCCATGTACCACGATTGAAGCATCTTTAATCATCTGTAAGACATTTTTAATGCTCGGCTCCTCGACCATCTTGACGAATGTCTCGGTGCTGACCATGTCTGGAATGTGAAGCAGATGATAGTCGCTTTGGGCACGTGAAGCCATGCGTGAGCAGACCGTATTCGCTTGAAGTTCAAGCGTTTCGCCAAGACCGCCTCGTGCGGGTACAAACGTCATCGGACGATTTTCCTTATCGGGCGACATCATCGCCGCGACCGAAGCCATCGTCGTTCCACCTGTAACTGCAATCGTATTGTGGTCTTTTGAAAGTTCACGTTTTAAGCGGGCAACTGTCGCCCGTCCCATATCGCGTTGCACCCAGAAGGTTTGATCCGAATCACCCGGTACGATGACGACGTCTTTTACACCAAGCTTCTCTTTTAAGGCTTTCGCCATATCGGAGATCCCGGCGAGTTCCGCCATCACACTGTGCATGCTTCGTAATACCGTCCGCCCTTCATCCGTCAAGGACATGCCTTGCGTCGCAACTTCCAGTAAGTCTTGTTCTTTTAAGAAGTCGACTTCCCGACGTAGAACGCGTTCCGTCAAGCCAAGGCTCGTCGCAAGTGTTCGTCGTCCGATCGGTTGCATCAGGCGTACATAATGAAGAATGTCGTAACGTGTCTGCATTTCTTCAATCAGATCAGGCACGATTCGCTTTTGGATCTGTACTAACTGCCGAATCATGTAACTCCCGCTCCTCTCAAATTGCTGGACACTTTACGTCCCGCGTGTCATATCTTGTCCCACTTGGTACATTGCTATCATAACAGTACCTTGGTTTTGTTTCAAGTCTCGACCGTCATCTTTTTTCAAGTAAACGATTTCTTACCACCTCTGTCTCAAATTTTCCATGACTTAAGATTTCGTTTTGATGTGCGAGAACCGGTATTTCGTAGAGGTACTTCAGACTGAGCGCCGCATCGTTGTCAATGTTGATTTCTTCGAATGTCCATTCGGGAAATTCATCTAATACAAAATCGAGCAAGATGGCGGCTTCCTCACATAGTGTACAACCCGGACGTGAATAGAGTGTTAAGTGCATGTTTTCTTTTGATTGCATCATGGATTTTCCTCTCGTCTCTCGAAGTCCGCTTGGGTCAAACCAAGGGCTGCCCGATATTTCGCGACCGTTCGTCTCGCGACCGTAATCTCCTCCGCTGCGAGACGGTCCGTCAATTGTTGATCACTCATCGGAACAGGTGCGGCTTCGAGCAGTTGAGCGATCCGGACCTTAACTAAGAAACTCGACGTCCCGGTCGTCGTCCGTGAGACGAAAAAATCTTCGAGTAACATCGTGCCCTGAATCGTCTTGACCGTTTTGTTCGCAATCGCCCGTCCAACCGTCGACGGATGATGCCCCGTCACTTCCGCCACTTCTTTTTTCGTCAGTGGCGCGAGCTCGAGCTTTCCTTTAAACCAATTGACCTGTCGCTCGATGATGACGTCTAGAATCGCCCGAAGCGTCGTCCGTCTCCGTTCATATGCACTCAAGAACGGTCTTGCTTCCTCGAGGTCCGCCCAGCTCCGGTCGATTTCGAGATCAGACCAGTTGATCGTCAACTCGCCGTCACGGAATTCGATGTCTGCTTCCGGAATCGTCAGAACGGTCGTCTCCGGAAGGACCGGTGCTTTTGGTAACCGATCGAGCGCCGCTTTGATCCGTATCCGGTCTGTTGCATCATCGATGTCTTGAAGTACTTGTTTGACAGCAATTCCTTCATTCAAATCCGTCGCGACATCAATCAATAACGCGTCATCTAGTTCGAGCGCGTGCAACAACCGGCATTCATGCGCGGAACGTGCCGCAATTCCCGTCGGTTCACACCGTTGTAAAACGTGTCGTGCTTGTTTTACGAGACTGACGTCCGCCTCTAACAATGTTGCCAGTTGCGCATCCGTCGTCCGCAATAATCCATCCGTATCTAAGTACGTCATGAGTTGTTCCGCCATATATCCTATTTCCTGTCTGACCGATTCTAAACGTATTTGCTGAAGAAGCGTCGCTTCAAATGAAGCGACACGGTCTGCGACGCGGCCAAAATCAATGTCGATTGTTTTACTGAGATTATTCCGATAAGCGCTTGTCCGGCGTATGATTCGGTATACATGTTCTTCGAGTTCAGCAAATGATTCTTCAAGAATCGTCAACTGAAACAATTGGGACGTCGATAACGTCATTCGTTGCGTCTGTTCCTGGCGCTGTTCCATCGTCGGTTCTCCCTTCATTCCATTGCATCTTTAACTCTTCTATATAGTATAGAGGAAAAAAATCTTCCGACCGTCTAGAAAGTCCTCCTTAAGCATCTTTCGCCCGAAAAAAATGTTGAATTTATCAATCGAGTATTGCTTTCCTGAAAAAATGTCGGTATACTATTAATTGTTCAGTAAAAAACATGCACCCGTAGCTCAGGGGATAGAGCACTGGTTTCCGGTACCAGGTGTCGGGAGTTCAAATCTCTCCGGGTGTACCATCTTTGAATCTACAGGCAATGCCGTTCGCGGTATTGCCTTTTTTCTATATTGATATGTTTAATTCAATGCCATTCAGGAAAAATACATAAAAGTCGCATCGTATCTTTTGACCAATATTGACCAAAGGATTATGATAGGAATAAGTCGAATATGAGCTACATACCATCATAAGGAGGCAAAGACTATGTTAATTCCAACAGTCATCGAACAAACCAACCGCGGGGAACGTGCTTACGATATCTATTCACGTTTGCTCAAGGATCGTATCATTCTTCTCGGGAGCGCGATTGACGATAACGTCGCCAACTCAGTCGTTGCCCAGTTGCTCTTCTTAGCAGCAGAGGATCCAGATAAAGAAATCTCGCTTTACATCAACAGCCCGGGTGGATCAATTACGGCGGGTATGGCGATTTACGATACGATGAACTTCATCAAACCACAAGTTTCAACAATTTGTATCGGAATGGCCGCTTCAATGGGTGCGTTCCTCTTACAAGCAGGCGCAAAAGGAAAACGTTTTGCCCTTCCAAACGCTGAGATCATGATTCACCAACCGCTCGGCGGCACACAAGGACAAGCGTCAGACATTAAAATTCATGCAGAACGTATCATCAAAATGCGTGAACACTTAAACAAAATCATGGCAGAAAACACAGGACAACCCCTTGAAGTCATCGAACGCGATACAGAGCGCGATAACTTCATGTCTGCTCAAGCAGCAGCTGACTACGGTCTCATCGACCGCGTCATGGAACGTGCTTAATCTGTTAACCCGACCGACCGTTGATGTTTTTACATCAGCGGTCGTTTTTTTGTTGTCTTCAAAAAAAATCCTCTTCACGCCGGGCATGAACTTCATTGAATCATGAAAGTTCGTCCCGAACCTGAAAAGGATCGTTTGTGTTAGTCGATGAGATCTGTAATATCAGACACGATGTCGTGGTTTTCACGAATCAATGTGTAAATCCCGTTCGCATGTGGTGAAAGCTCTTCTTCTGCTTGCAATTGCTTAAGGAAGAGTGATGTTGCGAATGTCACGAGTGTACTTTTCGGTACACCGATTGATTTTGCTTTTTTCGTCAAGACTTCATCAAATTTCGCATCGACTGTCAGCGAAATACGTTTTTTTTCGTTAGCCATTTCAAAAACTCCTTAATTCGAACATTTAGTTGCATCGACTATATATTATAGTAGACTATGGTTCATCTCGCAAGTTTCCCCTTTAGAGCGCACCTGTCAACGACTCACCATTCCGGAGTTTATCCGCGATTTGATCAATTTTCCGCAATCGATGATTGATCCCTGATTTTGAGATGGAGCCGCTCTCGACCATCTCGCCGAGCTCTTGCAGCGTCACGTCTTGATGCGTCACGCGTAAAATCGCGATTTCCCGTAACTTGTCCGGTAAGACATCGAGTCCGACCGTCCGTTCGAGAAATTTGATGTTCTCCACTTGGCGGAGCGCTGCCCCGACCGTTTTGTTGAGGTTCGCTGTCTCACAGTTGACGAGACGATTGACCGAATTCCGCATATCTTTTAAAATCCGGACATCTTCAAAACGAAGCATCGAATGGGTCGCTCCGACTACCTTGAGAAAATCAGAGATTTTTTCACTCTCCTTGATGTAGAGGATGTGCCCTTTCTTACGCTCGATTGCTTTTGCATTCAAATCGAATTGGTTCGTCAAACTCCGAAGCGCCGCATTGTGATCCTCATAGAGACTGAAGATTTCTAAATGGTACGACGACGTCGCCGGATTGTTCAGTGACCCTCCGGCTAAGAACGCCCCCCGTAAATAGGCACGTGCCCGCCGTTCATCTTTTAAAATCGTATCGCTGATTGAACGAATCATCGTGAATCCTTCGCCGAGGATGCCTAAATCCTGCAGAATCTTATCGGCTTGTTGCTTCACGCGAACGATGTAGACGTTATTTTTTTTGAGGCGCATTTTCTTTCGGACGAGTAGATCCAGATGGACCCCGTATGCCCGTTTTAATAATGAATAAATCCGTCGCGCGATCGACGCATTTTCAGTCGAAATATCAAGTGTCAATCCGCGACCGAGTCCGAACGAAATCGCACCGTTCATCCGTGCGAGCGCCGCTAATTCCGCCTTCATCTCGTGATCCGTGATGGCAATCTGTGTTAATTCTTTTTTAACTTCTGAAGCAAAACTCACGTCAATTCCTCCTTCCCTTCGAGTTGACGCACCCGTCGAATCGATAATACTTTCCGCATGACGAGGCTCGCGACCGCGTCCGCGTCATGACGGATGAAATGATGGTTATAGTCGACGATATCGTCCGCGAGCACTTCAATTCCCGCCTCGACGAAACGTTCATCATCGTAAGTGACGATATCGGCATGATCTTTTTGGTATTTTCGCAAATAGCTTGCATCGATTGATTCGTTATTGACGATGATTGTATCGACGACACCTTGACCAAGAAAACGTTCGAGCGCAGTCAAGTGATCATTTGCCGTGAAGGCCGTCGTCTCACCCGGTTGCGTCATGACATTACAAATATAGACGACAGGTGCAAGCGATTGTTTAATCGCTTCCCGGATTTCATCAATCAAGACGTTCGGGATGATACTCGTGTAGAGACTCCCTGGTCCGAGGACGATGACATCGGCCTCAAGGATTGCTTGAATCGCCTCCGGTACCGGACGGACATCTTCTTCTTCCAAATAAATCCGCTCGATGACCTTTCCGACTTTCGGAATCAACGACTCGCCTTTGACAATCGTCCCGTCTTCGAACTCGGCACATAACGTAATCGTCCGCTCCGTCGCCGGATAGACTTTCCCTTCCGCATTCAACAGTTGTCCCATGACGCCAATCGCCTCGACGAACGAGCCGTTGCAGAGCTGCGTCGCAGCCGTCAGCATCAAGTTTCCGAGCGAGTGACCGTGAAGTCCTTCTCCCGTTTCAAAACGGTACTGCATGATCCGGTCCATCAATGTCTCGGACTTCGATAGCGAGACGATGACGTTTCGAATGTCACCCGGCGGCAACATGTTGAACTCTGTCCGTAAGCGCCCCGAGCTCCCCCCGTCATCTGCGACCGTGACGATGGCCGTGATGTCGAGCGGATAATGCTTCAGTCCACGCAAAAGAGTCGACAAGCCCGTTCCACCGCCAATCGCGACGACTTTCCGTTCCCATTTCATTACTTTTCCTCCTTCGCGTGAACATAATCCCGGTGATTCGTGACGACGTGATACTGGTTTTCAAATTCTTTACTGATTGCTTCCGCAAACGTAATCGAGCGGTGTTTACCACCTGTACAGCCAAGGGCGACGACGAGTTGCGATTTTCCTTCCCGTTCGTACTGGGGAATCAGGAACTCGAGCAAGTCGACGAGCTTTTTATAGAACAATTTCGCTTCCGGCCATTTCATGACGTATGACGATACTTCGAGATCGAGTCCCGTTTTCGGACGTAACTCCGGAATGTAAAACGGATTCGGCAGAAAACGAAGGTCAAAGACGAGATCGGCATCGAGCGGCAGTCCGTGCTTGAAACCAAATGACATCACATTGACGGTAAAGGGAATCCGTTCCCCTTCCGTAAATTCTTTGAGCAAGCGTTCTTTCAGTGCAAGCGGTTTGATGTCACTCGTATCAATCAGCATCTGTGCCTTGTCACGGAATCCTTCGAGCAACGTCCGCTCTCGCTCGATACCGATCAGTGGTGACGCAGTCGGCGCCAGTGGATGCGAACGCCGCGACTCTTTATAGCGGCGCACGAGGACGTCATTGCGTGCGTCTAAGTACAACATCCGAATCTGCAGGTTCGTTTTTTTCAAATCTTCGTAAACGACAAAGAAACTATCAATAAAATCACGAGCACGTGTATCGATGGCGACGGCAATTTTCGGACGGACTTGCCCAATCACTTCAATCAATTGCGGCAGTAACGTCGGTGGGAGATTGTCGACACAGAAGTAGCCTAAGTCCTCAAAGCTATTCATGGCGACACTCTTTCCAGCTCCACTCATTCCCGTGATGATGACCAATTGCGGTTGATTCTCTTCCATCTTTTCGCCCTCCAGACAACAGTTCCGCGTGTATTTTTTATTCCAAATTCAGTATAGCATAAAAAAAGAGCCAGCCTCATTGAAGTCCCCTCCAACAAAGCTGGTTCCTGTCTTACACCTGTGATGATTCCTGTAATTCCTCGAGTAACGCTTCGATATAATGCTGTGCATTTTGAGCAGCAATCGAACCATCATTCGTTGCCGTAACGACTTGACGGAGCGTTTTCTCACGGACGTCTCCAGCTGCGAAGATTCCTTTGATGTTTGACTCCATGCCTTCGTTCGTCACAACATATCCTTGATCGTTCAAGATACCAAGATCTTGGACGTAACCTGTGATCGGGTTCATTCCGATGTAGATGAAGACACCATCAATTGGATGTGTCGTCACATCTGCCGTTTTCGTATTGATTAAATCGATTGAACCGACTTTACCGTCTTGTTCGTTGATTTGTTTGACGGTATGGTTCCAGATGAAATCGATTTTCGGGTTATCGAACGCACGTTTTTGAAGAATTTTTTGTGCACGTAATTCTTCACGACGGTGGACGATTGTGACTTTTTTCGCGAAACGTGTCAAGTAGACACCTTCCTCGACCGCTGAATCCCCACCACCGATGACGAACAATTCTTTTTCTTTAAAGAAAGCTCCGTCACAAACGGCACAATACGAGACACCACGACCGCCGAGCTCTTCTTCGCCCGGTACACCGATTTTCTTATATTGTGCGCCCGATGCGATGATGATCGCACGCGCATGATAATCTTTGTTGTGTGCATGGACCGTTTTAAAAGCACGTCCATCCTCGATGCTACGGACGTCACCGTACGCGTATTCTGCGCCGAATGCTTTCGAGTGATCGAACATTTTTTGTGAAAGGTCCGGTCCGAGGATGCTGTCGTATCCCGGATAGTTCTCGATATCTTCCGTGTTGGCCATTTGACCGCCTGGAATACCGCGTTCGATCATCAATGTTGAAAGGTTTGCGCGTGATGCGTAAAGTGCTGCCGTCATTCCGGCAGGACCTGCGCCGATGATGATGACATCATAAATTTTTTCAGCAGTTTCTGTCATGTTTCCACCCCATCTTAAGTTTCATTGTAATTTGAGTATAGGTGAGAATATGGCAAACGTCTAACATTTTGCCCGAGCAGGTGTCAGGTGTTGTTTGTAGGCACGAATCGTCATCGCCACCTCGTCAAAGGAGACATCGACCAGTTCGGCACACTCTTCAATCAACATTCCTTCACGCAATTCATGAAACAGATGGATTAACGCAGCGGCTGAACCTTCAACCGAGTCGAACGTTTCGCCACTGAGGACGAGTCGGGCAAACCGTTCATAAAAATCGCCTTCGAGGCTCATCCGCTCTTCGTCAGATACGTAATGTTCTGCGAGACGAATCGTCTGTAAGGCACGATGAATCCGTTCATCGACGATATCGCTCCGTCCATTCATCTCATGCAAAATTTGTTCTGTCAGCTGCAGGACATCTTCGTGATCCGTTACTTCCGGCATCATCGAAAGGGCCAACCGTGCTTCCTCGTCATTTAGTTTCCCGAGTAACAAAGCCGTGAAAATGCGTGAGACATCATCTTCCGTTTTCAACGCTTGAATCAAGGCTGAACGAAACTGAAGGTTATGACGAATGTCGTATGCCTCTTGTTCTTCCCGTAAGCTCGCGGCTTCTTTTGATTGTAAGAAGGCTGCGGCTTCTTCGATATGTCCCGTTTTGAATGCAGAAATCGATAACCAGTGACCGAATAGTGGGTCGCCTCGGTAGCCACGGCGTTCGAGCAATTTCAATTCTTCGTACGCTAAGTCATGACGACCGATGATCGCAAGAGTCGATGCGACTTTATAACGTGTTTCAAGATTGACGGAACGAACGTGTTCGAGCTTCCGTGACAGACGGTGCGCTTCTTCATCCTGCCCCATCTCATGTAAGAGAACGAGCGTATTACAAAGCGCGTGGAGATTTCCCGGATTTCCTTCTAAGACGCGTTCAAGCGAATGGAAAGCCCGGTCATTTTCACCGAGATAAAATTCGACGATTGCCAAGTTATTGTAGGCTGGCCAAAATGTCGGGTACGTCGCGATCAAGGACTCGAGTGTGTCCTGTGCTGCAAACAACATCCCTTTATCGATTTGGCGCTGGGCTTGTGCATGGAGACGAATCAACTCATCTTCATCGTCATCCTCAAGCTCTTGCTCAAGATCAATCAATTCCACGAGTGCGGCCGATGCCTCTGCGTGTTTGCCTGCCGGCGCATGTTTTAAATATTCGAGCGCATATTCTTTTGCTTCTTCATATAAAGAAACGTGCGCATAGTTGTTCGCTAAATAAAAGAGTGATTCGGTATTTGACTCATCGAGTGCACGGACACGTTTCAATACATCGTTCGCATGATTGATTTCTCCCGTTTCGAACAGGACACGTGCGTAACGTAGTAGGTAACGGACATCTTCTGGTTGAAGCGTCGTCGCTTCGTCAAGATGATAGACCGCCTCTTCGAGTCTCCCTTCCCGATGCGCCTTCCGTCCGCGAAAATAAAAAAGTTCCGCTTGGCGCGTTGTAATCGCAAAGGGGTCTGCTTTGTATTCCGTTAATTCCATAGTGATTCAAGCCCCCATAATATAAATCTAGTTTCGTAGTTGCAGAGACAAGAATAACCTATCTCGGATAGCGTTGCAACAGAAAAAAACGCCGGGGTTTACGCCCAGCGTTTCGCATAAATGGTTTCGAGTTCCTTGTAGTTCTCTAAGCATTTTCGTACAAAAGCATCTTCTTGCGGATTCTTGTTTTGCAGACGCTCAACATCTTTTTCGAATGCTTGGCGTAAGCTGTCGGAATACGCTGGAATCTCTCCGTCATATGCATAGACGACGCTTGGAGAAACCGTGATTTTTTCGTGTTGATGTAAGGCGGTACGGATATGGAAGAGCGGTACGTCAACTTGGTTCGGTTGATGCAGATCACCTTGCGTCGGATGTTTCTCGACGGCGAGGACTTCAACGACGAGACCTTGTGGACGTTCTGCGAATAATCTTCCGAAATACTTTCCTGTCTTATAGGTGAAGCGAATATAATTCATTGCGGATCGACCTCCTTCTCACAGTTTCGTCACATTTCATGCCGGCGAAGCGGCTGACTCGAGACGCGTTCGTTCGGTAAGATGTCCCGGTGAACGACGGAACCGGCACCGATGACAGCACCGTCCCCGATCGTCACCCCTGGTAAAATCGTCACGTTCGCGCCGATTAAGACGTCACTACCGATCGTCACGTTACCGACCCGATACTCGGTCGTCAAATACTCATGACAGAGAATCGTCGTGTTGAAGCCGATGATCGTATTCGAGCCAATCGAGATTCGTTCCGGGAACATCGTGTCCGGCATCACCATCAAGGCAAGCGCCGTCCGGTCGCCGATCTTCATCCGGAGACACGTCCGGTACAAGCCATTCTTAAAGCGGAGCGACGGCGAAAAGCGCCCGATTGTAATGATGAGGAAACACCACATGACCTTGAAGAACGAAACCGTCCGGTACATGTGCCATAACGGATTCGTCGCCCCGACGTGATAGCGATCAGTCCGCCGTGCCATTTTGCGCCTCGATCCAGTCACTCAAGTGTTCCATCGAGTCGATGATGACGCTTGGCTCTAATGCTTCGAGATACGAACGACCTTTAATTGCCCAGCCGACCGCAACGGTTTTCAACCCGGCATTTTTCCCGCCGTTGATATCCGTGTCGTTATCCCCGACCATGATTGTCTCGTCTGTTGTCGAACCGAGGAGTGCCATCGCTTTTTCAAATGGTTCGACGGCTGGTTTTTCTTCCGTCACATCGTCTGCTGCGATGATCGTCTCAAACAGTGACGTCAGTCCGAACAGCTCAATCCCTTTTAAGGCGACGCGACGACTTTTTGACGTCACGATCGCCATCTTGTAGCCCTGTTCCTTCAAGCGGCGTAAACCGTCGAGGACACCCGGATATTCAAGGACGAGTGCGTCATGCATCGCGATGTTATAGCTGCGGTAAAAGGCGACCATTTCTTTCCACTGCTTGGCGTTGAGCTCCGAAAATGATTTTTCCAGTGTCGGACCGATGAACGGAAGCAATTCTGCCTCCGTAAACGTCCGTTCCGGATAGTAGTAACTGAGCGTATGTTCAAAACTTTTTAGAATCAACGGGTTCGTATCAATCAACGTACCGTCTAAATCAAATAGAATCGTATTAATCATCGTTTCACTTCGCCTCCCGTGTCGTTCCATCCAAGTAGCGGACAGCATTTTTCCGGATGACCATCATGACGAGTCCGAAGACGATTAAACAAATCGAGACGATTTGTGCCGTCCGCAGTCCGTCCCCCATCAACAGACTATCCGTCCGGAGCCCTTCAATATAGTAACGTCCAATCGAGTACCAGACGAGATAACCGAGGAAGACGTAGCCGCGACGCGGATTGAACTTCATCCGCCAGACGATCAACAAGATGACGCCGATGATGTTCCAAATGCTCTCATAGAGGAACGTCGGCACGTAATAGACGCCGTCGATGTACATCTGATTGACGATCCAGTTCGGCAAGTGCAACGTATCTTGCAGGAACGACCATGTCGTCTCTCCCCCGTGCGCTTCTTGGTTGAAGAAGTTACCCCAACGTCCGACCGCTTGACCAAACAGGAGTGACGGTGCCAGGATATCGGCGATTTGCCAAAACGAAATGTTTTTCTTTCGCGTATACAGGATGACTGTCAAAATCGCCCCGATGATGGCACCGTGAATCGCGATTCCGCCTTGGCGGATGTTGATGATTTGATCGAGATGTTGACCGTAATACTGCCACTCGAAAGCCACATAGTAAATCCGGGCACAGATGATGCTGATCGGAATCGACCAGATGACGACATCGACCGCGTATTCTTCGTTGAAACCGATTCGCTTCGATTCGAAGATCGCGATCATCAAGCCGACGATTGCGCCCAAGGCGATGACGACACCATACCAATAGATTGGAATCGGACCGAGTTCAATCGCGACGCGGTCGAATGTCGGTTGTACCGTTGCGAGTGTCCCCATCATAGACCACCATTCCCGTCTTCGATCGCTTGCGCGAGACGTCCGGCGAATTCTTCTGCTGTGTTGATGCCCATATTTTTCAGACGATAGTTCATCGCCGCGACTTCGATGATGACGGCAAGGTTACGCCCGGGACGAACCGGAATCGTCAAAAACGGAATTTCCGTATCGATGATTTGTAACGTCTCTTGATCAAGACCGACGCGGTCATAGACTTTCGTTTGATCCCAAATTTCCAGATTACAGACGAGGCTGATTTTTTTATGCGACCGTACGGCACCTGCACCGAACAACGTCATGACGTCGATGATGCCGATTCCGCGAATCTCAAGGAGATGCTGAATCAATTTCGGCGCTGTCCCGACTAAGATGCCGTCACCCGTCTGACGAATTTCAACGGAGTCGTCCGCGACAAGGCGGTGTCCCCGTTTGACGAGTTCGAGTGCCGTTTCGGATTTACCGACACCACTTGCCCCTTTGATGAAGACGCCGACCCCGTAAATATCGACGAGGACGCCGTGCATCGCTGTCGTCGGGGCGAGTTCCGCTTCGAGGAAGTTCGTGATTTGAGATTCGACCGATGTCGTATGTCCCTTCGTCGTCAAGAGCGGTACGTTCGTTTCGTCAGCTGCTTTGATGATCGCTTCCGGCACCTCAAACCCGCGCGTCACTAAAATCCCTGGTGTTTCATCTGTACAGAGGACGTTTGCTCGTTCGAGCTGTTCCTCATACGTCAGGTTGTTGAAAAACGTCAATTCTGTTTTCCCGAGGACTTGCAAACGTTCTGCCGGATAATACGCATAATAACCAGCGAGGACGAGGCCCGGTCGACAGAGATCAGCCGTCAAAATCGGACGATGTAGTCCTTCTTCTCCGGTGACAATTTTTAAATTGAATTGCTTTACGATTTCAGCTGTTCGCACTTTTGCTTGCACGCTCAATCAGCCCCTTTCACTTGAAGTATTGTACCATATTTTTGCTAAAATCAATGAATTCGATTAGAAGCTGACCATCTTGGGAATTGAATACAGTTAGAAACAAATCAAAGGAGGGGTTTTATAATGATGAATATGTCAGGTAGTGGTATCGGAATGATTATCATTATGATTTTATGCGGGATCCTTGCAATCCTCGGACTCGTCTACATCATCATCTCGTTAATCGATATGTGGAAGTCCTATTCGCGTGATCAAAATCAGACATCGCTCTTATTTTTCATCATCTCACTGGTCGGAATCGTGCTAAGTGGTCCATTTATTTCACTCATTCTCGCAATCGTCTTTTATTGGAACCGGGCGCGCACCAAAAGTTGGATGGGAATCGGCTTAATTATTGCCGCAATCATCCTCGCTATCGTCGGTGTCATCACATTCATTTCATTCGGGTACGACATGAACAACTTCGACAATATGAACTGGGACGAACCAATGATGGATGAAGACTATAACTACTAATCAAAAAGAAGGGGATGCGCATCATTTAGATGGCATCCCCTCCTTTTTGACTGTAGTCACACATTATTTTTTGATTACGATGCTTAATCATACATTTGCATCAGGAAGCGATTAAAAAATCCCGCCGGCTCCGGTTTCAGGAAGCAGGCGGGATTTTTGATTAGAACGCTTGCGGACTTAAGTGAACACCGTGCGTCACGGAAATCGTTCCCGTTTTCGTATCGGCTTCGACTTCAATCTTCGGCGTCCGGTCACGACCGGAGACGAAATGCAGTTTACGGTTCACGACATCTTTTTGGTCGCGAATCACTTCCATCTCATCGAGGTTACAATTCAACCCACCAAAGTTTGTTTCCAGCTCACCATATACTTCAGCACCATGCGGCAACATCAAAGCGATGCTTCCCGCGAGTGACGACGCTTGAATCTTCGCGTCATGGGCTGTCTTGAGTTCACAACGGACATTGCCGTTCGCGGTTTTCAGCTCAGAACGTTCAAAAACCCCGTTCGCGATGATTTGACCATTCGCCGTCTTCGCTTTTAACATTTTGACTTCTGACTCTTCGACTTCAATCGAACCGTTCGCCGTCGAAGCTTTCAAATCCTCACTGTAAAGATCGCGGACATGGATCCGTCCGTTCGCTGTCATCAGTTGAACGCTCGTCGCGTCAAGCGACGACAACGTAATCTCACCATTCAACGTCTGTAACACGAACGCCTCGTAGTGACGACGCGGAACTTTTAAGTGGATCGTCGCCCGGACGCGTTTATCTTTCAAGCGAATCGATAGCGTGTTAGCGGAGACGGAATGTTGAAGCGACGCTTGAAGTTGTTCGAGCGCTTGCTCCTCATTGACTTGGCGAAGCGGACGCCCCGTCACCGTCAACTCACACTCCTCTAAATCACTTGGTTCGACAACGGCATTGGCATTAAATAAATCCAAATGAATCGTCTCTCCACTGAATGGGAATTGTTTGACGTACGTGACGTTCGGACCGGACGTCTGATTTAATGAGAGATCACTCTCTTTAATCCGGTTGACGAGACCATCAAAAGCAGACATCACTTTCGACGTCAGTGAATCAACCGTGTAATGATCGACGCGGTCGTACTGTTCCGGTTCATCGACATACTTATGATTACTTGCTGTCGTCGATTGTTGTTGATCGAGTGCTTCAAGGCGTTCGAGCTTATCGAGTGCCTCATCGATCGTCAACTTTCCTTCTTTTACCTGTTCAAGTATCAACTGACGCATATCTTGTTTCATGAACATTCCCCTCCTATTTTCTGAACACGCTATGACGCAGGAAAACTTATTCACTCTTTCGTTCTACTTCCCTTACTTCCCTTTTACGAATCCTCCATCAAAAAAGTTTCATGATTCGATTCGGGCTGCGTCCCGTTCCAAAACAGGTGCCAAGTAATGTCCTGTATACGATTCCTTGACTTGCACGATGTCTTCCGGTGTTCCGGTTGCAACGATCATACCTCCACCATCGCCACCTTCCGGACCAAGATCAATCAAGTAATCCGCCGTCTTAATGACGTCGAGGTTATGCTCGATGACGAGGACCGTATCGCCGTTGTCGACGAGGCGTTGCAAGACTTTCAACAGGCGGGCGATGTCATGGACATGCAGTCCCGTCGTCGGTTCGTCGAGAATGTAAATCGTTTTCCCGGTCGACCGCTTATGCAGTTCCGAAGCAAGCTTCACGCGTTGTGCTTCACCGCCTGACAGTTCCGTCGCCGGCTGTCCGAGACGCATGTACGTCAATCCGACGTCAGCAATCGTTTGCAGCTTCCGGCTGATTTTCGGAATTTTTTCGAAGAACTCGAGTCCCTCTTCAACTGTCATCTCAAGAACGTCCGAAATCGTTTTACCTTTATATTTTACTTCGAGCGTCTCGCGGTTATACCGTTTCCCGTGACAGACTTCACACGGAACGTAGACGTCCGGCAAGAAATGCATCTCGATTTTAATGATCCCGTCTCCGCGACACGCTTCACACCGGCCACCTTTGATGTTGAAACTGAAGCGTCCTTTTTTATAGCCGCGTAACTTCGCTTCGTTCGTCGAAGCGAAAACATCACGAATGTCGTCAAAGACACCGGTATACGTCGCCGGGTTCGAACGTGGTGTCCGACCGATCGGAGATTGGTCGATGTCGATGACTTTATCGATTTGGTCGAGTCCTGTGATGCCTTTATGCGCTCCCGGCTTTTCTTTTGCCCGGTTCATCTCATGTGCAATCGTCTTGTAGAGAATTTCATTAATCAATGTCGACTTCCCGGAACCTGATACTCCGGTCACGGCAACGAACAAGCCGAGCGGGATATCGACGTCGACATTTTTCAAGTTATTTTCTGACGCTTTTTTAATCCGTAACGCCCGTCCGTCCGGTTGTTTCCGTTCAGTCGGCACAGGAATGAACTTCTTCCCCGACAAATATTGTCCGGTCAGTGAATTCGCGTCGTTCATCAATTCTTCCGGTCGACCGGCCGCTGTGACGAAGCCACCGTGATCACCGGCACCGGGTCCGATATCAATCAGGTAATCCGCTGCCATCATCGTGTCTTCATCATGTTCGACGACGATCAACGTATTTCCGAGATCGCGCATCGTTTTCAGCGTACTGATCAATCGGTCGTTATCACGTTGGTGTAAGCCGATTGACGGTTCATCAAGGACATAGAGGACACCTGTCAGACGGGAGCCGATTTGTGTCGCGAGACGAATCCGTTGCGCTTCGCCACCGGACAATGTGCCGGCAGCACGGGAAATCGTCAAATAATCGAGACCGACGTTTTCTAAGAACGACGACCGTTCATGAATCTCGCGGACAATCATCCGTGAAATCGTTTGATCTTTTTCCGATAGTTTCGTCGGCAACTCTTCGAACCAAATGACAGCTTGCTTGACTGACATCTTCGTCACTTCTCCGATGTGGATACCGGATACTTTGACGGCAAGCGATTCGCGTTTCAGACGATGCCCTTTACAGGTCGGACATGCTTTTTTCGCCATGTATCCTTCCATCTGCTCGCGGATGAAATCCGACGACGTCTCCTTGTAACGACGCTGCAAGTTATTCAAGACACCTTCAAAGAACAGATCCGTGTTGCGGACCATGCCAAAGTCATTTTCATAACGGAAGTGAATTTCTTCTTTCGAGCTGCCGTTTAAGATGATGTCGCGTTGTTCGTCTGACAACTGTTCGAACGGCGTATCCATGTCGATTTTAAAGTGCTCACAGACTGCTTTGAGCAGTTGCGGATAATATTGTGAGCTCGTTGGTTCCCACGCGACGATCGCCCCTTCGTTGAGTGACTTGTCTGCATGCGGTACGACAAGATCGACATCGACTTCAAGTTTCGTCCCGAGTCCGTCACATGAGGCACAGGCCCCGAATGGCGAATTGAACGAGAACATCCGTGGTTCGAGTTCTCCGATTGAGAAACCACAAATGGGACACGCATGATGCTCACTGAAAAGTAGCTCATTGCCATCCATCGTATCGACGATGACACGTCCATCCGCGAGGCGGAGTGCTGTTTCGAGTGAGTCGGCGAGCCGTGATTCGACGTCCGGTCGGACGACGACACGGTCGACGACGACTTCAATCGAGTGTTTCTTATTTTTTTCGAGTGCGATGTCATCCGTTAAATCAATCGTATCGCCATTGACACGGACACGGACGAAGCCCTCTTTTTTCAAATCTTCAAAGACTTTGACATGCGCCCCTTTTCGTCCGGAAACGATCGGTGCCAAAATCTGCAACCGTGACCGCTCAGGTAACTCCATCACTTGGTCGACCATCTGACTGATCGTTTGACTCGAGATCTCAATCCCGTGGTTCGGACAGATCGGTTTGCCGATTCGCGCATACAGCAGACGGAGGTAATCATAAATCTCCGTCACCGTCCCGACAGTCGAGCGGGGGTTTTTACTCGTCGTCTTTTGATCGATTGAAATTGCCGGACTAAGTCCCTCAATCGCATCGACATCCGGTTTATCCATCTGCCCTAAAAACTGGCGTGCATAAGCGGAGAGGCTTTCGACATAACGTCGTTGCCCTTCCGCATAAATCGTATCGAACGCGAGTGATGACTTCCCGGATCCCGATAAGCCCGTCAAGACGACGAGCTGATCGCGCGGGATTTCGACATCGATATTTTGAAGGTTATTGACGCGAGCGCCTTTGATGATAATCTTATTTTTCTTGTCTCCCAACTTAGGCACCTGCTTTCAATTCTAATATAAGATCTCGAAGCTCTGCTGCGCGCTCGAATTGCATGTCTTTCGCTGCTTGTCGCATCTCTTGATCCAACTGTTCGAGTAGCGTTTCGCGCTCCGGTTTTTTCAGTTTATTGAATTTCTCCAGTTTTTCGACCGTATCATCACTTTCAATCGTCGTACTGATGACACCGCGAACATCTTTTTGAATCGTTTTCGGCGTAATGCCGTGTTCTTTATTGAACGCGAGCTGAATGTTGCGCCGACGTTCCGTCTCATCCATCGCCCGTTGCATCGAATCCGTAATCTTGTCTGCAAACAGGACAACGTGCCCTTCCGAGTTCCGGGCCGCCCGTCCGATCGTCTGAATCAATGATCGCTCGGACCGTAAGAAACCTTCTTTATCTGCATCGAGAATCGTCACGAGCGACACTTCCGGAATATCGAGTCCTTCACGAAGCAGGTTGATCCCGACGAGGACGTCATACTTACCAAGCCGCAGATCGCGAATGATTTCAATCCGTTCGAGTGTCTTGATTTCCGAGTGCATGTAGTTGACCTTAACACCGTTCTCTTTTAAATAATCGGTCAAGTCTTCCGACATTTTTTTCGTCAATGTCGTCACGAGAACCCGTTCATTTTTCGCGACGCGGTCCCGGATGTTGTCCATCAAGTAATCGATTTGCCCCGTGATCGGATGAATCTCGATTGTCGGATCGACGAGTCCCGTCGGACGAATGATTTGTTCGACCATCTCTTTTGAGTGCTCGAGCTCATAAGGTCCCGGCGTCGCTGAGATATAAATTGCTTGACTGACCTTTTCTTCAAACTCTTCAAAACGAAGCGGCCGGTTATCTTTCGCTGACGGCAAACGGAAACCGTGGTCGACGAGGACTTGTTTCCGCGCCTGGTCACCGTTATACATCCCGCGGATTTGCGGTAACGTGACGTGCGACTCATCGGCGACGAGCAAGAAGTCTTTCGGGAAGTAATCGATGAGCGTATACGGCGTCGATCCTTCCGGCATCAGGTTTAAATGACGGGAATAGTTTTCGATTCCTGAGCAGTAACCCATTTCACGCATCATCTCGAGATCGTAGTTCGTCCGTTGCTCAAGACGTTGCGCTTCGAGTAACATCCCGTCTTCACGCATCTTCGCGAGTTGCGTCTCAAGTTCGACTTCGATGTTCGCGATTGCTTTTTGAAGACGTGTGTCCCCCGTCACGAAGTGGGACGCCGGGAAGATTGAGATATGTTCACGGTCGGCGATGATTTCACCTGTCAACGGATCCATGTCGCGAATCCGTTCGATTTCGTCACCAAAAAATTCGACACGGACACATTGTTCGTCTCGTGACGCCGGGAAAATCTCGACAACGTCTCCACGGACACGAAACCGCCCGCGCTGGAAGTCGATGTCATTTCGTTCATATTGAATGTCAATCAAACGACGGAGCATCTCGTTACGCCCCATCTCGTTGCCGACACGAAGCGATAACACGTGATTATTGTATTCTTCCGGGTTACCGAGACCGTAGATACACGAGACGGACGCAACGATCAAGACGTCATCACGCTCAAACAAAGCAGACGTCGCCGAGTGACGGAGTTTATCAATCTCATCGTTGATGGACGAGTCTTTTTCGATGAACGTGTCCGTCGACGGGACATACGCTTCCGGTTGATAGTAATCATAAAAGCTGACGAAGTACTCGACCGCGTTGTTCGGGAAAAATTCTTTGAACTCTGAGTACAGTTGCCCGGCCAGTGTTTTATTATGCGCCAGGACTAACGTCGGCTTTTTAATCTCTTTGATGACGTTCGAGACGGTGAACGTCTTACCGGTTCCGGTCGCTCCGAGCAACGTTTGATGCCGCTCGCCGTTCTTGACGCCGGTGACCAATTGTTTAATGGCAGCCGGCTGATCGCCGCCTGGTTCAAATGGTGACACTAACTCAAAATCCATCGCTAACTTCCCCCTCATTCCGTAAAAAATCTATCTTTATTGTATCACTTTACGAACAAACATTCGATTATGAAGTGCTCCTTCTAGGAAGTTACCCGTTTTTCCAAAAAAGAAAAAGTCCCAGTACGGATTATCTCTGAAAAAGATAAAGTTCACTCAAGAAACAACAACATCCCCTACCACTCACGTGATAGAGGATGCTCATTATTGAAGCGTTCGAATTTTCGTCCGGCGATTCCCCGGCTCACTGACGAACATGATGCCGAGTTCATGATGATCTTGTTCATAAAAAGCCCGTTGCGCAAACCGAACATCTCCATTATGATTCATCACTTCGAGACGTAAGTACGGTTTATGCTTTTGAATCGCTTCATAGAAGCTCGTCTCGGAATCAACAAAATCACCGTTGACCTTATAGATGGCTTCTCCGGGTACGAGCCCCATTTCTGATGCCGGTAATCCAGGGAACGTCCCCAGGATGACGACACCCCGTTTACCATTGAGGAAAATCGGCGTCTCTGAACGATTCAAACGTTTGACCCGTTGGTGCAAGATGATGTGCAAGACGAGCAGGAGCGGTAGACCGAATAACCACTCTTCCCGGTTCGTCACGTACGCACCCAGTGTCAACAAGACCGCGAGTAACAATGTGATGACGCGACCCCGAATCAATGGACGCATCAACTCAGCCGGTAATTTTCCTGTGAACAGAAAACTGAAGCCGAGCGGGAAAAAGAGCACGAGCGGGACGTACTCCGGAAAAGCGAACCGCGGAAACCATTCCTCGAGACTACTGCCCGGAACAATGACGAGCAACGGAATCAACCACAGTTTGTTCGCGGACAACCCACCGATGAAACGCCCCCGCTTCGATAAGACGAGTGATGGAGACAACTGCTTTTGACCGCGCCACGCGACGAGCGTCAATTCTGCCAGCAACGTCAAGCTCGCAAGCAACAGCAACGTCGTCGCGTCGACCTCTTTAATCCCGTCCATCCGTTCATCCGTCACGAACCACCCGATAAGTGCCAAAACGCTGAGCGGCCAAAGCGGCAAGTTAAACCGGACGACGCCAATCACCAATGTCACGGCGGCGAGCGCCGTAAAGGCGACAATGAAGACCGGGCTGACGGTCACCTGTAAACTCAAACTGATTGCAGATAAGACAATCCCGACGAGCAGACCGGGCAGCAATGTCTCAAAAATGTCGGTCCGTTGATCGCGTGATTTCGAGCGGAACAAGTTCCGTTCTCGCCTGACGCGACGAATACCGATTACAACACTGACTAGAATGGCTAACCACAGGATTGGACTAGCGATAAGACTAATCACTGTCCAACCGATTCCATCGAATAATTCCACGCCCATTCAGACCTCTTTCCGTGATTTATTCAGCGGCAACTTCAAGTGCCTTGATGCGTTGTACATCATTTTTCGAGTCTTCTAACTTTTTCAAGAGACGTGTCTCCATCTCGGAAGCCGTCACCGGGTCAATCTTACCCGTGACTTCGAGCTTGGCATCTTTTTGAAGTTGTTCGACTGCTTGTTTCATCGTGTCGCCATAATACCCATCCTGCCCTTTCGGATCGTAACCGATCGCTTCGAGCACGAGATGTGCATTCTCGACAGATTTTCCATAGTCCCCGACATTGAGCGCTTTGTCATCCGTCAATATTTTCGTGACATTGAAATACGCAGGTTGTTTGACTTCAACGGTCGGTTTAACTCCTTTTTTGTGAATCCAGTTCCCGTCTGGCGTCAGCCATTTGTTCGTTGTCAGCTTCAGGTCACTACCATCTTTTAAGTCATACGCACTTTGGACGATCCCTTTACCGAATGACTTTGTACCGACGACTTCTGCACCGGCGCCTTCTTTCAGACCGGCGGCTAAAATTTCTGACGCTGACGCGGAACCGTTATCTTCCAACACAACGATGTTATAAGGTTTCTTCGCGTCCGCCTTCCCGAATTCCTGCGTCCGGTCGCCTTTATTGTCTTCGACCTGGAAAATCGGTGTATCTTTCGGAATGAATGGCGCAATCATTTTCGAAACTGCCGTCAACAGTCCGCCTGGGTTTCCCCGAACGTCAATGACGAGTCCATCAATATTCTTCGCTTCGAGAGCAGCGAGTTGCTTTTCGAACTCTTCTGCAGTCGGGTCAGAAAACTGAGTCACTTGGAGTACACCAATCGTTTTCCCGTTCACTTGTTCTGTTTCCGAATAGACGGTCTCAATCGGAATCGTATCGCGTTCAATCGTGATTTTCATCGGGTCTTGTCCCCCGCGTTGAATCGTCAAGACGACTTCCGTCCCTTTTTCACCACGAATCTTTTTGACAGCTTGATCCGTCTTTTGACCTTTCGTCGACTTGCCATCGATTTCTACAATGACGTCACCCGGCTTGATTCCTGCTTTTTCAGCGGGTGCCCCTTTAATCGGAGCGACGATGACAATTGCCTCACCCTTTTGCTCCAGTGTCGCGCCAATTCCTTCAAACGATGAAGACAGATTCGTGTTGAACGACGCCGTTTCCGATTCATCCATGTAGACCGAGTAGGGATCGTCAAGCACTTCCGTCATCCCACTGAGTGCTCCTTCAAGCAATTCTTGATCCGTGACATCTTCTAGGTAATACTGTGAAATCATCTGGCGGACTTGATCAACCTTTTTCCAGTCCCCCGATTCGCCCGATGAACTGGTCGTCACCGTGTCGGTACCACCTGTTGCTAACATACCGACTGCGCCTGCCCCTAGGCCAAGTCCGAATGTACTGACTGCTATGACTGCCGTTGTAGATTTTTTCACGCTTGATTCCTCGTTTCCGGTGTAAACCTGCTATTTTTTTCAGTATAGCAAAAAAAGATAGGTTACCCTATCTTTTCGCTAAAGAGCTATAGATCAATCAAAAGATGTACGGGGCTGGATCGACCGCGTTCGGTTGTCCGACCGCCCACTCCCCTTGATGAATCTCAAAGTGAAGATGAGGACCAGTCGACCAGCCTGTCGAACCTAACTTTCCGATGACCGTCCCCGGCATGACCGTTTGCCCTGCCTTCACAGCGACGGAATCAAGATGTCCGTAAACCGTCGTCCAGACTTTCCCGTCGATCAGATGGGTGATCATCACGACATTCCCGTATCCTGTCGCACTTCCGGCGCGCAGGACGATACCACCTGCCGCTGCCTGAATCGGTGTTCCTTTAGCATTGACGAGATCGATGCCCGTATGAATCTCTGACTTGCCGGTCAACGGATTGTTCCGTGGACCGAACGGGCTGGACACGTAACCGGAGACAGGTAATTGAAATGGCTTTGCATGATCCGTCGCAGATGGTACCGGCTGCTTTTTCGTCGTTGGCGATGCCGTCCGGTCCACTGCCTGCGTGTCGTCCGCTTCCGCTTGCTCACGTTTCGCTGCCTCGATACGGGCGAGACGTTCTGCTTCCGCCTTTATCTTTGCTTGTTCAGCGGCACGTGCTGCTTCTTCGAGTTCCGTCAGTTGCGTGCTAATCAATTGTTGCTGATCCGCTAAGATTTGGGCTTCTTCCGCCTTCGTGAACTGCTCCTGCTTCAATTGTTTGACCTGATCGTTCAATTGGACGACCAATTTTCGTTTCAACTCAGATTCCGCGATGATCCGCGTCTGCAGAATCAACAGTTTCCGTTGGTCTTTTTTTAGCTGACCGAGGATGAGTTCTTGACTTGCGCGTTGCTCCGTCAATTCCGTGACATTTGCTTTATAGGCATTCAAAACACCGTCATCTTGTTTAATGATTTCACTGACAGTACTAAAACGCGAGATTAAATCGCCGAAATCTTTTGAGTCGAGCAACACTTCGATGTATTTGATGTCGCCATCCCGCTGAACGGCACGAAGCCGGTTCCCAAGTAAATCTTCCTGCGCCCGTAACTCGGACAATGTTTGTTTAATCGCTTCTTCGATCGCTTGCAACTCTTCTTTTGATGCAGAAACAGCCGCTTGTTGATCTGCAATTTCACTCGCTAAATCATCCAAACGGCTGTTGACTTCATCCAAACGCTCCTCTGCGAGGCGGCGTTCTTTTTTCGTCAAGATTAACTTCTCAGATGTCTGATTCTGTGATCGTTCCGTCTCTTGCAGACGGGACTCGACCTCCTGTTGTTCCTTCAACAATTCTTCTTTAGACACGGCGTGAACGGATACACTTGAACCAACCAGGGCCAAGCTGAGCACAGCTGAACAGAATCGAACCTTCATGAGAAGCATCTCTCCTCTATATTTTGTTTTTGCGTAACTTATACTTTTAAGAAACGTCCGAGTGACGTTGTTGATCCCCATACTCCGATGAAGGCACCGAGCGCAAGTAAAATCAATGCGACTTGAACGGATAGTTCACCAGGTGGAATCAAATTAAAGATTGATGCATTTAAAGATACGAGTTGTGGTTGAAGGGCATTGTATGTCACTTCATAACCAAAATAGACGACAGCGATTGGAATCAATGCTCCGAGTACACCCATCAAGAGTCCCTCGACGAAGAACGGTGCACGGATGAAGCCGTTTTTCGCTCCAACGAGACGCATGATTTCGATTTCCCGACGACGCGAGAAAATCGTTACTTTGATCGTATTCGAGATGAGGAACATCGCCATGAAGGTCAGACCGACAATTAAGATGATTCCACCGACGCGTACCCCTTCAAGGAAGTTGAACATCTTCTCGACGTAATCTTCGCCATACTCGACACTATCTATATTTTCCATTTTTTTGACTGTATTTGCAATAGTTTCTGTCTCATTTGGTGAAGTTGCTTTGACGATGTAGCGATCGTGAAGCGGGTTATCCTTCTCGACCGACTGGTACGCCTGCGATCCTTCTCCTAACTGTTCTTTAAAACGATTCAGTTCATCTTCTTTTGAACTGTACCGGACAGACGCGACACCCGGCATCTGTTCTAATTTTGAACCAACGGCGTCGATTTTTGCTTGATCGGCCTCGCGTTCGACGAACACTTGAATTTCGACGTCTTTTTCGACGTTGTCTGAAATCTTGTTGACGTTGAACATGACCATCGCGAAAATTCCGACGAGTAATAATGTCACGGTTACGGCACTGACAGAGGCGAATGTCATCCAGCCGTTTCGGACAAGACCTTTCGACCCTTCCCGTAAATGACGGAATCCATTAAACTTCATAGCCGTACATTCCTTTCTCTTCGTCACGGACGATTTTTCCACCGTCGATCGCCAGTACGCGATGACGCATTTTGTTAACGATGTCTCGATTGTGTGTCGCCATTACGACCGTTGTCCCACGGCGATAAATCTCTTCGAAGACCTCCATGATTTCCCATGCCGTATCCGGGTCAAGGTTTCCTGTCGGCTCATCAGCGATGACGAGTGACGGACGGTTGACGATGGCTCGGGCAATCGAAATCCGTTGTTGTTCCCCACCCGATAACTCATCCGGATAGTTCCGCGCTTTATGTTTGAGTTTGACGAGATCGAGGACCTCGTTTACTTTTTTACGGATTTGCGCTTTGTCGTCTCCGACAACTTCGAGTGCGAATGCGACATTTTCATAAACCGTCAATGACGGGAGGAGTTTAAAGTCTTGGAAGATGACGCCGATTTGGCGACGGAGTTCTGGAATTTGACGGTTTTTTAATTTACCGACTTCGATTCCTTTAAACAAAAATGAACCGCTCGTCGGTTTCTCTTCGCGGTACATCATCTTCATGAATGTTGATTTGCCGGCTCCAGAAGGACCAACGATATAGACGAACTCACCTTGATTGATCGTCAAATTGACCTCACGAAGTGCAGTGACTCCGTTCGGGTATATTTTACTAACTTGTTGCATCTTGATCACTTACTTCACATCCTTATTTGATTACTGGGGGTGATCAGCTAGGTCTTAAAACCTACCGATTCCCATTATAACAGGCATGAAAAAAAACCACATTACAATCAAATGTCAATTCCGGCTGATTTTCATAAAAAAAGGGATAAGAAATGACGAACACGTGTCGTGTCTGTCATCTCTTATCCCATACTATCACATAGTTATGCTTATTTCTTTTCTGCTAACCAATCGGCAACCGCAACGATTTCTTCGTCCTCTTTCAGGATTCCGGCAGGCATTTGCCCTTTACCGTTCTTGATGATGTCCTGGATCTCTTCAGACGAATACTTTGAACCGACTTTTGTTAAGTTTGGTCCAACATTTCCTTCTAAATTGTTCCCGTGACATGAGGCACAGTTATTCGCGAAGATTTTTTCCGCGTCGACCGCTGATTCTGTTTTCGAAGAATCATCGTTCATTGACGAATCATCATTCATCGACGTGTCTTCTTTCGTTGTATCCGATGAACTGGAATCATCACTGCCGCAAGCGCCGAGTACGAGTGTCGCGCCAAGTCCTGCCGCGAGTAAAAGATTTTTTAACTTCATCCGTATACCCCCCTTAAAAAATACCAATCAACGTTCTTACCTATTAGAGTATAACCGTTCTTGATGTTTTCTAAGCGTGATTTCACAAAAACTTCACGTTTTCGATGTGTTTACGGAACATTGTGATACCGTTTGTCATCCGTGAAGCCAAGTCCGAGTACTTCATGGGCCTCACTGACGACAAGGAACGCTTCCGGATCAATGTGTTTGACGATTTCTTTCAACGTCGTGATTTCACCTTGACGGACGACGACCATCAGCATCGGTTTCCGTTTCCGTGTATAGGCACCCGCTGCCTCGATTTCCGTTGCCCCGCGATCGAGTGTCTGGAAAATCTCTTTAACAAGGGCTTCCCGTTGATCAGAAATGATGTAGGCCAGCTTATCGTTCGTGATTCCGAGCTGGACGATATCAATCATCTTAATCGTGATGAACAAAGCGACGAGCGCATACAGACCAATTTCGAGCGAGAAGATAATCGCGGCACTGATGACGATTGTCCCGTCAAGCAAGGCAATGCACAAATGAATCGGTAACTTCGTAAACCGGTGTAAAATCTGGGCGATTAAATCCATCCCGCCGGTCGACGCCCGACCTTTAAAAATCAATCCCAGTCCGATTCCGACGCCGGCCCCGCCAAAAATCGCAGCGAGCATCGGATTCATCGTCGCTGCCGGGACCTCGAACCGTTCATAAATCAAGATGACGACGGGCAAAAAAATCGATCCGACGAGTGACTTGACGCCGAACCCCATCCCGAGAATCATCCAGCCGATCGCGAGCAATAGGACGTTCGCAACGAGCTGGAACAGTCCGGGTGAAATCCCGAATAAATCATTCAAGACAATCGATAGCCCACTGACGCCTCCTGAGGCGAGTTGATTCGGTGCGAGAAACAGACTGAACGCACTGGCGACGAATAATGAACCTAATAATAAATAAACATAGTCGCGAACGACTTCCTGACGCGTTGATGTCATGGCGTTGCATTTCCCCTTACCTTAAAATCTAGAACCCGTTTTTTATTTTAGCGCAAAAAGGGAAGTGACGACTAGCCCGTCCGACCAACTCGCAGTGGTTCTCTTATACCGCACTAAAGGGTTTCGGATAACGGACCGTCCCTTTGACGCCCGTTAAGCCGTTTCGGACGAGCGGCATGACGAGAAATACTTCAGCCGGGACCGGGAATGGTGCTTCAATCCCGTAATCGATCGCCCGTTCGAATCCGAACTGTGGATAATAACTGTCGTGACCGAGCACGACGATGTGGTGTTCCCCCGCTTCCCGGACGTCCTCGATGACTTGGCGGATCAACTCTGACCCGATGCCTTTGCGTTGCCAAACCGGCATGACGCCGACCGGCGCCAGGGCGAGCGACGGGACGTCCTCGATGTAAATCCGGCTCAGCAAGACGTGCCCGACGATTTCTCCCCGGTCAGCGACGGCGACCCGGCTGAAACGTGGTGCCGCCTCGTCATCTTCCCGCAAAGCGTCGACTAAATCCGCTTCAGCCGCCTGTTCGAACGCCGCTTCATGCACGCGGCGAATCGCTGACGCATCCTTAAATTTTTCCTGACGAATGATCATCTCATGTCCTCCCTTTTGAAAAAAACCGCCGACTTGACCGTCGACGGTAGGTGCTTCTTACATATTGAGTAAACGAAGGTAGGCATCGATGAAGCCCATGATGTCTCCATCCATTGCCCCTTGCGTATTCCCGACTTCATAGTTCGTCCGGTGATCCTTGACCATGCTGTATGGATGGAAGACGTATGAACGAATTTGGCTACCCCACGCGATATCCGATTTTTCGCCACGGATTTCATCGAGTTTCTTTTGTTTCTCCTCGATTTCACGTTGGTAGAGTTTCGCTTTCAACATCTTCATCGCCGCTTCACGGTTCTTGATTTGTGAACGCTCTTGTTGACACGAGACGACGACGCCCGTCGGCACGTGCGTGATCCGGACGGCTGAGTCGGTCGTATTGATGTGCTGTCCACCGGCACCTGACGCCCGGTACGTATCGACACGGAGGTCTTCCGTCCTAATGTCGATATCGATGTCATCGTTGAACTCCGGCATGACGTCACATGAAACGAACGATGTATGACGGCGGCCTGACGAATCAAATGGCGAGATCCGGACGAGGCGGTGGATTCCTTTTTCCGCCTTCAAGTATCCATAGGCATTGTGCCCTTGAATACGGAGCGTGACCGATTTAACACCGGCTTCGTCACCTGGTTGGTAGTCCATCGTCTCGACTTTCCAGCCCTGTTTGTCGCAAAAACGTTGATACATCCGGAGTAACATCGAAGCCCAGTCTTGCGACTCGGTCCCACCCGCACCCGGGTGCAGCTCAAGGATTGCGTTGTTCGCGTCATATTCGCCGTTCAACAAGATTTGTAATTCAAACTCGTCGAACTTCTGTTTGATGTCTCCGAGTTCCGACTCGAGTTCTTCTTGCAACTCGACGTCCGGCTCTTCTTTAATCAATTCATACGTCAAGACGATGTTTTCGTGTCCATCGGCGAGGTGTTGGTACTTATCGACCATCGCCTTCAAACCGTTCGACTCGTCGATGACTTTTTGGGCTTCTTCTTGATTGTTCCAGAAGTCCGGGAACGTCATCTCGTTTTCGAGCTCTTCGATCCGGGAAATCTTCGTTTCTAAATCAAGCGATGCCTTATATTCTCCGAGTTTCTTCTCCATCCACTCGGCGGTGTTGCGTATTTCTGCTAATTCCATTGTGTTCCACCTTCTCTTTCCGTCAAAAGAGGCAGGAATCTCCCGCCTCTTTCAGTCGATTCATCACTTATGCCTGACGGCCGTGACAGTTCTTATATTTTTTACCGGATCCGCACCAACATGGGTCGTTGCGTCCGATTTGGTCGTTCGGATTTTTGCGGACAGGCGCTTTTTTGACGACCTTGTCCTCTTTGCCTGAGACGGCGACTTCATCCTTGACGACTTTTTCGCGTTTCAAGTTCGGGTCAAGATCAGCACGAAGGACGAATTGTGTCACTTCTTCCGCGATCGCCGCGTTCATCGTATCGAACATCATTGAACCTTCCGACTGGTATTCCCGCAGCGGATCATTTTGACCGTAAGCACGAAGGTGAATCCCTTCACGCAACTGATCCATCTGATCGATGTGGTTCATCCAGTGTTGGTCGACGGCACGTAAGACGATGACTTTTTCAAACTCGTCAAACGCTTCAGCCGGTACTTCCGACCGTTTGTGTTCGTAGTGTGCGAACGTCCGCTCTTTGAGCAGTTCGATGATTTCTTCGCGTTCTTTGCCGAACAACTCTTGTTCCGTCACTTTTTCTTCGACGGCAAGCGTCTGGTTCGACCAATCCGCGAGTGCACCGATGCTCCACTCTTCCGGTACGAACTCGATTGGCGTGTACTGATGCACACCTGATTCAATCGTTTGTTCCATCATCGGACGAACGATGTCTGAGACAGACTGGGCGTCAAGAATCGCTGCCCGGTCCGCGTACATGACTTTCCGTTGATCAGCCATGACGTTATCATAACCGAGGACTTGTTTCCGTGCGTCGAAGTTATTTCCTTCGACCCGTTTTTGAGCGGACTCGACGGCACGTGAGACCATCCGGCTTTCAATCGGTTGCGAGTCGTCCATTCCGAGACGATCCATCATCGATTGCAGGGAATCGGAACCGAAACGGCGCATCAATTCATCTTCGAGTGAAAGATAGAACTGGGATGCCCCCGGGTCACCTTGACGACCGGCCCGACCACGTAACTGGTTATCGATCCGGCGTGATTCGTGACGCTCTGTCCCGAGAATGTAGAGACCGCCTTTTTCGATGACACCTGCACCGAGCTTGATGTCGGTACCGCGTCCGGCCATATTCGTCGCGATCGTGACCGAGTTCGCTTGTCCCGCGTTCTCGATGATTTCTGCTTCCCGTGCATGGTTTTTCGCGTTCAAGACTTCGTGGCGGATGCCGCGTTTCTTGAGAATCCCGCTGAGGAGCTCAGACGTTTCGACGGCGACCGTACCGACGAGGACCGGTTGTCCTTCGCGGTTGGCACGTTCGATTTCGTCTGCAACAGCAGCGAATTTCCCGTTCATCGTCTTGAAAATCAAATCAGGCTGATCGTTACGGATGACGGGCTTATTCGTCGGAACGGGAACGACATGCATGTTGTAGATGTTCCGGAACTCTTCTTCTTCCGTCTTCGCCGTACCGGTCATACCGGCAAGCTTCGTATACATCCGGAAGAAGTTTTGGTACGTGATCGTTGCAAGTGTCATCGATTCACGTTGAATCTCGACGCCTTCCTTCGCTTCAATCGCTTGGTGCAGTCCTTCTGAGTAACGACGTCCTTCCATGACACGACCCGTGAATTGGTCGATGATCATGACCTCATCTTCCCGAATCATATAGTCGACGTCGCGGTGCATGACGGAGTTCGCACGGAGCGCGAGACTCAAGTGATGGTTGAGGGCGACGTGCTCGAGACCAAACAGGTTGTCGATGCCAAAGTATTTTTCAGCGCGGTCGATGCCTTGCTCCGTCAAGAGCACACTTTTCGTTTTGATGTCGACCGTATAGTCTTCATCTGCCTTCATCATTTTCGCGAACGTATCTGCTTGTGAGTAGAGGGCCGTCGATTTCTCAGCAGAACCTGAAATGATCAACGGTGTCCGTGCTTCATCAACGAGGATCGAGTCGACTTCATCGACGACAGCATAAGAAAGCGGACGTTGAACACGGTCTTCTTTATACAGGACCATGTTGTCACGCAAGTAGTCGAAACCGAACTCATTGTTCGTTCCGTACGTGATATCACAGCTATAGGCTGCTTGTTTTTCTTGACGCGACATGCTTGACAGGTTCAAACCGACCGATAGACCGAGCGCCGCATAGAGCGGCTCCATGATGTCACGGTCACGTTTCGCCAAGTATTCGTTGACGGTGATGACGTGGACGCCATTGCCGGCGAGTGCGTTCAAATAGACAGGAAGCGTCGCGACAAGCGTTTTCCCTTCCCCAGTCTTCATTTCAGCAATATCACCGTTGTGAAGGACATATCCCCCAATTAATTGGACACGATAATGGCGCATGCCTAAGACACGCGTCGATACTTCACGACAGACGGCGAATGCTTCCGGTAAGATATCATCTAAATCTTCTCCGCCCGCAAGACGCGTCCGGAACTCCACCACTTTACCTTCTAATTCTTGATCTGATAAAGCACCCATTTGTTCCTCGAATGCTTCGACGGCGTCTGCCACTTTTTCTGCTTTTTTCAGGACACGTTTCGTCGGTGCGAATAACTCTTTTAGAAAATTAGCCATGCCATACAGTCCCCTTACTTCGAACGATTCTTTATATGAACAGAATTCCGAGATTTTTCCTTTATTCAGTGTACCGAATACAGCGTCAAATTTCAACAAGCGGACGACGTGACGTCTCGTCCTGTTCGATCTATGTAGCATACGCATCGATTTAAGATATAGTTTTCTAACATATCAAAAAGGGACCCACTCCTAAGAGCGAGTCCCTTGTACATTCATTATTCTGGTTCAATCAAGCCGTAACGACCATCTTTTCGACGGTAAACGACGTTCGTGTTACCCGTTTCAGCGTCTGAGAAGACGAAGAACGTGTGACCGAGCATGTCCATTTGAAGAATCGCTTCTTCCGTATCCATCGGCTTGAGTGTGAAACGTTTTGTTCGAACGAGTTCGAGTTCCGCTTCATCCTCTTCGTAGACAGGTGCTTCTGCCTCCGGTCCTTCAAGCGTTTTGAAGTATTCGCCAATGCCGCCTTCTTTGGCGCGTCCTCTCCGGTTGATTTTCGTTTTATGTTTCCGGATTTGACGTTCGAGCTTATCGACGACGAGGTCGATTGCTGCGTACATGTCGCCATTTACATCCTCTGCACGAAGCAAGAGATTTGGCATTGGAATCGTCACTTCGACTTTCTGTTTCTCATTGTTGACTTTGAGATTGACATAAGCCGTCTGCGCTTCCGTAGGAGTTGTAAAATAACGAGTTAACTTTTCAAGCTTTTTCTCGACGTAATCCTTGAGAGCATCTGTGACGTCCAAGTTTTCACCGCGAATGTTGTAGATCATGTAAACTCCTCCTTAAGTAACCGGTTGAACCTATGAATTCGATAAACTTCAGTCGTTTCCTTCTGAAGATTCAAAATTCTTTTAGTTCGTATTTATTATACCACGATAAATGATACAAGGAAATGAAAACGATGACATTCTGTTGAACATCCTCCTCAATCTTTAGCGTACTATAATAGTTTTGTATGGTGATATTAGCGTATATACCCTTACGAAACTAAATCGAAACAAAAAAACCGCCTTTAGACAATGCCTAAAGACGGTGGCGGCTGCTATTCGGATTAAAGTTTTGTAACGTTCGCAGCTTGTGGGCCACGATCGCCGTCAACGACTTCAAACTCAACTTCTTCGCCTTCTTCAAGTGACTTATAGCCGTCTGCTTGAATTGCTGAGAAGTGGACGAAAATGTCTTTTGCGTCCGATGTCTCAATGAAGCCGTAACCCTTTTCAGCATTAAACCATTTTACTTTACCTTGTTCCATTCGAATTCACGTTCCCTTCGCAAACCAGAGTTCGAGAGCAAGCTCTCTACCGCTTAGTCTATCAAAAGAAGGAATTATTGACAATTGAAAATTCTGATTAATGCGAATTCATTGGTGATTTTAAATAAATAGCGCGATCTATTGCTGTTCTTTTCAAAAAATTACATTGTCATTACAGGTGTAGTATTGTATTATATCGTTAGTAATTACCTATTTTATCCATTGTCCTAATTGAGGAGGATGTAGTCGAATGCGACCATTCCATAATGACGAAAAATACCGAATCACGAAACGAACCGTCGCGATCCTGCCGTGCTATGACATGATGAAACAATCTATCATTGTCCTAGAAGATGGCTCAACGATCATGACCCCGCTTCGTCCGTATCAACTCCTGCAACTATCTTGCAGGCAGTACAACAGTTCCATCGAGGAACGGATCGTCACGGCAAAACGTGTCGCTTCCGTCAAAGGAAAAGTTCCAGTCGTCATCGAACCGACGCTCGGTCTTGTCTTTTTCCCTACCAAATCACCAAAACGTGATGATTGCGAGTGGTACGCCTGGAGCCACATGTCCGACGTCATCGAGGAAGACGGACAAACGAAACTTCAAACTCGTAATGGCATGATCCTTCCTGTAAACGCCTCTCCTTACATCGTCCGTAACCAAATGAAAGCAACTGGCGAGCTGATGGCTCGTTATCAACAATTGAACGCGATGAGACTAGAGGAACGCTTTAATTCAATTAAACATTAAAAAAAACGGGTTGGGCGATAATTTCGCTCAATCCTTTTTTGTTTATGCCGATATATAATAAGATGAAGAAATTATGAAACAGGAGGTGCCTCGATGAACATCCAGTTGCAACCAAATAGTCCGGCCGTTCCGTCGCCACCGACGACATTGTCCGACAAAAAGACGTATAGTGGGACCGTCCTTGAAAAAACGGGTCCACATACAGCGCTCGTCCAAGTCGGACGCGACCAAATCGAGATGACGTTCACAGGTGACGTCCCAACAGGAGACTTCCAGTTTAAGGTAAAGGGAGCGACAGCAGAAGGCTATTTGATTGAACAGTTGACGGATACCCCGGACACAGCGCCGGCAGGCTCCGTCAAGACCGATGCAACTGGCATCGATCCGACCTTGCTCGACGAATTGCCACAAGAATTAAAACAGGCTGTCGCCCGACTGCTTGCGACAGGACAATTGCCGCAAACGAAGGAAACCGTCGCCCGGCTCGTCGCCGCTCTTCAGGGAACGTACAAAGATCTCGTCGTCGCTCTCGTCTCACGCCCTTCCGACAGTGCCTTGCCGACGGACGTCGATGCGTTGATCAGCAGCCTGCTGACTGAAACGGATTCACTCGTCGACCTGTTACCGGAACGTCAAGCCGTCGTCGATAAACCGACACTCGGCACTGCCATCGCGCTCGACGTTGCTCGAACGACCTTGCCGACACAAGCAGACATCGAGCAAGCGAATGCGCCAAGACTTCGGCAAATCGTGAACCACCTGCCCCTGAACGAGCAAGGCGCGATTGTCGAAACGATCGAACGCGGTGCGTTGACACAGGCACGGGAGCAACTGCGCCCGCATTTCCCCGTCACGCTCGAAGCACCGGAACCGACGAAGCTCGAGCAGTTAACAGCATTGACCGCTGCGCGCCAGACGACGGAACCCGCCCGGTCGGCGTTGACGGTCGTCCGCGAAGTCACGCCACGACTGGCTGAGATGACGAACGACTTCCGGAGTAATCAGCGAACGATCGTCTCGCAACTCAAACAGATTGAACCGCTCGTTGAAGGGCGTCCGGCACAGATGGCACAAGTCATCGAGAGTACGGCGAACCGGCTTCGCCAAACGTTCCAACAGACGGATGCGATGTTACATACATCGATGCGGGACGAAAAACAATTGATTCAGTGGCTCTCAAAACTGGAGCGCGGTGCGGATCTTGCCGCGAATGGTCGCGGAACAGAAGCAAAAGCACTTCTCCAGGAAGTAAGGCTCGGTTTCGAAGCGTTCCGCTTCACACCAGCGAACGTCCGGACGGCGTACTTACCGGAGCTCAATCAACCGGTTCGTCCTGTCAGCGGACAAACACAGACCTCACAAACATCGAGCCGCCCGCTGCCATATGAACCAAGCCAAAACAGCCCGCGCGTCTTACAGGAGACGGTCCAAAAAACACTCCAACTGCAGACGGCCGAGTTGAAGCTCGCGACGCCAGCCGCGAACCCGGAAGCAGCAAAACTGCAAACGTTCCTGACGACACAACAGCAGGTCAATAAACCGGATGCCAGTCAGCAGCTCCAACAATTGTTACTCGCCCTGCCCGTCCAACTCGTCGAAGGGACGGCCGGCTTACACGTCCACCTGCAAAACAAACGCCCGGACGAAGTGATCGACTGGGAGAACAATACACTTTATGTCCAGCTCGAGACACCGCGGCTCGGCGACATCGGCGTCCGCGTCGAAACGGTCAACCGCAAGATGCAGATCACGATCGAAAATGATTTGCCGCTTCTCGAACGGCTGGCGACGCCGTTCCTCGAGCGGACGACCGATGCTTTAGCCGCGACCGGCTTTCAAGACGTCCGGATTCGCTTCAGTCCGTTCACGAAAGAACACGTAACGGAAGAACCTGTCAAACCAGCCGACACACCTGCCGGCTATGATTACCGGATTTAAGGAGGAGCCATGTATCAAAAAATCGATTTAAAACATCGGAAATCTGCAGCCGTCCTGCGGTATGATGAACAGGCAGGCAGTGCGCCAATCGTCATCGCCCGGGCGACCGGACAAGCAGCGGACCGGATTTTACAGGAAGCCCGTGCGAGCGGTGTCGCAATCGAACACGATACGTCGCTGCTCGGACACTTACTTGACCTCGATCTCGGAACAGCGATTCCGCCGCAACTCTACGATGTGATGGCAGAATTATTATTGTTGATTGAAGAACTCGATCACGCGAAAGGACGGGACTGATGACAGAACAGGAACTGTATCAAATGACACCGCAACAACTGACGGAAACGATGCTCAAAGGGCTCGTCCTGCAATACGACCGGTCGTTACTCGCCCGTGACGCCAATCGGTTCGACGAAGTCAACGAACGTTTGCAAAAAGCCTATCAACTCTTAATGAAACTTCAGGCAGGTCTACATGACGACGGTGGCATCATCACCGGTCAACTCGACGCCCTTTACCACTACTTAGCAGACCAGACGTTACAGGCCTACCGGACACCACTTGTGTTAGACGAACTGCTCCAACTCGCAGAAGAACTGCTCGTCACGTGGCAAGCCGCCAGTCTGAAAAAAGAACGGCCGCTCGTCCGGGCGGCACACCATGAACGGTATGAAGGGATGGATTATTAATGCGGATCACCAATAACGTACAGGCACTCAAAGCGTACCGGAACTTAAGCGCCAATCAGACGAACGTCAAGACGACGATGGATAAGCTGTCAAGCGGTCAAAAAATCAACCGCGGTGCCGATGACGCGGCCGGTCTCGCCATCTCGGAAAAGATGCGAAACCGTCTCAAAGCACTTGATAAAGCCGAACAAAACGTCCTCGACGGCATCTCGATGGTCCAGACGCTTGAAGGCGGCATGAGCGAAACCCATAACTTATTACAACGGATGCGCGAGCTTGCCGTCCAGGCCGGAAACGGGACACTCGCGGCCGAAGACCGGACAGCCATCCAGGAAGAAATCAACCAGCTGACGAATGAAGTCTCACGGATTGCTACAACGACCCAGTTCAACGGCAAAGATTTATTGACGGGTAACTTCAGCACGGAAGACAACGCGATCTTCATCCAGACGAATGCCGGAGCAAACGAAGGCATTTCCTTGACGATTGACGACATGCGGGCACAAAATATCGGCATCAGCTCGACTACCCAACCGAACACCGATGTCCGCAAATTGGATGTCCCGAGCGTCGACGATACTCCCGAATATGCCCTCAGCGTGATGACCGAGCAGGACGCGAATGATGCAATCAGCCGTTATACGCAAGCAATCGATACGATTTCACAGCAGCGGTCAAAACTCGGCGCCATCCAAAATCGCTTCGAAGCGATGACATCCGTCCTCAGTGTCAGTAAAGAAAACCTGACGGCGTCGGAGTCACGGATTCGTGATACCGACATGGCGCGTGAGATGATGGAATATGCAAAATACAATATTTTGAATCAATCCGGTATGGCAATGATTGCCCAAGCGAACGCCTTACCGCAAGGCGTCTTACAACTACTCAACTAATCAGGGAGGACGACAGCCATGGATATCCAGCGCATCCAAGAAACGAGCCGCCTGCAGACACCGAAGACCGGACCACGCGAGGTCGAGGCGTCGACGACGTTTTCTGCGTTAATGCAAGACAAACGCGAACATAAAGGCTACGAACGGCTCCAACAAAAATTGATGCTCGTCGAAGAGCATGGACAATTGCTCGCCGAGAGCCAGACAATCGAGAACCTCGAGAGCTATAAAGAAAAAATCAAGGACTTCTTAAAAGATGCCCTCGATCAATCGCAGCAACTCGAGGAAAAACGCGGGTTCAACCGGCGCGGACGGACGAAAATCTATAAAGTCGTCGAACAGGTCGACGCGAAGTTACTCGAACTGACGAACACCGTCATCTCCGGCGAATCACGCCGCCTTGATATCCTCGATCAAGTCGGGGAGATCAAAGGGATGCTCGTCAACGTCTTCGTCTAAACTCAATCAGTTAAAGGAGCCAGCACCATGGCCGAAATCTATTCAAAAAAGTGTAAATGCCCGTACTGCCTCAAGGAAACAGAGACGAAACGTGTCTTAAGTCGACACATCCGTGTCGGTAAGACCGACTTCGATGGTTTCATTCACTATGAGGGTCCGAACGTCTATTATTATGAACCGGTCCAATGTATACACTGCCGGTTCATCTTTCATGAAGCATTCGAAAAATTGCGTCCGGACGCGCGTGAGACACTCACGACGGACATCTTGCCATCACTGCCCGTCCTACCGTTTGCGGCGACCGAGCGGACAGCAGAGCAAGCCTTGCAGCTATATAAGCTATGCCTCTACACGGCGCAAGTGACGAAACAAAAAGACAGCATCCAAGCGATGCTCGGCGTCCGACTCGCCTGGTTAAACCGCTTGCTTGAAAATAAAAAGCAGGAAGTGCTTTGGATGGAGCGGGCGGTCGAGAAGTACGAGGCGCTTTATCTCGATTATACCGACGCTGTCCGGACCGGGATTCCGCATGATGTTTTATTGTTACGAATCGCCGACCTCTATGCGAGTCTCGAGAAAACAGATGACGCGAAGCAATGGTACAGCGTGATTTTTCAAAGTAAAAAAGTCTCGGACCGAATCAAAAAAGATGCCCGGGAACACTGGGAACTGTACCGGGAACGGCATCATATCTAAATTTGATAACAAAAAGGACATCCATCACGGATGCCCTTTTTGTTACGACTCACGTCGGTATTTTTCTTCTTCGTAGACGTCAGGTCCGTCCGAGATCGGGCGTTCCGCCTCTTCCCACGATTCGGACTCGACGTCCGGTTCGATGAATTGATCATACGAACCATCCGATCGGTAAAACGGTTTTGGCACGGTACGTTTTTTCTCTTCACGTTTAGTCACGCAAGATCCCTCCCTGGCATAAGAAAGTTACTGACGAGAATCAAAATATGGTGAAAAACTACCTTCCACTTCTTCGTACGGGTCGATATACGATTTCCGGCTGACTTTCGTCTGTCGGAGTTGATTGATTTGTACCCCTAATTTAGCGGTTTCTTCAGATAATTTCAAGTCCAGTTTCCGACTTTCGGCAACGAGTTCTTGAATGACCGCCTGGTTGGCCCCGGCAAGCAAGTTCGAATGAGCGGCAATGAACGCTTCGCGTTCATTCAGCAAGTTTTGAATCTTGCTGAGCCACTCGTCATAGACTTCCTCTTCCGGTGTCTGCTCAAGCAAGTCCATTAAGTGTTTCGTCTTCAGACGCAGCGGATCAAGCGGACTCATCGTTGACGCGCGAGCTTCATCGCTTCTTTCCACGTCTCACGAAATTCTTCCGCGAAACCAATCACTTCGTCGATTGCTGCCACATCATTTTTGATGTTTGCGTCAATCAAGCGTCCCTGCATGTAATCATATAAGTTATTTAAATCGGTTGATAAACTGATTGATTTATTGAGTGTCAATTGGAGCTCCATGATGATGGCCTGTGCTTTTTGAATGTACGTATTTTTGTCCTGAATGTTTCCTTGTTCGATGTTGCGTTTCGCCATCATCGCGAACTTAATCAGTCCTTCGTACAGCATCAACGTCAAGTCTTGCGGTAGTGCTGTCGTCACCGAATTCGATTGGTACGTTGCATATGGGTTCATCGTCTGAAGTCCTCCTTATTGTCCTAAGTATGAAGCGAGTGTCGCCGATTGGCTGTTCGCTTGGTTCATTGCCTGCTCCATCGCCGCAAAACGACGGTAATAGGCATTTTCTTTTTTTGTTAGTTTGTCTTCCCACGACAGGATACTCTTATCGACATCAACGAGTGATTTCCCGAGCCGGTACGTCGTTGCAACAGCACCGTCGAGTCCCGCAACCTTCGAGATTTTATCACGCATCGTCGTTGCAAATCCTTGAATTTGCCGTGCAAACCCATCTAATCCACTTCCGCTTGTAGACGTTCCATCAGGTGCATCCGCTGTAAACAGCTTATAGACACCTTCCGGTTGTTCCTCCAGCATTTTCTTAAGTTTCGTTTCGTCAATTTTGAGCTTTCCCCCATCACGGAAATCACTTGTCGTCGTAATTCCGATTTGCGACATGTAGTTTAGAGCAATCGTGTCCGTTCCTGATTGATACGTGTATCCCGTATCAATTTTTGAGGAAATGGCACTGCGGAATGAATTCATTCCGTCACGCAAGAAACTATCATTTTTCAAGACGCCACTCATCGCTTTTTCTTCCCACTTCTTGACTTCGTCTTCACTCAATTCTTTCCGCTGAGCATCTGTCAACGGTTGGAAGTCACGATACTTCTCTTCGTTGACTTTTTTGTTCATCTTATCAATCATATCGTTATATTTATCGACAAACTTTTTAATCGAATCGAAGTTCGCTTGCGTGTCGACTTTTGTATTCAAGGTGATTGGCGTTGTCGATGTATTGTTTAATGTGATGGTCAATCCATTTTGTGAGAACGTATTGGTTGTTTGTTCGAGTTGTGTTCCACCGATTGTATAAATCGCATTTTGTCCCGCCAAAGCGTTTAACACAGGTTCGGCACCAGAGGCAGGAGTATTTTTATCAGTCCAAGAAATTTCATTGGATGCTCCAAGTTGTCCCGTGCTTTGCCGTGTTACAACTAACTTTCCTGTGATGTCATTGAAGACGGCATTCAACCCTAGTGATTTATCACTATTGATTTTTGAGACGAGATCGCCAATCGTTGCCGTTCCATCAAAATTCATCGTCACCGGTGTCGCAAGCATGCTTCCGTCTGCTTGGTACGTATTTAGCTCAAGTGAGACATTACCGGAAGCATCTTTGGCGACGAGCCCACTGTCAGAAAGCTTCGACTGACTCGTAATTTTTCCGGTAGCAGAAGCATTTCTCGAAATCGTCAACGACGACGCTGACGCAAGCTGATTCACACGATCAATCGTTACACTTCCGGTAGTCGCAGCTGGACTTGCCGTTACTGACACCTTTGACGAATCTGAACTCGTGACAGTCTTTGACGTATAGTTTTTTGATAACAACATGTCACTCGCCGCTGTCCGTAAGTCAAGTAATCCCCGGTTCATCTCGCGATAGGCATCGCGTTGCCACGTTAAGGTTTGTTTCTTTTGCGCTAAGCGATCAACGGGTGCCCGTTCCGCCTGCATCAATTGTTTAATCATCGTTTCTGTATCAATCCCGCTTGCGAGACCACTTATCCGAAGTCCTGCCATCCAATCAGTCCTTTCTCGTTAAATCCGTTTATCGATCAGTTGATTAAATTCCATGAATGCTGCAAAAAAATCCAGTTCTTTTTTACTTGGGATTTCTTGAACGACATTATTGTTCGTATCAACAACTTGAATGTAAAATTCATTCAGTTTTTCATGTTTGACGAACTTTAGACCAGTACGTTGCGTTTCTAATTGTAAATTTGCTTTATCGATCGCCGTCTCAAGTTTCGTTAAATGTTGCGGCGTCGGTAAGATGACGATCCCGTCTTGCGCCAGTTCTTCTTGATTCGCTTCAACGAAGACGTTCCGCGTTGCTTCGTAAGGCAAGACATTTGCAGGCAGGTGAAGCCGAATTTCCGTATTGATGGAATTCATAGACAAACACTCCTTATTTATTCTCTATCTAGTATATCGGTCCAGACGATTCTTTTTATTAGTTTTTCTTTAAAGTTCTTAAAATCGGGAATAAAGGAACATATGTTTTTTCATTTAAAAGGAGGAGTTTTCATGTTACTTAACGCACTAACCAAGTCACAACAAGCTATCTTACTGGGGAGTATCTTAGCCGATGGTGAAATCACGAAATGTTATCCACAGTCACGTCGGAAAAACAATAGTTACCGTGAGCATTTTGGCGAGTCACAACGCTTCTATCGGGAGTGGAAAATGCAACAATTACCTGACTTACTTTACATTCGTCAAAATTATTTAGTTTCAAAATCTCTTCCACTCTTGACTGAGCTATACCCATTATTTTATCCGCAGCACTTGAAAGTGATACCGACGTCCTTACTTCCACGTTGTCAGCATCCGTTATTTTTGTTAACGCTCTATTTAGATGACGGTTCATTAATGATTTCAAAACGATTGAATCGAAAAAATCAACTCTTCGTCACCCCTTCGATTGCCCTTTATTTACAGTCCTTCCCTTTAGATCAGTTGACGCTTTTCTGTCGATGGTTAAATGAGACATTTTCGCTGAATTTTCAATTATCCAAAACACCGAATGGGAGTGGTTATTTTCTAAAAACAACTCGTGTAACGGATGCTCTCGATTTCTTACATCTGCTTGCTCCGTATACAACAGCTTTACCGTATTTTTCTTACAAATTGAATTGGCCGATTCGTCTTGAACAACTTAAGCAAGACTATCCCGATCATGAAGTTGTGGCATCAAGTCCGAGTCGACCTTATACAGTCGATGAATGTTCAACCATCCTTCATTTAAAAGAACAAGGCTGGACGACACAAGCGATTGCCGATGAACTAAATCGAACATACTGGTCCGTCACTTATAAATTCGGACAACTAAAAAAGGCCATGGAACGAGTCCATGACCTTGAAGTAAAAGTGTGACCAATTACGATTAACGGAGTAATTGGAGAACGCCTTGCGGCTGTTGGTTCGCTTGCTACGCGCATTAGCTTTCGCTAATGATAAGACTATATCTTCATCCTAGTTTTACTAGGAGCTGGGCGCTTCCCCCGCCGTTTACGGAGTACGGATTTCATAACCATCGGACATGTCCATTAGGTCGTCTATCCTAGTCGTTGAACCTTCACCAAGGTTTCCCTACAGGTGCTTGGCTGCTGATTGTCCAATCCTTGACGTTTTTCAGAACGGTCACGCTCGCCGTTTCCAGCCACGTTGTCGTACATCAAGGCTCTCAGGAGTTCCAGCAATTCACCCAGTTATGCTCTGATCAGTTACCTAATCAGACGCCCGGTGGAATCAAATTACCGTAGGAGTTGTAAAACACCTTGGGGTGTTTGATTCGATTGAGCCAACATTGCTTGTGCAGCTTGCGCAAGAATCGAGTTCTTCGTTTGGTTCATCATTTCTTTCGCCATGTCAACGTCACGAACGCGTGATTCAGCCGCTGTTAGGTTTTCAGAAGATGTTTTAAGGTTGTTGATTGTGTGCTCGAGGCGGTTTTGGCTCGCACCAAGTTTAGAGCGTTCTGCAGATACACTTTGGATTGCAGAATCAAGCTTAGTAATTGCAGTTTGAGCACCTTCTTTAGTCGATACATCAGATGTATCAATCTTTAATCCTTTAGTATCCATATCACCAATCGCTAATTTCACTGTTTGATTTTCGTTAGCACCGATTTGGAATTCTAGGGATTTATCATTGATTTTAATATCTGCATCTGTTCCATTTGCTAAAGAAGAATTTAACGAAAGTTCAAATCCTCCTACATTAACTTTTCCAGATTTGTCATTTGTAATAGTAGTCGTCCCTACTACATTACTAGAACTATCTGAAACTGAGAAAGTAGCTGTTTGACCAACATCAAATTTTAAAGTACCTACCCCAGTAACTCCAGCAGATGAGTCAGACACTGTAAAATCAAATCCGCCTAAAGAAGCTGTAGTAGCTGATTTATCTGAAGTTAAAGTAGCTAACTGCTTACCATCTGCATCTTTTAAAGTATAATCAAGTTTAGTAGTATCTCCTGCGTTTTCAACAGACTCAAGAGTATATGAACCCATGTTCACGGTACTTGCAGCTGTAATTGCAATTCCACTTACGTCAGTAGTATCTGCTACTTCAGTAAATACTTCAGCAGTACCAGAAACAGTTACACTATAAGTATCTTGTTTTAGTGAATCGTTTGTAACAGTAACTCCTGTTAGTTTTGAGTTTGCAAAACTAGAAGTAGAATTAGCATTTTTTGCAGCACTTCCATCTAGCAACTTCTTAGTATTGAATTCTGTTGTGTCAGAAATCCGATTTACTTCTGACTTTAATTGTGAAAATTCTTTTTGAATTTCTGTACGATCTGCATCTGTAGACGTATCGTTTGCTGATTGAACAGATAATTCACGCATCCGTTGAAGAATATCATGAGTTTCGTTTAAAGCACCTTCAGCCGTTTGAATCAATGAGATACCATCTTGTGCGTTACGTGAAGCTTGATCAAGTCCACGAACTTGACCACGCATTTTTTCAGAAATCGCAAGTCCAGCAGCATCGTCGCCCGCTTTGTTGATACGAAGACCTGAAGCCAATTTCTCCATTGATTTACTTTGTGCACCAGAAGCTGCAGAAAGTTTGTTGTGTGTGTTAAGTGCTGTAATGTTGTGATTGATAATCATTTTAAGTTTCCCTCCATAGGAATAATTTTTTTGTCTCTTTGAAGATCCTTCTTCTCCGAGATGCGCCCCCTGGCCGGCCCAAGAGTAGCGCGGTGGTTGTAGTCGATGACTGCTTCCACTCTATATATCGGGTACCTTATAAATATGTTTAATGTATTTGCTTATTTTTTTTGTACTTTTTCATAAAAATTTAGTCATTTACTGGAATTCATTATTTTTAATTAATATTACGAACGAAAGTAGCCTTCTTCTCCCCCTCTATAATAACCATCAACAACTGTTCCATCTTGCCTGGTATATCCTTCAACCCAATGACTATCAACATGATGAAGTGCCTTATCAAACCCCTCCATATCAATACCATCAAAAACCGCTTCAAATATATCAAATGTATCTCCAATAATCCCTACTCCAAAAAGCATCAGAGCAGTTCGCGTTCCATTTGTAAAAGAGCCTTTAACATCTCCATTAAAAACAGCAGTAACAAAATTTGCTGGATGACGAACAGGTGCTGTAATGACTTTTCCAACAATGTTCCAAAGTGTAGGATTCTTACACTTTTCTAGTTCTGAAATTATGGATTCGATTTGATGTTTTTCTTTAGATAAAATATCATGTATTTTATTTATTTGAATGATAATCTTAGTCAATTTTATTTTTCTTTCTGAAAATAATTCTAAATAAAGTTTATGATATTCTGATCCATCCAAAGAATCCTGTTCAAATCTTTTAATTGTTCGATGAGCTTTATTTTGGTGTTCTTGAAAATATAAAAGAGCTGATTCAATTACATACAGTGTGTATAAAGACTCTTTAATTCGTTTACGCGCTTTTCTATTGATATTTTTATTATGGAAATCGCCTACATGATTCTCATAATCCAAAATAAGTTCTTGTCTTATTTGTGACTGCATTAAGTATTCGCATTTTAAAATATCACTAATATTATTTTGTATATAATTAAATTCTGTAGTGTATGTTCGATTAAATTTTAAAAGTTCTTTTTTATAGTGAATAAAAATATTAAATCGTTTAGTAAAAGAATATTTTTTCAAATTACAATATTTTAATACTTGTTTATTTAATTTTCTTGCGTTAGAACCCATATACCAAAGAAAAAACGACAAAATGAATAAAAACAAACCTATCATTAACAATCAAAAACCCCCCTGTTGAATCAATTTTTAGAATAAAAATAAAAAAAACAGATTCATTAGTCATCGAATCTGTTTTTCTACTCAATTCATTTAAAGACGCGTCGCGCCTGTCTCTTCCTGCAATTGTTCTGCGACTGCGACGAGCTCTTCCATCGCACCGTTGACTTCACTGAGTGATGCCGCCTGATGGCTCGATGCTTGCAGGACTTGCTCCGCATGTTTCGATGCTTCTTCAACCATCGCGAGGATGTTCGCCGTCGTCAAACCGACTTGGTCAATCTCTTTATCCGACTTCACGACAAGTTGATCAACGGACTGAACACGCGAATAGACATTTTCCGTCGACTGATGAATTTCTTCAAAGGATGATCCTGCCTGTTCGACAAGTCCGACACCGGTCGCGACTTCTTTTTGGACGTCCGTCATCGCATTCGCCGTATCATTGACAAGACGTTTGACACCGGAAATCAAATCAGTGATTTCTTTTGCTGATGTCGCTGTTTGTTCGGCGAGTTTCTTAACTTCCGCCGCAACGACGGCAAAACCGCGACCGGCTTCTCCGGCACGTGCTGCTTCAATCGAGGCATTCAAACTGAGTAAATTCGTCTGTGCTGAGATATCACTGATGACATCGGTAATCCGTGAAATTTCACCCGTCATATCCGTCAAACGCCCATTGAGTGTCGCGGATTGTTCCATCTTACTAGAAATCATATGCATCGCTTCAACCGAATCCGTCGCGAGTGTCTTGCCGTTCTCGGCTTCTGTCTGCATGACCGTCGCCGATTTCAAGGCTTGATTCATTTCCTGGGCGACTTCATCCATCGTCCGTTTGACGGCACCGAGTGCATCCATCGAGAGGTACGCTTGATCAACATTTTCGTTCATCTTCGCCGATAGTTCCGCCATCGCAGTCCGGATGCTTTCGCCTGACGCGTTGCCTTCTTGGACGGCTGCCGCGATTTCTTGGGCAGATGCCGTCAGCTTATCGCTTGAGCTGCCCATCTGTGTCGCTTGCTTGCGGATATGTACTACCATCACTTCGAGTTCATGCATCAATTGATCGACTTCGTCACCACGCTTCGCTTCTTCAAAATCCACATCAAAGTTGCCGTTCGCGACTTCACGTGCCGTTTGTGTCGCTTTTTCGATGGCTTTGATCGGCTGACGGAGAATCAATTGAATCAACAGTGAACCGAGCAGCGATAAAACTAATCCGATACCCGCTCCAAATAAAATTGCCTGATTTTCCGCGACGTCGACTCCGCGCGAGAGGAATAATGTCAGCTGGGCAGAAATTCCGCCTGTAATGATTGAAATCACGAGAACCCATACAAATAACCGAATCTTTAAATTGCTACGTAACTTACTCATATCCGTAACTTCCCTTCCTGATTCTTTTCTCAACATTCTCCTTATCGGCAAGATATGAGAACGCTTTAATAGGATTGACCTGATTTCAAAGTCGGTTATAGGATTTACTTGTCACAAAATAACAATTCTTTTCATTCTGCTCCTTGCTTGATGAAAAAAACCGTCCGCTTCGTCATCTGAGCATGACAAGGCGAACGGTTGATCTTTTTACTTCCGGTCAATTTCGACGTATTTATACGAGATGTCCGTCCCGACGTTGTGACGGGCGAGGTGTGTGACTTCCGTGTTTTGCAAAAAGGCGTTTTTGCGCTGGTAGACCGGTGAGATCGCTTGATCGTCGAGCAACAGGGATTCAGCTTGGCTTAACAATTCCAAACGTTTGTCCTGATCGAGTTCTTGTTCTGCCTGTTGCAAGAGACGGTCATACTTTTTGTTCGAGTAATCCATCATGTTGAACGGGTTACCGGTCATGAACAAGTTCAAGTACGTCGTCGCGTCTTGATAGTCCGGCGCCCAGCTCGCGAGTGACAAATCATAGTCCCCTCGTCCTTCACGGGCAAGGCGTTCCTTCTTCGGCAACGACAGGAGTTTGACGTCGACGTTTTGGCGTTTGAGCGTGCCCTGGATATACTCGCCGATTTTTTTCGAGACTTCATCGTCTTCGATGATCATCGTCAACTCCAGATTTTGCGGTTCGAGGACTTTCTTCGCCTGTGCTTCATCGAACGATGACGTGATTTGACGTGTTTTATCGTACTGCGGATCAAGCTCTTGCGGGACGATGTAATCGGCCGGTAACGAACCGTTTCCGAGTAATGTTTTCGTCAGCGCTTCTTTATTATATGCAGCGTCAATCGCTTGGCGGGTCTGCTTGTCTTTTAATGCGTCCGCTTTTTGATTCATCCGGATGAAGAACATCCGTGAATCGCTGAACGTGTTGTACTCTTTTTTATCTTTATAGTTGATGACGTTTTCCGAGTTGAGCGGTGCGACATCGAGTTCGCCTGTTTCGAACAGATTGATCGCAAGCATCGGGTCCTTGATGATTTTGACGTCGACTTCGTCAATCTTGACCTGTTTTTGGTCGGCATAGTCAGCATTTTTCGCAAGCGTGTAACCTTGCTCGGCCTGATATTTCTTAAACGTGAACGGTCCGTTGTAGACATTCGTCTCCGGGTCCGTCCCGAACTTATCGCCTTCTGCTTTGACGATGTCTTCACGGACCGGCATGTACGTCCCGAACGTCGTCATGCTGAGGAAGTAGGGTGTCGGTCGTTTCAGTTCGATTTGTAATGTCTCATCGTCGATGACTTTTGTTTCCTTGACGGGCTCAAGCAAGTACGCGAACGGTGAGCTCGTTTCGATGACGCGCTCATAGGCATAACGGAAGTTTTCTGCCGTGACGGGTTTCCCGTCAGACCATTTTGCCGTCGGGTCAAGCTTGAACGTATAGACTTTTCCGTCTTCCGATACGCTGTGTGACTCAGCAGCTGCCGGGACGAGTTCATTGTTTTCATCGAAGCGGTACAATCCTTCATAAATCTGGTTGAAGATGTTCGACGTGATGGCATCTGCCGGGTCGACCGACAGGAGATCATAACTTTCCATCGTGTGCAGGACTTTCTTTTCGTTTTCGTTCGGTGCTGCTTGTTCTGTGTCTGTCGTCGAGCATCCTGCGAGTAGGAACGCCGTGCTTGCCGCCGCGATCAATGTCTTCTTCATAAAAAATTCCTCCTAAAGATAATGTGCGTTGGATGATTCGGCGTTCCTTGACGTAAAACAAAAGACGCCCTCTATGCATAGCAAAAGCTGCTGCATAGAGGACGCCTGTATCCGCGCGGTGCCACCTCTAGTTGAGACAAATGTCTCCTCTTGTCGCTGGTCCAACAACCAGCTAGCCTTGTAACGGGAGCAACCGTCCTGTCTACTGCAATCGTTCAACAGGCTCTCAGCGGTCCATTCCCTAATCAGCTTACCGCGTCAGGCTCTCACCTTTCCTGACTCGCTTTGTCGGCAGTGTTGACGGTACTTACTCCGCGTCGTTGATTTGTTTGATATGGCTTAACTTGGTCTTTACTTTACACGGCTCGGATTTCACTGTCAATCAAAAGTGCTCAAAACGGATGATCTTCCTGTTTCTCCTGTTCTTTCCGGACCGGACGAGGACGAATCGGTTCGACCCGCTCAACGTGTGTCCGCGTGATGATCCGGTTACCAAATGCCGCATCCAGTAAAATCGTGATGGCTGCTGCGATGTGCAACAACATCCCGACGACCGGAATGACACCGACTGTCGATGCGACGATTCCGACGATGTTTCCTTTTGAGACATTGCCAGCCCGCGCCGTCAACACGACAACTACGATGTGGAACGCAAGCATCAACCATAAAGCGTTATAACCCGACCCGATAACAAGCAATCCACCGAAAAACGGAATCCCGAGGATGGCCTCTAAACCACCTGACACCCACTTCAACGTCCGTAATGATTCCTGTCGATCATTCATGTCGTCGCCTCCTCTATTTTTCCATATGTCTAGTATACGACAAAACACGGGAGAGGTTTCAGACTTCCTTTAGATTATGAACTTATTTTTTTACGTGGTTTCCTTCTCTCCTTATCACTGGATTCCTAACAAAAAAGTTTCCGTCGTCCGGGCGCGACTCCTGCGGGAAAAGGAAGGGCTCGTCCCTTCCGTCAGGAACAGGCAAGACCCGGTCGGCTGCAAGTCGATCGCGGCTTGCGTTCCGCCCGAGGAAAGCGCGCCAGCGGACGATCGGAAACGATATTCTATCTTCTTATAGAGTAGTAAGACCTAAGGTCTATGCTTACTATACGAGTTCATAAAAAGCCCAGTCATTAGACTTTCCGTTAAGCTGCTTATGTTTCCGTCATCCGAGCGCGACTCCTGCGGGAAAAGGAAGGGCTTGTCCCTTCCGTCAGGAACAGGCAAGACCCGGTCGGCTAAAAGCCGATCGCGGCTTGCGTTCCGCCCGAGGAAAGCGCGCCAGCGGACGATCGGAAACGATATTCTATCTTCTTAGAGAGTAGTAAGACCTAAGGTCTATGCTTGCTATACGATTTCACAAAAAAGCCCACTCTCGTGGACTTTCGTTCAAACTTCTTATAATTCAAGCACATGGAACTGATAACCGCGACCAACGACGAATCCGGCATCTTTATAGAGATCCAGTGCCCGTGCGTTATCCGTCTCGACATCGAGTTCAAGCTGCGTCCGACCTGTCCGGAACATCGCTTGGACCATCAGTTTCAACATCTTCTTCCCGTAGCCATTGCCCTGCGCTTCCGGACGAACGGCGAACGCATGGATGCTCGCTTGTGTCTCGGATGCTAAATATGCACGGACGACACCGACCGGCTGACCGTTCGCGACACCGACATACGTGACGCGATCCTCTGTCTCAATCGCTTGATAAATCGCTTCCGCCTCGTCCGCTGTATTTCCGAACGACTGTCCGAGCGTCTCGACGATGAACGGACGGTCCGATGCCGTCGCTTCGCATAATTCAAAATCAGGATCTGCTTTTAAGAACAATTGCGCTTTTTTCAGCACCATATTGTATTCCGTCATCCGGTACTCTGCCCCAAGCTTGCCCAAGACTGCTTTACCGGATTGACTTGCATCATCAATGACGAACGTAAAGGCTTCCGCGCCCGTTTCGCGCGCTACGCCAGCCGCCGTTTCGACGAGCAATTTAAAAATCCCTTGCTGCCGGTAATCGGGATCAACGAAGACGTTGACTTCCCATTCTGTCGGTAGATACGCGAAGGCTTGCAGGTAGCCAATCAATTTTGAGCCGTCGTAGACAGCAAAATCATTCTCGCCGACATAATCTGCCGCCACCTTCAATTCAATTCCATCATGATCGTTGACACATTTCTCAAGTTGCAAGACATCTGTCGTTTGTAAGACTTTCGTTACTGTAAATTCCATCTCTCTTCACCTCAACCTTTACTATAGCGAACCACTAAAAGAAGCACTAGCAAAAGCTAATGCTTACTGCAGTTTAAATGTTTTCATCATCCGCGGAACGTGATATGTAATCAAGCGTTCGATTGTTTTGTTCCCGACCGCACCTTTAACGGCTTCCGTCGGTTGGACATAATAGTACGTTTTATTGCCCTTCGTCCCAAGATACGTGCCGTACCCGACTTGACGGTCGAACTGTTTTTTCGACAGTTTCTTCGGTTCGTAGTTCAAGTTGACGAGCAACTGATCTTTTCCTTTGACCTTATAATAGAGCGAAAACGTTCCACTTCGCGTGACGGTACCGTACTTCGTCTTGACCGTCTTGTTTTTGATCAGCGCGACTTTGTCTTGCGCGATCGCTTTCTTCAGCGTCTCTGTCGCCTTGACGGTATAACCAAGCTGTTTGTTTTGAACCATCCCTTTTTGATAAGAGACGTTCGTCGCACCAAAGGCCGTCACCGGAATCAGACATGCCCCTATTAATAGTCCTGTCATTACGATTCGTTTCATGCTGATTCCTCCTTTATGTATGCGATAATAATAAAATTCCCTTTCGTACAATAGGTAAACCTTATTCTCGAAAAAGATTTGACGGAATTGTCTAAATTTCTTACGATAAGAGTAACGAAACGAAATGGGGTTAAAAGGATGGCTGAACAAGAACAATTAACACAAGAACAGCTCGATAATCTGCTCAAGAACTCATTCGCGATGCAGGTACCAATCCTCGAGAAGTTCATGAAAGATACACATGACCGCTATGCACTTGCAACGACTTCTTTCAAACGGGATATGGACGCGATGAAAGAATCGGAATGGCATCAATTTTTCGCCGGCAAATTGTTACCGCACTTCTTCCTCGAGCATCTTGGATTCGGCGCTTCGTTCCGCTTCAACGGACACGATAAAGAAGTCGACCTCCCGGAAAACGTCGTCCCTGTCCGTAATGATGCAGATGACCAAATCGCGAAAGTCGTCCTCGGCGTCGAAAAAGCGATGAAGGACATGCACATCAAAAACCACAGCCTCGTCGCGAAATTTTACCAAGAGACACTCGAACTCGCTTGCCAAATGGGCAGCCGCGTCGGCATGAGTGATGAATTCTATACACTCGTCAAACCGAGTCTCGTCCACGAAAACGAATCAAAATAAGCACCGACAGCCCCGCTCCTCTCGACGAGGAACGGGGCTTTTTTACATTATAGACGAATAAAGAAACACGCTCCGCCTTGCGGACTCGTTCGGACGCCATAGACCAGTTCATGGCTGTCGAGAATCAAACGGCTAATCGCAAGCCCGAGCCCGTGCCCGGAACTGCCGTCTTGTTTGACGTACAAATCCCAAATCGTCGCCCGGTCGGACTCCGGGACGCCACGCCCCGCGTCCTCGACCGTCAATTCAGTCTCCGTCAGCCGAATGATGACCCGGCTATCAGGCGGAGCAGCAGCGTGGGCATTCATCAGGAAGTTGACGAGGACCCGTTCGAACATATGCCTGTCAACACGACGCGTGACGGGCACAGCTTCAGCGACAAGTGCCACCCCCTCCTTCTCAAACGTCGCCTCCAACCGTCCGACCGTATCGAACACCAGGTCGTCTAGTCGCGTCTCAACCCGCTCGAGCGGCATCATCCCTCCGGCAAGCTTCGAGTAGACGAGCGTCTCATCAATCAATAGGCCGAGGCGATCCGTCTCCTCGATGATGCTGTCCGTGACATCCGGTAGTTCGTCTAGCGGAATCACCCCTGCTGCGAGCGCCTCCGTTTCGTTGCGGATGATTGCGAGCGGCGTCCGCAAATCATGGGTGATACCGGCGATGAATGACTTTTGCAGCGTTTCTTTTTGGAGGAGTTGTTCCTGCATCTCATCGACGGCAGCAATTAACTCACCGACTTCATCATTCGGTCGTTCGGGTAGCGGGACGCTTTTTTTTCCCGCTCCGATTTGCTGGGCGACGGATCGTAAGTTGACGATCGGCCGCGTGAACTGTCGTCCCATATAATAAGCAAGCCCTGTCGCAAGCAACAAGGTCACGAGGAGCGCGACACCAATCGCCAAGTAGACACCGTTCAACGCACTACTCGCGAGCGGTGCATTTCGAATCGTCGTGATGACCGTGTCCCCCTCTTTCAGCTGATAGGTCAACAAACGTTGATTTTGGACATCAATCACGTCTTGTTGCTGCAACTTCTCGAGCGCCGGTAAGTTGACCGGTTGCGGTCCTCGTCCACCGAGGCGTTGCGTTTGTCCGTCGATCGTGATGAAACCTTGAATGTCACGGGGAAGCGGTTGATTGCCGTCGATCGCTTCTTGAATGATATTTGCTTCACGTGCGAGTTGACTGTAGCGTTCGTCTTCCGCAAACCGATTGACGAGCACCGCCGTCAAGACAAAACTCAAGCTACCCATGACGAGGAGCGGTGCGACGACCGCCAGTAAAAACTTCCGCATCAATTTACTCATTCCATCGCCTCCAGTCGATATCCGACCCGATGGACCGTCTTTAACTGTTGTTTGATCGTCGGTAACTTATCACGCAATTGTTTGACGTGCGTATCGACGGTCCGGGTATCGCCACCGAACGTATATCCCCAGACATCATCCAGGATTTGATCGCGACTGAGTGCTTCACCGATATGTTCGACGAAGTATGTCAACAGCTCAAACTCCATCTTCGCCAGACTGAGCGACTGCTCGCCGTTTTTGACGAGACGCGCTTTCGGATCCAGTGTTAAATCACCCAACCGGAAGGCAGTGTCTTTCGGACGCTGGTTCAGCGCCCGCTCGAGCCGAATCGTCAGTTCTTTCAAGACGACGGGTTTGACGAGGTAATCGTCTGCTCCGAGCTCAAGTCCGAATACACGGTCATCCGCTTCACCACGCGACGTCATCATGAAGACGACGGGTGGCGTAGCGACCGCTTTAATCGACGGAACAAGCGACCAGCCGTCCCCATCCGGGAGTCGAACATCGACGAGGACCGCGTCAAACGTCGTTTTGCTTAAGGCGTCCTTCGCCTGTCCAATCGACATCGCGAGTGTCACTTCATATCCGTGGTGCCGTAAAAAACGTTCTGTCACGTGTGCTAACTTTACTTCATCTTCAATCAATAAAATATTCATCGTTATCCCTCCACATGCTTAGTGTACCGCCTTTTCCAGCCGATTTGCTTTTCTTGGCAATTTCTTTGCAACTTCCTCACAACTTCGTTTTCGATCCACGCTAACATACAAGGTGAAAGGAGTGATCAACCATGAAATTCAAAAAACAATGGATCACCGCACTTACAATCAGCGCATTAACAGTAGGAGGAGCTTCTGCTCTCGCTGCAACAAATGATAGCGATGCATCGAAAACGAAATCCGAGCGTCATCACTTCGAAGGTATGAAAAAAATGGACGTTACAATCCTCTTAGATAAACTCGGCATCACAGAAGACGAGGCACAAACAGCACGGGAAGCGAAGACATCGATCGCTGAGCTTGCAGAAGAAAAAGGCATCTCGTTCGCCGACTACAAAGCGGCTGAACTTGCAGCAACAAAAGAACAACTCGCGAGTCTTGTCGCCTCAGGGGATCTTACAAAAACACAATCCGCTGATATGTTAGAACGTCAAACGGAACGCTTCAGCAAAGTCTCGAGCTATGACGAATTGAAAGAACAGCAACCTAAAGGGCAACGTCACGGTAACAAGGGCGGTTTCTTTAATAAAGAACTCGTCGCAGACGTCCTTGCCGCACTCAACTTAAATCAAGAGGACTTCGATGCTGCGAACCAATCACTCGCCGCGTTCGCGAAAGCCCAATCAATCCAGTTCGCCGACTACAAAAAAGCGGTCATCGCCTCACAATCAGAACAACTTGACCAATTCGTCAAAGACGGTAAAATGACGGAAAAACAAGCGATGTCGATTAAAGAACGGATGACGGAAGAGTTCTCAGACATGACGAGTTATGACGAATTGCCGGATCGGGAAAAACAAGGACAAGGCAAACGTGACGGCGGACCACGCGACGTCTTCGGTGACACGACTGCAACGGTCTTGGCGAGTCTCAAACTCGATGAAGCGAAATTCGAAGCTGCCGATCAAGCACTTCCTGAATTTGCGGAAGCGAACGATATCGCCTTCGACGACTTCGAGCAAGCGGTCCTCACCGCTCAAACGGCTGCAATTGATGCGAAACTAGCAGACGGTTCCATCACAGAAAAACAAGCGACGTCGATGAAGGAACGGATGCAAGAACGTGCGAATCAGGTCTCAAGTTATGACGACCTTAAGCAAGGACCACGCGATGGTGGACAAGGTGGACGTCACCACGGAATGAACGAAAAGAATACGGATCAATCAACGGACCCGAATGCAAGCGAGACATCTGTCGATCTTGCAATCTAACTTTAGTTTCCCTGCGCCAACGGATCGACATGTGCTTGCATGTGTTGATCCGTTTTTTTAGATTCCCTTTCTTTTTTTTTGAAAAAATAGGTCTATTCTTCGAACTTTAATTGCAATTGTTCTCACTTTAACCCGATACTAGAAAGGAGACGCGTTCTATTATGAATTACATTCTAGCGAGGAGATTTGACCATGACTTTTTTCGACGCTATGCAACGACTAAGTCGTTCATCTACATCCCCTCTGTTCATTGGTGGATTAGAACTCTCACATCCGGATAGCGCGGAATTTTTTTTCCAACAAAATGCGGATGCGATATTCTTCTTTAATCACCTCGGTGAAATCATCTATTTCAATGAACACTTACCTACGATGCTCGGTTATTCGAGTGAAACGTTGTATGAGCACTTCGCCGTGTTTAATCCACCAGAACAAGTGGATGCGGTCACTTCATTTTTCGAGCGTGCCCTTGCTGGGGAAACCGTTCATTATACGGCGCAAGGATTACACCACGATCAACATCGACTGACGTTAAAGATTACGAACATGCCGATTTTTCAAGACAATCAAGTCATCGGCGTGTACGGGATGGCACGCGATATCACACGGGAGAAACAGCTTGAAGAGGATGTCGTTCAAATCCGTTCACAACTCGAATTAACGGAACAAGTGCCGGAACTCGTCGTCTTTCATTACGATCCGTCTTCAAAGACGATTGAACAGTCTGTCTCCTTAATGAATTACTTAGGTGTGTCTTCCGACGCATTAGGGCAATTATCGCGCAAACAGTTACACAACCGGATTCACCCACGTGATTTCGATCCACTTCGTTTTCAAATGGAGCGACTCATCGATCGTGAGGTCGAGATGTTCGAACAAGAGGTATCTGTTTTAAACGCCGCGAACGACTATCAGTTATTGCGATTAAAAGCATTTCGACGATCGGAAAGCGACACAGTGATTGCTGTTGTCCTATATGATTTATCAGAAGTCAGTGAGGCACGCCATCAATTAACGTTCGAGCGCGATCAAACACGTGAAATCTATGAAGCACTCGATGCTGCGATTTCTCAAATTGACCTCTCGACTGGACGGCTGTTATTTCATTCGCGGGGATTCTTGCAAATTTTTGAGGAACTACCAGAGGATTTGTGTTTGAGTCAAGATTGGTTATTCGAGCGTATCGATGAACGCGATCACCTTGCGATGCAACAATTTATTGAGCAACTGACCTCCGGTAAAGCCGGAACGCTGCAGTATCGTCTCCGCTTTTCCGATGGTCGGCTAAAATGGATTGAAGATCAGCAACTGCCTGTCTTCCATCTCGATGGGACGATTGCTTATTCGAACAGCATCATGCACGATATCACGCTTCAAAAAGACTACGAGGAACGCCTGCAACAACTGGCACTCCGTGACACCGTAACCAGCTTGCCGAACCGTGTCGCGTTGACCGATACAATCAACGCCTGGATAAAAGCAGACCGCCCTTTTTCGATTTTGTCAGCCTCGTTTAATCGCATCACGGAAATCAACAATGCGTTCGGACATGCTTCTGGAGATCAGTGGCTCCAGGCAACCAGTCAATTGCTGCAGACCGAGAAACCGGACGACGTCTTTCTCGGACACCTCGGTGGCGACGAGTATACGCTGCTCGTGCCCGCCAGCTATACGGACGATGTGACGTCTTGTGCGGAAAAGTTACTCGACCTGTCGGCTCGTCCGATTCTCATCGAGCCCTATGCGTTATTCGCCCGTATTTCAGCCGGTGTCAGCCGGTTTCCGGAAGACAGTCGCGATGCTGTCGAGTTGCTAAAACACTCGTATACAGCATTACGACGTTCGCGTCGCGAGGATCATAATGCCGTGCATCACTATGCTTCGAGCCTCGACATCGATTATTATCGTCGCTATCGTCTCGAACAAGATTTACATTATGCGATTGAGCGCGATCAATTGTTCCTTGAATATCAACCGAAAGTCGACAGTTGGACAGGAAAAATCATCGGCCTTGAAGCCTTAATCCGTTGGCAACATCCCGAATGGGGACGGATTCCGCCAAACGACTTCATTCCACTTGCCGAGGAAAGTTCACTGCATTTGGCGATTGGCGACTGGGTCGTCGATACAGCTTGTCAGGCGATGAAGACGTGGGCCCGTGCCGGGGCGAACCTGATTCCGATTTCGGTCAATGTATCACCGAAGCGTTTTTTAATCCCCGGGTTCGAACGTCAAATCGAACAGGCGTTATTGAAGTATAGCCTGTCTCCACATTTGCTCGAACTTGAAATCACGGAAGCTGCCTTAATCATGGATGATCCGAACACAAGCCGGATGCTGGAGCATTTAAGCCACCTCGGCGTCCGGATTGCTTTAGATGATTTCGGTAAAGGCTACTCGTCGATGGTCTACTTACAGCGTTATCCGATTGATGTCGTCAAAATCGACCGCCAATTCGCGACGCATATCGCGGACGATGCGAAAGCACAAGCCATCGTTAAAAGTATTCTCTACATGGCGTCCGTCTTTAATCTTTCCGTTGTTGCAGAAGGTATTGAAACGATACGACAGCTGGAAACGTTCCGTGCATTGAATTGTCCGAATATCCAAGGATACTTGTTCAGTCGTCCTGTTCCGACCGACGTCATGCAAAGCTTCCTGTTACGCGAAATTTTGTATCCGATCGAAGCCTGTTCGCTCGCCGGCGACAGTACCCCAAGCTTTTCTGTTGAAGGAAAAATTAAAATGCTGACGCACCATGAGACGGAGCTCGATTTTAACTACTCGGATATTCATGCGCATCAGACGGATACGCGCCACTTGTATTTTTCGACCGAGGTCCCGCTTCCGCTTAATACCGCGACCTTCGAAGTCCGTTTATCCGAAGGGATACAACTTGTCAGCTTTACACTGACCGTCATCGGTTTCGAACAAGGGCAGTATATCGGAAAATATACTTCGAGTCCTGAAGCAGAACTGGTCTTACGTTTTTTCCAATCGATTCGCCCGCTCGTCTAATCATTCGCACTAAGGTTGCTCTCGCATGCCTTAGTGCTTTTTTGTTATAGTAAACACAGAAACACTTTTCAAAAAGGAGGAATTCGATGAGTGGTGCGACCCAAACGAAAGCTCACCGACGAACGACGAAATGGCAACTTGTACGCCGCCTTTTGTTATTGACGATTGGGGCCATCGTCTTCGCGATCGGTCTGAAAGGATTCCTCGTTCCGAATAATATCATCGATGGCGGGATTGTCGGAATTTCCATCATCGGTTCAAAATTGACGGATACGACACTCGCATTATGGCTCTTCTTCTTAAATATCCCGTTCATCTTTTTTGGTTATAAACAGATTGGTAAGACCTTTGCCCTGTCTACGCTTTATGCAATTTTCATCATGGCGGTCGCGACGAAATTACTCGAAGGCATCGGACCGATGACGAACGTCGATCTCCTTGCGACCGTCTTCGGTGGTTTAATTCTCGGAATTGGCGTCGGTATCGTCATCCGGGCCAGTGGATCGCTTGACGGGACAGAGATTCTTGCTGTTTCCTTCAGTCGCTCGACCCCTTTTTCCGTCGGTGAAATTGTGATGTTCTTTAACGTCTTCATCCTCGGAGCAGCCGGATTCGTCTTCGGTTGGGACCGCGCGATGTACTCGCTGATTACGTATTTCATCGCCTTCAAGACAATTGATGTCGTCATTGACGGACTCGATCAATCAAAGAGTGTGTGGATCATTTCTGAGAACTACGAAGAAATCGGCCTTGCCATCATGGACCGGCTCGGTCGGAGCATGACGTACTTAAATGGAGAAGGATCTTTTTCCGGGGATGATAAGAAAGTCATTTTTTGTGTCATCAGCCGGCTCGAAGAAACGAAATTAAAAGAAATCGTCCGCGACTTCGACGAACAGGCCTTCATCGCCATCGGCAACATTCATGACGTCCACGGTGGCCGCTTCAAGAAAAAAGATATTCATTAATTCACAGTTGTTCGAGAAAGGGAGTCGCGCCGTTGTTGAAGAAACATCGCAAGAAAATCATCGGGGGATTGATCCTCGTCATCGTTCTTTTGTTGATTGCTCTCGTCGGAATTTCTGCTTATGTCGGTTCGTCCTTAACGAAACCGGAACGGGAAGCATTGACGACGAACCCTAAAAAAGCGGAAAAACTGGCTTATGAAGACGTCTCCTTCCGCTCGCTAAAAGATCGCACGCGTTTATCCGGCTGGTGGATTCCGCGTGAGGACGCGAAACTGACAATCGTCTTTGCTCACGGCTATGGGAAAAACCGGGAACAGACGGATGTCCCCATCTTCCCGCTCTTCAAAAAATTTCATGATGCCGGCTATAACGTCTTAACATTTGATTTCCGCGGGTCCGGGATCTCGGAAGGAAAACGTGTCACGGTCGGGGCAAAAGAACAAGATGACTTGCTGACAGCTGTCAGCTATGCCAAATCACGTGCTTCAGAGCCGGTTGTTCTTTATGGTATCTCAATGGGCGCTTCGACTGCCCTTGTCACGGCTCCAAAAGCAGATGTCGCCGGTGTCATCGCGGATAGTCCGTTCAGTGATTTAGAAAATTATTTAGAAACGAACCTCCCCGTCTGGAGCGGGTTGCCGAACTTCCCGTTCACACCCGTCATCCTGCAAGTGACGCCTCCACTGACAGGGCTGAACCCGGAACGTGTCAAACCGATTGAAGCGATTCGACGGATTGATCTTCCCATCCTGATGATTCATGGCAAGGACGATGATGCGATTCCGGTCACGGAAAGCATGCGCCTTCAAAAAGCGGCGCCACATTCTGAGCTTTATGTGACGGAAAACGGCGGACATGTCCAGTCTTATGCCCATGACCGCAAAGCCTATGAAGACAAGGTCCTATCTTATTTAGAAGACATCAAATGATTTCACATCAATAATCGCAGCAACTCTTTAATTAAGGAACAGTCGCTGTACCTTCAATCTCTTAATCCAGAAAAAAGAGTCAATCCAAGCTGATCTTGTATCAGTAGGTTAGACTCTTTTTTGTTTGGGACGACTTCACTAAAATGATTCGAAGTAGAGAAAAACACGGCGACTACGCTCAGACCTTAGACAAATGCTTATGAAGCGTGAACATACTATATCTAGATACGACCCGTTCGCGCTTCCCTGTCTCGCCTCGTCTTCAAAGCGATTCGAGACGGATTGCGCTCTAAACCGCCTGCATGTCTGGATTTCTGTCACGGTATTACCTAAAAAGCGTCACGTTTCGTTGACTCCTACGGGAAAAAGTGCGTTTTTAACGCACTTTCAGAGGCAGGCAAGACCCTGCTCGTTGTCCGTTAGGACCAAGGAGCAACGGCTTGCGCCTCGCCCGAGGAAAGCAACGAAAAAAGAGACGCTTTCTCTCCCGATTACACGTTGTCTACAGTCTGAGTACGTTTTTAACGCACTTTCAAAGTCAGACAAGCCCCTGTTTATTGTCCGTCGGAATTAAGGAACAACGAACAAGGAAGACGCTTTTATCTCCCAACATCACGTTGTCCGCACGTTTAAACCCAGCTACTACACTGTTCAAAAACCGCGGCAGAACATTAAAGTTCCGGACTCCTGCTAACGACAAAAAACACTTACCCACACGCCTCATCCTGCCAAGCGTCATGTGTAAGTGTTTCTCTTTTAGTCAGATCATCATCGTTTTAAAACCGCACTTCCGACGATTTTCAAGACTTCTGGTCGACTGAGCTTCTCTTTTCCCCGAGCGAGCGCATCCAGCGTTCCATGTGCGAGGGCAAGTGGAATCTTACAAAACTCATAGATCGTCGTCTCTTTCGGAATCGACGCGAGATACCGATCCGCTTCTGCCAAGTTATCCTGCGCGTACGTAAACATCGTCTCCGTCGTCCAACCGGGTGGGAAGTACCCGACACCGCGTTCTGCATCTTCTTGTTGATTCCGTAAGATGTTAACTGCTTGGAGTCCCCGACCAAAACCAATCGCCTGTTGTTTATCCGTGACGATACCCGCTTTCCAGTACCAAATATCTGACAACATGACACCGACGAGTCCCGCAACATAATACGTGTACTCATCAAGATCCGCTTCCGTTTCGACCGTCCAATCACGTTCTGCCCAGACGGCCATCCCTTCTGCCATCTCTGCCGTCGATTCAAGAACTTTCGCTCGGATACCACTCGGGCAGTAGGCAATCCATTCTGAAAGACGAAGGGTCACTTCCGGCAACTGATTTGCATACGGCGCAATCAATGCTTGATAAGCAGCTCCCGAAAACGTTCCACGCATCTGGAGGGCCGTCTCCCGAAGGAGCGTCGTCTTGACGTCTGTCGGCAAGTCTTCATGGTCCTCAATCTCATCAATCGCACGCATGCACAGGTAGGCAGACCCGACTGCCTCTTGCAGTTCTTGCGATAGGCGACTGATTGGTATATAAAAGGTTCGGCTCGTCGCTTTTAGTACACGATTCGCATCTTTTTTCAGCTGCTTCGTCTCATTCATTGCTTACACTCCCTCTTTGTCTAAAAAGGTTTCTTTTCTCTACATTACTATACACGATTCGAAAGGAATGAGCATTTTTTTCGTAGAAATGAAAAAAACTTCTTTTGGTCGCGTGCGCACAAAAGAAGTTCACCTCATTATTCAGAACGCTGTTTTAACAACTGACTCATCAATCCGGTACTTCGAGATGCTTCCGCATTTTCATCTTGGATTGCAAGATAAATTTCTTTCCGATGGATGTCGATGTGACGCGGCGCATCGATTCCGAGTTTGATTTGGTCCCCTTCGATTGCAAGAACCGTCAACTCGATATCATCCCCGATTTGAATCGCTTCCCCCGTTTTACGTTTTAAGACGAGCATCAGCGACCACCTACTTCCGTTAGACTACCAATCACATGCCGGTTTGAATACGTTTCATCAAGGATGACTTGTTTCGCTTGCCGACGTTTCGTCTCCATTACGAACGGTGCGCGTAAGTTCGTCGTCGACTCCTCGAACCGTTCACGTAACGTGACCGTCGTATAGACAGCGACTTGTGCCGTATCTTGGATACCGAGTTGTTCTTTCGCTGATTCTGGTAATTCAAAGACATACTCCGGATCAATCCAAAACGGATTCGTCACGACGAATGCGCATTCCGTTTGATCAATCGATTGGAAGGACCAGAACGGAATGCCTTCTCCGAACGGTAATAAGATAAAACGACGTGCCTCTGGAAAACCGGGTACTTCGGAAGCGAACGTGATGATTTCACTTTCCTCGATTTGAACCGTTCCAAAAAAATCTGTTTCGATATGCATGTGATTATCCTTCCCCATCGAATATGCCGCCGACTGGCCACATATCCAGTTGATTTTGTTCCCGTAGGTAAATTTCTGTCGTGCCTGGCGTGACGTTTAATTCCGGTCGATGTATCTCAACATCGATTTGCGGTTTTTGCGCCGTATAGTTGACACGCACCTCTGCCGGTGTGTAATTGATTTTGACCCGGTCGAGACTGCGTGGCGTAAAGCCGAGCGTCGTCACTTCTGCCGGTGGCGCTTGCCGGGACGTCGCGATGCGAGCAACGGCATCTCCCCGTTGCTCGATCCGCATCAACTGATCCCCTTCAGCTGCTGCCCGCCCGACTGCTTGTTGTCCCATTTGTCGTCCGTAATCAGCATAACGTTGAACGGATTCAAATGCCGGGATTTGTCCGATTTCAATCCAGGCCTGTGACGAATCAATTTCGAGTCGTGCCGCGACCGTTTCGAGCGACAGCTCGCCTTTCGGTTGCTCGATTGACAAGGACGCTTGTTGTTGGTGTTGTTCAAGCGTCGCCCGTGTCGTATTGATACCGATTTTAGCAGACGTTTGACGCATTTCAAGATGCGGAAGGTTCATCTCCCGTCACCTCCTTAACGTAGGAAATCGAGTAGTGTCGGTTGAATGATTCGCGCCCCGGCACTGAGTGCGGCCCGGTGAAGCGTCTCGTACGATTTGAGTTCCATGATGACTTTTTCCGCTTCGATGTCCTCGTTATCCGACATGACGGATTTCGCGATGATTTCTTGATCTTCAAGGCGTGATGCATTCAGTTCAAGACGATTGACGCGTGCACCGAGGTCCGCTCGTGTCTCGACCGTTTGATTCAGCATCGTGTCTAAATCCTTTAGCATCCCTGACAACTCGGCTCCATTGTTTGAGCTATCGACGGCTCCTGTGTCTGAGACACCACCGAGCGCATCATATAATTTTTTAAGTGTCGTAAACGTCTCTGCGCTAAACACGCTCGTCGGTGAGACATTGACCTGGACTTCGATTCCTGACGACACTTCATAGCGGATTACTTCGCTGTCTTTACCGGCCGGGTTCCCGTCCGTAAAGACCGTATCGACAGACTTACCAGGCGTCGCTAAATACTCTTTTAGACCTTCCATCGAAACGAACGGTTGATCCGTCTTCGTTCCGTTGAAGATGACTTTTTCATTGTATTTCGTGTTGGCGAGTGTCCCGATGTGTTCAATCAGCTGCCCGACCTCACTTTGAATTGCTTTTCGTTGTGTCGCGTCATACGTATCCGTTGCTGCTTGCGTCGTCAATTCACGAACGCGACTCATCGCCGACGTCACTTCGTTCAGTGCCGAATCCGTTAAGTCCATCCAACCTGTCGCTTCGTTGACGTTCTTTTTGAACTGTTCGACTTCACGGACTTCTGTCCGGTAACGGATCCCTTGCATCGCGACGACCGGGTCTTCCGAGGGACGTTGGATTTTTTTACCGCTGATCAATTGCTCTTGTAATGTGCTTAATTTTTGGTAGCTTGACGATAAGTGTCCGATATTCGTTTTCGTCAGCATCGTTTGCGTTACTCTCATTTAGTCATCACCGTCCTACGATTCCCATACCGTTGATGATCTTATCGAGCATCTCATCAACCGTCGTGATATTACGCGCTGCCGCGTTGTAAGCATGTTGGTACTGAATCATCATCGTCATCTCTTCATCGATTGAGACAGCCGAGACTGACATACGGCGCTGTTCTGCGCTTTCCATCAAGACGGCCGAGCTTTGCCCGAGTCGCGCGACTTGGTCGGTCGCGACCGCCATGTCACCGATGACGTTTTGATAAAAGGAACCGATTGTCGTTGTCGTATCCGACTGGTCGAAACGAATGCTTGCCGTCTTCATGTTGGCGAGCTTCAAGGCACCGGCGCTGTCCCCGATGTTTCCATCCGTCGACGTCGCGATGTTGTCGAGACTCTTCTTAATTTCGCTTCCTAGTGCGATCGTCTTCGCGGTGATCGGACCGTTGGATGAACCGAAAAATTCGTTTGTCCCGTTCGTCCCGTCTTTTTTAAGATTACCTGCGTGGGCTGTGTTGAAGGCTTCGGCAAATGTTGCTGCCATCTCATCGAGGTGCCCTTGCATGTTGACGTATTCGCCCGTTGCTTGACCATTCTCGACATGACCATACATCTCGATCAGACCGATTAACCGCCCTGATGAGAAGCCGCCCGCTGTGTCAAATGAAATCGTTTGTGAATCTGTTTTAAACCCTGTATAGAGTCCGTTCGCATCGGTCGTGAACGTGAGTGTCCCGGCCTTCGGTAAATCCGAGTCGACCGCAAGCAACTTATCGCCGTTCGGTAGTTTAATCCGGACATCGATTCGTCCTTCTGCCGTTTTGACGGTATTTCCGAGTTGCCCTTGCTGGATCGCATCGCTGTCGACGGAGACTTTTTCAAAGTCGACATATTCAGCGAGCTCATCAAAGTAACGGTCACGCTCATCATATAGCGCATTCGGTAAGACGCCGAGCGGCTCAACCGTATGGATTTCCGCATTGATATTATGAATTTTTTTGAACAAATCGTTGACTTTTTTCGTCGAGACGTCGATTTCGCTTTTCAGGTCGCCTTGCACTTGATTAAGCGCCTTCGCCATGTAATTGAACGTTTGCGTCAAGGTTTCTGCTTTTTGACGGACGACACTGCGCGCCCCGGAATCTTGCGGATTCGTCGACAGTGTTTGAAGCGACTCCCAAAATCCATCAAAAGCTTTTGATAGACCGGTATCCGACGGTTCATTGATGATGTCTTCCATTCGGCCGAATGCCGCTTCTTTCGTACCATAGTACGATGTCTTCGTCGCTTCATCGCGATACTGTTTATCGAGCATCACGTCACGCACCCGTTCAAGCAATTCCCCCTTGACTCCTGTGCCGATTTGCCCCATCTTGCCCGTTCCGATCGACATCGAGAGTTGTTCTGTCGTCGCCATGATTAAGCGCTGACGTGAAAAACCAGCCGTTCCGGCGTTCGCAATGTTGTTTCCTGTGGATTGGAGCGCCCATTGGTTCGTCGTCAGTGCCCGACGTCCAGTCTCAAGCCCCATAAAAGTTGATGCCATTCGTCTACCTCCTTAAGCATTCCGGTTGAAGTGTGTGCGGTCGAGTGCTGACTGACCATATGTAAAATCATCGGCTTCCGGGATCAGCAATTGTAAGTGCCAATCGAGATAATGAAGCGATTGTTCGAGTAATTCAGCGTTCAGGTCGTTCAGTCGTTTGAGTTGACCGATCGTCTGCAACAAGCGGCGTAATGAAGCGACATCCTCCGGGTGATCTTGTAACCACTCGGTCATCGTCACCTGTCCCATCCGTTCAAGCCGTTGTTGTTCGAGCTGTTCAATCCGTTTCAGATGTACCGGTTCTTCTTTGACGATTTGTGAGAGTCGCTTCATATCATTTTGAATCAAGATTGTCTTTTTTTCTTTTGCAAGATCCAATAAAGCATCGTGCTCACTTACGAGTTGTTCAAGGATTTCCATCCGATTGCCTCCTCACAGTTTGCTCTTCATATAAAAAGCGACCCGCGCATCCGTGCCCCGAGTCGCCTCTACTGTCATAGTTGTCCCTCTTACAAGTTCAAAAAACGCTCCGCGATTTTTTTCGCGTCTGGTTTATAGGTTCCATCCTGAATGGCTTGACGAAGGGATTCGATTTTTTCGGTCCGTGATGTTGGTGTCTCATTGAAACGCGCACGCGCTTCACTCGAGATCGTCACTTCATCCGGTCGATTCGTACGTTTTGCTTCTGTTCCTTCTACTGCTTGATTTCTTTCGTACGCTTTAGGCATATTCACCCATTTCGTAGAATCAATTCGCATGTGAACACCTGCTTTCTAGATTACAAGATTCTTAATTCATGTTCGATACGTTCTCGGTTTCGAAGGGGCAGAAGAATCTAGCATCGCTTGGGCGAGGTCGCGTCGTAATTTCTCACGACAATCGGCACAGATCGTACCGTCACGGGAAGGTTTCCCGCAACTCTCACACGTGATTTCCATCTGTGTGATTTCTGACATCAGTAAACGCCCATCCCTAATGTACCGGAGGACTGTTTCTCGTTTGACCCCGACCGCTTGCTCAACATCAATAGGTGAGGTTCGGATTTTCCGCCGTTCTCGCAGGAACTCACGCACCTTCTCAAAATCAGTATGATCTTTCCTAATGCAATCGATGCACAGGTCAGAAGATTGACGAACAAATAATTTCCCGCAAGATTTGCAGTTTAATACATCCATTTCCTTCACCTCATTATGAATATCGGCAGAAATGAAGAATTCTTAAACACTTCGAAATAAAGTTACGGCAGAAATTTCTTTTGCACCTGCTTCACGTAGTCGCAAAGCCGCTTGATGCAAGGTCGTTCCCGTCGTATACACATCATCGACGAGTAAAATCGTTTTCCCCTCGACGGAAGTGATCACTTCATACGGATTGGCTCGAGACAGGCGCTCTCGCCTTGCCTTGCGACTTTGCGCCGGACCATCTGAACGTGCCAAACACAATGCGACCTTTCCACGCATCATCCGGGCGATGCCTTCCGCCTGATTGAAACGCCGTTCGCTCAGTCGCTCTCGACTGAGCGGAATCGGCACAATGAAATCCTGTTTCACTTTTACCTTCTTCAGCTCTTCTTTAAACACGTCCAACAGCGCCGTATCCCCTAAAAACTTATAGCGCTTCAAAAAATCCTTTGCGGTTGCCTCATATAAAAACAATGGGTCCGTCTTCAAATCATGACCGAGTCGCCGCCACTGCTGACAATCGCTGCAAAGGGTGAGACCCGGTTTTCCACAGTCCGTGCATTCCCCTCTTTTTACAAACTTTATTTTACAGGTTCGACATACCGTTTGCCTAGTCCATACGTTCGACAATGACCAGCTCGGTAAAAAAAATTGTTGGCAAAGCAGACAATTCATCGGAAACCCTCCCGGTTCGCACGCTGAATATCAGCGATTGCTTCGTATAGCGCATTCGATCGATCATTTGCGAAAAAGATGACTTCCCCACTCGGGAAATCGACATCTCGCCCGACACGTCCACTGATTTGAATCAATGCCGCTGCCGTAAACGACACGTCTGCATCTACGACCGCGACTTGGACGTTCGAAAAGGTGACGCCACGTTCTAAAATCGTCGTCGTCAATAAAATCGTTGCCGTCGTCCGAAAGCGTTCGACCTTAACGATCCGGTCAGGATCTGCCGCGTGGACCGTTTCAGCCGTTAATCCCGCTTGTTCGAGTCGCTCCTGCCATAACGCGAGTACGGCAACGGTCGGCACAAAGACGAGTCGTGGTTTGTCTGCGTGACTGTGAAGCCATTCAATCAAATGGGCTGGTGTATAGGAAAAGTGGAGTTGCGGAACGGGTAACGGGAAGCCGTGATACCGCCGCATCAGGCGGACGGTCGGCAGGCGTTTGTTCCTAAAGGAAGGGGTTGCACTGAGAAGGATGAGCGATGCCGAGCGGCACATCACCCGTTTGACGTAGCGATGTAGCGTCCGGTCTGTACTATAGGGAAAGGCATCGACCTCATCGATGAAGACGACGTCAAAGCAAGCACGGTAATGAATCAATTGATGGGTCGTACTGATCGTGATATCTCCAAGCTGAAGACGTTCCTCCGAGCCGCCGAACAACGAGACGATTCGCGCGTCCAAAAAAGCACGTTTGACGTGTAACGTTAATTCTCGGACGACATCCGCCCGTGGCGTCGTGATGAGGACACGTTTCTTCAGACGCAGTGCCGTCTCGATGCCGGGAAACAGCATCGGTGTTTTTCCTGCACCGCAGACAGCGTGGACGAGCAAACGTCCTTGTTGCTCAATCGTTCGTTCAATCGCCGTCGCAATCCGTTGTTGGTCGGGTGTTAATGCGAGCGGCTCGTGCCGACTCGGCAGGACGGAGTCAAGCGGACGGGCATCCGTGACGAGCGTATCACACGTTCTTAATTTACCGAAGATGAGGCAGTGCCGACAATAGTAACAGCGTTTCCCGCATGTACATGGTCCGCGTGTCGGCAGTCCCCCGCATCGTTGACACCGCCATGTCACAGCAGGGTACCGACGTTCATTCGAACCAAGCGAAACCTTTACTTGATCGCTCGGAATCAGGCGTCCTCGAATATCCATGACTCACTCCCTTTCTTGATGAGACTCCCCTTCCTTTCGTCAGTCTTGCGTGCGCTTCCTGCCGGCAGTGTAAAGACGAGTCAAAAAAGAAAGAACATCCCATTGAAGTGATGTTCTTTCTCGGTGCAACACTTATTTCATTAATCCGCTTTGTACCACGTGATCCCGATCGCACCAGGACCAAGGTGTGTCCCGATAACCGGACCGAACACGCTCATTTCAATTTGCGCTTTCGGGAACCGTTGCTCGAGCACTTCGATTTCAGCACGTGCTTTGACATCGTCTTCGGCATGGATGACACCGATGACATATCCTGCACCCTCATTATGAATCGTATCTTCCATCATCTCTTCAATCCGTTTAACCGCCCGTTTGAACGTCCGAATCTTTTCGAACGGAACGATTTTCCCATCGACGAAATGAAGAACCGGTTTAATCTTTAAGAAAGAACCAACGACGGCTTGCGTCATACTGAGACGTCCGCCCCGTTGTAAATGCTCTAAATCATCAACGACGAAATACGCACGAATCATCCCTTTAAGATCTTCAAGACGTGCGACGATTTCTGTTGCCGTCGCCCCGGCATCACGCATCCGGACGGCCTCCTTCACTAAGAATGCTTGCGGCATACATGAAATTCGTGAGTCGACCGGGTGAACTTGAACGTGATCCACCATCATATTAATGGTATGTAAAGCTTGATACGTTCCACTAATCCCGCTTGATAACGTAATTCCGATGATATCCGTTCCCGCCGGTAGTCGTTCAAAGGCATCCGTGATGTCACCGATGTTCGGCTGCGAAGTCGTTGGCAGACTTCCCGTTTGAATCTTCGCATAAAACTCAGGGACTGAGATATCGAACCCTTCCCGGTATGCGTCACCATCAAAAATGACGCTGAGCGGTGCGACATGAACATTATTTTCTTCACAATAGGTAGTTGGCAGATAGGCTGTACTATCCGTTAAAATCACAATCTGGCTCATCCGTGAATTTCCTCGCTTTTAAGAGTTCCGTCGTGACTTGTAATTTTCTGACACGTCACAATCGTTATTAAGTGTATCATAGTTCGTTTCGATACAAAAACAAAGACGGCGCCGCTTTGGCAACCGTCTTTTTATTATACGACGACGACCCAGCCGCGTCGAATTGCTTCGACGACAGCACCTGTCCGGTCGGGTACATTCATTTTCCGCAAAATTGAGGAAACATGATTTTTGACTGTTTTCTCACTGATATAGAGCGTATCACTAATCGCCCGGTTCGAGAAACCGTCAGCAAGCAACTGCAGTACTTCGCACTCACGACGCGTCAAGACGTGTAACGGCGCTTCCGCGACACGTTTTTCAATCGGTTGGGAAGACATCGTTTGTTTCATCTTCATCAAACGACGGTACTCTTGCAAAAGGTTTGGTGTGACTTTCGGGTGGACGTATCCCCCTTCGCGATAGACGGAACGAATCGCATTCACGAGTTCATCCGTCGCCATTTCTTTCAGAAGATAACCAACCGCTCCTGCGCCTAACGCGTGCATGACGTACGTCTCATCGTCATGAATCGACAAAATGATGACGCGGACATCCGGATGGACCTCCATGAGACGTTTTGTCGCTTCAACACCATTGACTTGCGGCATATTAATATCCATTAAGACGATATCCGGTTGATGGGCTTCGACGAGCGGAATCACTTCCGCTCCGCTCGCCCCTTCCGCGACAACAATGAATTCTTCTTCAAAATCAAGAATCCGTTTGACGCCTTCCCGGAATAACTGATGATCGTCGATGATGACTACTTTTACTTGCTCGTTATTCACTGTGTTTCCCCTCTCGCTTCGGATTCTTCGATCGGAATCCCTACCTTGATGACCGTCCCTTTATCCGGTTTTGTTTCGATTTCAAACGAACCATCAATCAATTCAATTCGCTCACGCATGCCAACAAGTCCGAACGACTCATCGCACGAAGCGAAAATTTCATCAAAGTCAAACCCGATCCCATTGTCCTTAACATGAATACGGACAGAATGTTGATACTGTTCTATGATAATACGAATGTCACTCGCTTTGGAATGCTTAACTGCATTTTGGACGGCTTCTTGAACAATTCGGAAGACAGCGACTTCATACGTCGACTCAATCCGCTCCCCACCGCCAAGATAATTAAAATGAATCGGAATGTTCGAAATTTCCTGCATATGACGAAGATAACGCTCGAGTGTCGGAACAAATCCAAGATCATCGAGTGTCATCGGACGTAAATCATAAATGATCCGGCGAATATCCGCGAGCCCGTCACGAATCAAGATCCGGAGCCGATGGATTTCTTCAAAGGCTGCTTCTGCTCCGTTGTGCTGGTGAATCTTTTCAATCAAATCTGCACGAATCAAAACGTGAGCAAGCGTTTGTGCTGGTCCATCGTGCATGTCTCGAGATAAGCGCCGTCGCTCATTTTCAGCCGACTGAAATACTTTTAAGCCCATCTCTTGTTTTTGCATCGCCTTTTCATACTTTTCATTCATGACCTGCATATCGTCCGTCAAAAAATTCAGGACAACCGAGACGCGACTGATCAGCATATCGGCTCGCTCAATCGTCTCATCGAGGTGGACTAAGCGACGCTCGAGTTCATCCCGCCGCTTTCGGCAGTTCATTTCATCCCGTTGGTTGATGAACGACTCGAGTTGAAGGGCATTCGCCGTTTCGTAGGCGCTTCTGACGTCTTGTTCGGAGTAATGATCGAAGTTCTTGCTGACGACGACGAGTCGTGCTTTTGAATCCTTGATCAGTCGTTCCAGTCGTTCGGCTTCTTTAATATAGTCATGAACACGCGTCTTCAAATCCCGTAACTCCTGTTGGATTTCTGCGTATTGTTCTCTTGAATCTTCTGTAATTCGAACGATTTCTTCCCGACTTTCTTCTACGACACCAATGATGTTCTGTACGATATCATTCAAGGACAGCCGCTCCCTCATCTCATTCGTCATGCTACTCCCTCCAGTCCCCGTGGTTGTCTCTCTCCCGATTCGTCGTTATGCTAGAAAGAACTAGTTAACGAGGAGGACATTTTTGATTATGTCATTATTTAATTATTATACAGTAAAAGAAAATGGTTTCCATGAAATCATTATACAAAAGTCACGATTTATTACATATTTAGCACGCGCTACCTCTGAGCAAGAAGCACAGGGCTTCATCGCGGCGATTAAAAAGCAACACCATGACGCCAACCACAATTGTTCAGCGTACGTCATCGGTGAACGAAATGACATTCAAAAAGCGAATGATGATGGTGAACCGAGTGGAACGGCCGGCGTTCCGATGCTCGAAGTGTTGAAAAAACGTAATCTCCGGAATACGGTTGTCGTCGTCACCCGCTACTTCGGAGGAATCAAGCTCGGTGGCGGTGGTTTAATCCGTGCTTACGGCACAAGTGTCTCCGAAGGATTGAATACAATCGGCGTCATTGAACGCGTTTCCCACGACCTCCTTGAAGTGACGGTCGATTACACATGGCTCGGAAAATTAGAAAATGAACTCCGGGCGACGCGTCACCTCATCGATCAAATCCATTACCTCGATCATGTTCAACTCGACGTCCTCGTCAATTCAAACGATGTCGCCCCATTCATCGAGTGGATGACGAACTTGACGAATGGCCAAGCGAAGATACACGAAAATGGTTCTCGCTACATCGAGCACGATGTGACCTGACGTGACATTCTGTCTCGACCTGCTATACTGTTTGTAAAGAATTTAAAAGTTTTTTAATTATTCAGTAAAGTTAGGGGCAATGAACAGTGGAGGATTCTACACGATCTCGTTCTAATAAACGAAAGTCAAAACGCTCTTGGTTTAAGATTTTCGTCACCGTATTTCTCATCGTCTTAGTCACAGGTGGCGCTACGTTCGCCTACGTCGCACATAAAACCTTTCAAACAGCCAACAAAACAGAAGTGAAATTATCCCGTGGTGAAAAATCAGAAAAACGTCCAGCGGCCGTCGATTTGACGAAAGATCATTTCTCCGTCCTGCTCGTCGGGACGGACGAACGCCCTGGTGACACTACTTCACGATCAGACACGATGATTGTCGCCACCTTCAACAAAGCGGAAAAGAAAGTCAGTATGTTGAGTATCCCCCGGGATTCCCTCGTCATGATCCCGTCTGTCGGCTACGAAGATAAAATTAATCACTCGTATGCGTTCGGAGGAATCGATTCAACGATTGAGACGGTCGAGAACTTGCTCGATATCCCAATCGACTATTATGGCTCAATCAACTTTAATGGTGTCGTCGCGATTGTCGATGCAATTGGCGGAGTCGACGTCGACGTCAAGTTGCCGATCGACACACTCGATTCATCTGACCAACAGAGCGGCGTCAAGCTCGATCCCGGCGTTCAGACATTAACCGGTGAAGAAGCACTCGCCTATGCCCGGATGCGCTACGAAGATCCCGAAGGTGACATCGGCCGTACAAAACGCCAACAACAAATTTTACAAGCCATCATCGATGAATCGACTTCGCTCGGTTCAATCACAAAGTTGAATCAATTGATGCAAGCGACCGGCGATAACTTCCAAACGAACATGTCGTTAACGGAAGCATTCCAGTTGCAGCCGTTCGTCAAGTCACTCGCGACCGTCAACCGGATCGACTTAGAAGGATCGGATGCCCGAATCAACGGTGGCTATTACTACAAGCTGGATGAAGAGTCGCTCCAAGAAGCAAAAAACATGCTAAAAGAACAACTCGCTCTGCCGACGAACCAGGCAAGTGAGGTATCGGCTGATGATTCAGGGGCAACAGATGATACGTCGACTGAAGCAAACTGACTTCGAGGCGTTGTTCGCATTACAAAAACGTGCTTATCAAATAGAGGCGGAGTTAATCGGTACGACCGATTTTCCACCTTTGCGCCAAACACCGGCTGAATTGACGCAAGAAGCTCCGCTCGGTTACGTCTTGACGTCCGAATCCGGACTCATCGGTTGCCTGACGTATTCCGATCAGACGATTACACGTCTGCTCGTCGCACCCGCTTTTTTCCGGCAAGGTGTCGCCTCTCGTTTACTGCACCATGCGCTTGCAGCAGAGGATTTGCGATTCGTCTCAACGGCAAAAATGAACGCGCCGGCGATTGCGCTTTATCATCAATTCGGTTTCATCGAAGACGCGACGACCGTCCGGCAAGACATCGTCCTCGTCCACCTCAAGCGTAAGACTGGAAACAATGGAGCTGACTCATAAGTCAGAGTAAAATCAATCCTTATGTCGTACGTTTCCGACAACAATCAAATGGCCGATGATTCTCTCTTTTATGGAATCATCGGCCATTTCTATTTCCGTTCTTTTCGCTCATGCCGTCTTGAAACCTATCCAAGTCTCGTGAAAGCTCGCACTTTTTGTACAAAGCGATCACGCGCTCTAAAGCGGCTGTAGATTGCCTTTTTTAAGTAAGACCGATTCCGCTTAACACCATTCCAATCACTGCTCCAAGTAAAACAATGCGTAACGGCGACTGGTTATAAAAACGAAGTAAACAAAAGAGCCCGAAGGCGACGAAGAAATCGAGACCCGTCTCGACGCTCGATGTAAAGATGGGGTCATATAAGGCGGCTAACAACAAACCAACGACTGCTGCATTGACGCCGATCAACATCCGTCCGACTTGTTTGTTCATCCGGACACGATCCCAAAACGGGACGACGCCAATCACGAGCAGAAAACCGGGTAAAAAAATCGCCAATGTCGCGAGCAGACCACCCGACACACCTGAAATGACCGTCCCGAGGTAGGTCGCAAATGTAAAGAGTGGACCGGGAACGGCCTGGGCCGCGGCATACCCCGCTAGAAAGTTCGTTCCGTCCATAAATCCTGGTACGAGTGCCTGGTTGAGAAACGGTAAGACGACGTGACCGCCCCCAAACACGAGTGCACCGGCATTGTACATGATGCTCGCAAGCTGCACGTTTCCCGTCGCCACCGTCGCTAAAATCGGCGTCGCGACTAACAAACCGAAAAAGAGTATGAGCGCACTGATGCTCCACACGCGTGATACGTGAATGGCTAACGGTTGACCAGATTGTGGTTCAACTTTAAACAAGAGTAATCCGAACAATGCCGCCAGTAGTAAGACACCGACTTGCGCAAGCGGATGATCGAAGATTAAGACACCTGCAAGCGCAAGCAACATCAGCGCTAACCGCTTTCGTCCAACAGCAAGCTTCATCCCCATTCCGAGTACAGCATCGGCAACAATCGCCACCGCGACGAGTTTCAGACCGTGAATGAATCCCGCATCGGTCAAATCGTAAGTTGTCGCAAGCAGTGCGAACATGATCAATAACAGACTCGACGGTAATGTAAACCCGATAAAGGAAATGATTGCACCGACGACGCCACCACGAATCAACCCGATTCCCATCCCGACTTGACTCGATGCCGGACCGGGAAGAAACTGGCAAAGTGCCACAAGATCGGCGTAGCCTTTCTCGTCAATCCACTTCCTTCGTTTGACGTATTCTTCATAAAAGTATCCGAGATGCGCGACAGGACCTCCGAACGATGTCAAGCCGAGCTTCAAAGAGACGATGAAGATTTCTATCCATCTACTCATTTCTCCACCTCCAGCGTTTAGTATACGGAACGTTTGTAAATTTTTTGTGACAGCTTACAATTTAATCGATCTTTGCTTCCCATACGTTCCTTTTCTCCACAATGCTTCGATTGGTCCTTGGTGATGGTGTCGCAAATACCAACGCGAGAAAAACGTTTGGCAGGCTAATAAGATGAGAGCTCCTAACGTCCCTTGCCACAGTGGAATTGTGCCGTATGTCCCGGATAAGAAAACAAGGACTGTAAAAACGAGTGTGTGCGTCAAATAATTCGTCAACGCCATCCGTCCGAGCAAGCGGAACCCTTCCATTCGCAGGCCGGCCCGAACGGCCAAGGCGATGGCTGTCGCATAAGTAATGGCGAGCGTCCGTCCGGACAACCAGACGAAAAAGTAATTGATTAGTCCATCTGCGACCTGTCCTTGGTGAACGCGAATAATTTGCGTTAGTGCAGGGAGTGACAAAATCAAGCTTACGAGGAACCCTACGATGAGTAATCGTGTTGTCGGTGGCCGCACTGAAAAGCGTTCCATCAAATAGGCGCCAATTAAAAAGAGAGATAAAATTTCCGGCCAAAGCATCAACGTATTTCCGAGTGCATCCGGCAATTGGACGGTCGCATGATAAATGAAATAACCTCCGAGATCACGTCCAGCAACAAGATCGGTCAATCGACCGTCCGGTTCAATGATGGAACGATCGCCTTCTGATTGAGCAAAGAGATAAATTGAAAGATAGAGAGAGACCGTATACAGTTGGAGGGCAAGACCGATGAAGAGTTTGGTCAGCGGTCGTGTTTTGACGAAGAGCAACAAAAGGAATCCGCAAAACGCATACGTTTGGAGGATGTCACCTTCCCAAAACAATAAATGAATGAGACCAATCGCAAATAAAATCGTCAAACGGCGAACAAAAATCCACAGCGAACGCTTTTTTTGACGGAGCCGGTCGATGAAGAGGATAAAGCCAGCACCAAACAACGCGCTAAACAACGTATAAAACTTCGTTTGAATGAACAAATCAAAGAAAAGCCGGAGCAATCGGTCGACTTGTCCCATATCGGACACGAACCGTTCCCCGAGAAAACTCGGCATGTTGACGAGCAAAATCCCACACAGTGCAAAACCACGGAGGACATCCAAATAAATAATCCGTTCTTTTTCCGCTATCGGATTCATAATAGTCTCCTTAATCGTCAATCAGCCGCCCAAAAATCAAATTTTGAGCGGCTGATTGGTCATTTTGATGTAAGTCGTTCGAGTAAATTCAATAACGGACGATAGCGTTCGCCAAGTAGTCCCAGCGATTCGACTAAGATATCGAGCACAATCAATAACATGATTAACGAAACGAGTGCCCCGATGGAATTCGTTTGTGAAAATAAAATCGCTGTCATGCCGAAAATCGCACACAACCCATAAATCACGAGCACAGCTTGGCGCATCGTAAATCCAAGATCGAGCAGACGATGATGAAGGTGGGCTTTGTCTGGTGCGAACGGTGGTTTCCCTTGAAGAACACGCCGGACGATTGCAAACAACGTGTCGGAGATCGGAATCCCGAGCAAGATGACCGGAACGGCAAGCGAGAACAAGGTCACGTTTTTAAAACCGAGTAACGATAAGACACCGAGCATGTATCCAAGGAACAAGGCCCCTGTATCCCCCATGAAAATCTTCGCCGGATAAAAATTGTGGAACAAAAAGCCGAGCGTGCTCATCAAGAGTAAAATCGCGACGATCGTCACATAAACATTTCCTTGGATGACAGCGAGGCTGATCAACGTCAACAACACGATGCTCGAGACACCGGCTGCGAGTCCATCCAGTCCATCAATCAAGTTGACGGCATTCGTAATCCCGATGACCCAAAGAAACGTCAACGGCACACTCCACCAACCGAGAAACAGTTGCTGGTCAAACGGCAAGTTGATGAATTCGATTCGAATACCTCCATTTAAGACGATGACGGCAGCAACAATTTGCCCCATCAGTTTCAAACGGGCATTCAATTGGAATCGGTCGTCGAAGGCCCCCGTCAAAATGATGACGAATCCTCCGACTAAAATATGAGTCGCATAGGGACTCGAAGGTTGCAAAATAAAATAGCCAATCATGAACGCGATATAAATCGCCAACCCACCTAGACGTGGCATGATTCGCACATGTACTTTTCGCGCGTCCGGACTGTCAACGGCACCGACTGCAATCGCAAAGCGTTTTACGACGGGTGTGATCAGTAAGGCCGCGATAAAACAGACGATGGACGCAGTCCATAACATAATAACATCACGCTCCTGCGCGAATTATATCATAAAAAAAAAGAGCCGACGAGCGGCTCACATGAAGATTGGGACTTCAGCAGACGGATCATATGTATAAATCCCACGGCCAACCTTTTTGATTGCCGGGTTCGCTTGCTCGACTTTCGCCATCAATTGATAGATGTTACTGATTTGGTGACGGTAACGTAATTCAAGTTCCATTTGAATGTCACGTGCCGACATCGATTCACGTTCACGCATCAAATCACTGATTTGGTGGACGTACACTTCAAGCGGATAACGCTGATTGACACGCCGTTGTTTTAGAGGGCGTTCTTGTGCTACGGCGACTTCTTTTGAATAATCTCCAGCACCACGACTCAACTCTGCAATCAAGTATTCTGCACGCCGTTGAAGACGGCGGTATTCCTCTTCAATCTCCATCAACTCACGATAAATGTGTTCACTCGTTCCCATGTTTACCCTACCTTCCAAAATTAAACATAAATATTTCAAATATGTTTCAATTGTATGTTTATTGAAATATTACAGACTATAAATTGTCTCTATAATATATAATTTTTTTAAATATTTAATTATCCTGTAATATTTTCACTAAACACCCGATACAATGGTTACACCTCATATTAACAGAAAGGAGCTAGAACGGAACATATAAATTATAAATTAAACTATCTCAAAAGCACTTATTTTATTCGTAAAGGTGTTCTAACTATTGATTTTACACAAAAGGAGACTGGAAAATTAATGGACAAATTAACTAAAATATTGTCGTTTGCACTAGTACTTTTGCTTCTACTCACGGTTGCGTTTCCGTCTTCTTTAGTATCGGCAGCTAGCGGTACTTCTTTTACGAAAACGACTTATAAAACAACAGATTCTTTAAATCTTCGGACATCCAATACGACCACGTCGAAAAAGTTGACGACGATTCCGAAAAATACACAGGTCAGCTCCTCTTATCGTAAAGGGAATTGGTACAAACTGTCTTATCAAGGAAAGACGGGTTACGTGCTAGGAACATACTTAAAGAAAGTCGCCACGGGGACTACTTTCGCGAAGACAACTTATCAAACAACCGCAGCACTTTCTTTACGCAAAGCAGCGACGACTTCTTCGACACGGCTGTTGACGATTCCAACAGGTAAAAAAATCAGCTCAAGCTATAAAGACGGAAACTGGTACAAAGTCACGTACAGTAATAAAACCGGCTACGTCTCCGGCTCTTACTTAAAAAAAGTCACGGCTTCGACAACATCGAAAACGACTGCTTATACAACAACCGAACGGTTAAATCTTCGTACCGCACCGAGTGCATCCGGGAAACTGATCTTGACGATTCCGAAAACTCACGTCGTTCAGTCGCTATCTACAAGTGGCGCGTGGCATAAAGTGACCTATAACGGATCGACGGGTTATGTCATCGGTACTTACTTGAAAAAAGGGACTTCTTCTCCCGCCTCTTCTTCTACGGCGAGCGTCGATTACAGCGGTTCAAAAATGTATGTCCTCATCAGCTCAGGTAGTACGGTCACATTACGTTCCGGTCCGTCTTCTTCAAGCAGCCAACTCGCTCGTCTCGGACGCGGTACGCCGGTCGTCGTCTCAAACAGTACACATAAAACACGTGGTTATGTCGCGGTCAAGACAGCGGACGGACGCTCCGGTTATGTCGAGTCGATGTATTTAACCCTCTTTCAACCCGCTCCTTCGAATCGACCATTGATCGTCCTTGATCCTGGTCATGGCGGTTATGATCCCGGTGCTACACGGGTCGGACTAACAGAACGCGATATCGTCCTCGCCGTCGCGCGTCAGGTCGCAAGCCTTCTCGAAGGAAAAGTCGATTTACAATTAACGCGGTATACGAATGACTATTATCCGACATTGACCGACCGGAGCGTCATGGCGAACTCACATGCAACTGCTCGCTTCGTCAGCATCCATATCAATGCCTCAAACGCTACGAGCGCTTCCGGTGCCGAAAACTATTACTATAACGGATCAACATCCATTCAATTAGCAAATGCGATTCAACAACGGCTGGTCAGTTATGCCGGTATGCGAAATCGCGGTGTGGATTTCGGTAACTTAGCGGTCATCCGAGGCACGAATGCTCCCGCCGTTTTGACAGAACTCGGATTCCTTTCAAACAGCACGGATCGTTCGAAGTTAACGAACGCTGCCTATCAGGCACGTTACGCACAAGCGATCGCAGAGGGAATTCTCGCGACACTTTAATTTTCCACAACACTTCGAGCCGACTAAAAAATATGACATACGATCACAAAAAAGGATTGCCATCTACCGATGCGCAATCCTTTTAGCGTTCAGCGTGTAGACAAACTATTAAAAAGCGTAAACATATGGTATCGAGATACAATCCGTTCGCGCTTCCCTGTCTCGCCTCGTCTTCAAAGCGGCAATCTTCCGCGCCGCTACAGCAAAGCTGCAGGGTCGCGACCGATTGCTTTTCGCGGTTCTAAGCGATTCGAGACGGATCGCGCTCTAAACCGTCTCCACGCCTGGATTTCCTTCACGGTATTACTTGAAAAGCGTCACTTTTCGTTGACTCCTGCCTCTGAAAGTGCGTTTTTAACGCACTTTCAGAGGCAGGCAAGACCCTGCTCGTTGTCCGTGAGGACCAAGGAGCAACGGCTTGCGCCTCGCCCGAGGAAAGCAACGAAAAAAGACGCTTTATCTCCCAATTTTGCGAAAAAAATTTGTTTTGAGAAGAAGCAGGAAAGCAACTTCTCACCATCCGTTAAGATTAAAAACCGCTTAATTTGTCTATACGCAAAAAGGACCGCTCAGGGAAGCGGTCCTTTTCCTCACATGAAAAGAGATCAATCAGATGAAACAACGAACCATCAGGGAATGGAACGTTGTTGTTAGCGACTAGCTAAGATTTGCTCAAGGGAAAGCAAATCTGTCGAATCGACACGATAGTCTGCCTCATGTAACGTCGTTTCCGGTCCGACGCCGACAGCATACATGCCTGCCGCGTGGATGGCCGTAATACCGGCTGCTGCATCTTCTACACCGATACAGCGACTCGGGTCGACGTCAAGCGCTTCAGCTGCCCGTAAAAACACTTCAGGGTGTGGTTTAGACTGAGCAACTGTTGCCGCATCGACGATATCATCGAAATAGTGTCGGACCTTTAGTGCCTCAACGACCGTCAGCGCATTTTTCGAAGCCGACGCCATACCGATTTTCAGCCCAGCAGCCCGAATTTCATCCAAGAACGAAATAATTCCCGGAAGAAGATCTTGTTCTGAGATATGTTGAATCAACTCGACGTAGTGCTCGTTCTTTTTCGTCGCAAGCGCGTTTTTCTCGGCTTCCGTGAAAGCATGCTGCTTTCCACCGAGCGCCAAGATCCGCTCTAACGAATCGGTCCGACTTACACCTTTAAGTGTTTCGTTGAAATCCCGGTCGAACGGAATCTCAAGCTCCTCTCCGAGTTGCTTCCACGCTAAGTAATGATACTCGGCTGTATCGGTAATCACGCCGTCTAAGTCAAAAATAACCGCTTCAATCGTTGGTGCCATCCGACATCCATCCTTTCATCCATCGTACATGAAAGACAAGAAATCGAATGATTTGCGCAAACGATTGCACTTGCCTCAAGAAATATTTTACCTCTTCATAAACCTCTTTGCAAGCGTTATCAAAAATTTCTTCATTTAGACCGTTTGAAGTTATCAGGAAAAATTAGTTTGCATTGATAACGCTTTCAAATAAACATAAATGTTTTCGCTATTTATCTCTTTTACTATTCGTTTTACATTTTTTAACTGGTATAATCAGGTTAGTTTTAGAATCGGAATTGAAGGAGTGACTCAGTATGTTTCAACGTGTCAAACAACTGCTCGACGAACAGAGCCGCCGGATGCGACGTTATGAAAAAATCGTCCTGTCGATCAATAGTCTGGAAGCGGAAATGCAACAGAAGACCGATGACGAACTCTGCCGCTTAACCGCTTCTTTAAAAGAACGTCTTCAGACGGGTGAGTCGGTCGAAGCGATTACTGCGACTGCATTTGCGCTTGTGCGGGAAGCGAGTAAGCGGACGCTCGGATTCCGCCATTACGATGTCCAGCTGATTGGTGGACTATCGCTACTTGAAGGACATATCGCCGAGATGGCGACCGGGGAAGGAAAAACCCTCGTCGCTTCGCTCGCCAGTTTTACACAGAGTCTGTACGGGCAAGGCGTCCATGTCATCACCGTCAATGAATATTTGGCCCGCCGTGACGCGGAACAAATCGGACAAATTCATCGCTTTTTAGGACTGACGGTCGGCATCAATCATTCCGACTTATCATTTGACGAGAAGCGAGCCGCCTACGCTGCCGATATTACATACGGAGTCGGAACGGAGTTCGGTTTTGATTACCTTCGCGACCATCTCGTCATGCGCAAAGAAGACCGGTTGCAACGCCCTCTCCGCTTTGCTCTGATCGATGAAGTCGATAGCATCTTGATTGATGAAGCTAAAACCCCCCTCATCATGGCGGAACGTGACACCGTTCACGAAGCGCTCCAACAACTCGTCCGTCGTGTCATCGAAGCGTTCCAGCCAGAGGAAGATTATACGTTTGACGATGAAATTAAAGCGGTTGCCTTAACCGACCAAGGCATCGAGACGATTGAGCGAACGTTCGGAGTCGATCAACTCTTTGCGGCAGAACATGCTGTCTTGTTTCATTATGTCATCCAGGCACTTCGCGCGCACGTCGTCTTGACACGCGATATCGACTACATCGTCAAAGATGATAAAATCGCCCTCGTCGACTTATTCACAGGTCGCTTAATGGAAGGGCGCAGTTTATCTGACGGCCTACACCAAGCACTCGAGGCAAAAGAGAATGTTCCCGTGACTGAAGAAAACCGGACGACAGCCCAAATCACGATTCAACATTATTTCCGCCTCTACCATCATGTTTCGGGTATGACGGGAACCGCGTCGACCTCACGCGATGAGTTCCTGAAAACTTACCGGATGGATGTCGTATCTATTCCACCGAATCGCCCGAAAATCCGAATCGATGAACCAGATGTCCTTTTTTCGACGCGTCAGGAAAAATATCAGGCCATCGCACAGGCAACACGACTCGCACATCAAACAGGACAACCCGTATTGATCGGGACGACTTCGATCGAACAATCCCTAAAAGTCGCTCACGTCCTGGAGCGCGAACAGTTGCCTTATGAGATTTTGAATGCAAAGACGGTTGATCAAGAAATCCGAATCATCGAGTCAGCCGGACAAGCTGGCCGGATTACGATTGCGACGAACATGGCCGGTCGTGGAACGGATATCGTCCTCGATGCCTCTGCCAAACAGCAAGGTGGATTGTTGGTCATCGGGACAGAACGCCACGAGTCGGTCCGCATCGATAATCAACTTCGCGGCCGGGCCGGTCGCCAAGGTGATCCAGGATTGACGCGCTTCTATTTATCACTCGAAGACGAGCTTCCCCGCCGCTTCGCAAAAGACCGCCTCACCCGTGTTCAAAAAAAGCTTCCCGATGTCGCAGGTCCTGTCACGTTAAAAGAGGCGCGTCAGTTGATGAGCTATGCGCAGGAGACATGTGAATCCGTCAACCGGAGCGTCCGTGATGAACTCGTCCAGCTAGAAGATGTCATCAGTGAGCAACGCCTCGCGATCTATCGTCTTCGCAATCAAATTGTTGAGTCCGAGTCACTTGAAGGGTTCGTCCAGCCCTTTGCTGCTCGTGTCATTCATGCCTTAGTCGATGAGCATCTCCATGACGCGCTCGTTCCAGAGGAATGGCCACTGGCATTACTGACATCGGAACTTGAACAGCTCGTCCAACAACCGGTCCTGCTCGAGCGCGTCGAATCGCGTGAAGAAATGAAACAACGATTGACTCCATTCATTGCAGAGACCGAGACCACGATGGCAGACCATCTTGCGTCACATGAAGAAACAGCACGTCGCTTCATGCTGCTCGCACTCGATGAACAGTGGACGGGTCACTTAACGGCGATGAATTCATTGAAGGAAGGGATTCATCTTCGCGGTTATGCGCAGGAACAACCTGTTCGTATCTTTGAACAGGAAGGAATGGACTACTTCACTTATGCGATTTCTACTTTTGAAAAACAGATTGTCTCTAGTCTTTGTCGCTTCGAAAGTGTTACGACTGAAGGAGGAATGCTTCATGCAACCGTCGACTGATTCACCGGTTATTCAACCTGCGCTCTATTTCACGGACGATATGCCAATCGTCAAAGAAGATGAGTATGTCTTCCGCTACGTCGCGGCACAACTACCTGGACTCGCTCCTGGTCAAATGGCAATCCACCTCTTCCAACGGTTAGAAAACAAGCCGTTGCGCTTGATTGCCTTGTTCCAAAATACACTTGACCAAGCTTTCCAGCTGAATGATTTAGTCGTTCTTGCACTGTCCGGCGACCAGTTGATTGCCCGGAAAACGCTTAGTATCGAGGAGATACCGGTCCTTTTACCAATGGTAACAATTCCGCTTTGGCTTGAGTTTGCGGAAGAAGATGTGTTTGTCGATCTTGATTCACTTACTGATCCGGTCCAACTTGTCTTTTCGAACGAATTGTTGACCGATGTGCTGATTGATTCGTCCTTCTCGGAGACTGAACGCCAACGGATCCGCCAAATCGCTTTTTCTCACCCGATTCCTCCGACAGACGGTTGGTCGCTCCTTCCGGTATCGATTCTAAAAAAAGAGACTTCCGTTGAAGCGATTGTCTTAGTGCGTAATCCAAGTAATCAGCTTTTGACACTCGATCAGTTGGCATTTGAACTCGTGACTGGAGAAACGACGCTTGCGCAGACCGAGCACCCCGCTGTATCTGTTTTTTCAACGAGCGAATATGCCATTCGCCTCCAGTTTGACTATTCGGCAAAGGCAACTGAAACGTTCGCCCTCCGCTACCTCCCCTAATCAACAAAGAGGCGCCTCGTCCACTGACGAAGCGCCTCGTTCCTTTTTTATCCTTTTAACAATCCGATGACGCGTACGTCGACTGCTTTCGGTGGGAATGCCAACATGTTTTCCATGTCTTGCACAATCCGTTCTTGCACTTTACCCGCTGTCTTGATGATCGACATACCATACTTGATATGAACAGCCAGGCTGACCGTAATCTCGCCTCCGACATCTTCGACCTTAACGAGTTTAACCATTTGTTTTTCTTGAAGTTTCGAATCATCTTGCGTAAATGCGATACCTTCTGTTTCCTTGACGGCAACTCCGGCGATGACCTCGATTACCTGCTGAGAAACGTTTACGACACCATCCGCGTTGTTTAAGTTATATGACATACTTTCCACGCCCTTCATCTATTAATCCATCTACTTTAAAGTGTATAGCATTTAACCTTTTTTTGAAAGGTCTTCCCGCTTCTCGACAATCGGACGGATGTCGATTTCAATCAATGGGCGTAACATCCGAACAACTGCCGGGTGAACGATGATTCCGACGATTAAAATCGCAACGCCAAAAATGATCAACAAGGCGACCCAAGGTTCTGTTACAAATGCACCCGTTACATATTGTCGCCAAGCCATGACGAAGAAGACGTGTAAAAGATAAACGTAGAGACTCAGCTCCCCTGCCCGGGTCACGAGTGGAAGCCTGCGCATCGGCACAAGCATCATGAACCCGAGTGACGCCATGATTGATAAGAAATAGATGACGCTATGCTTCAGTACCCCGACCCAGGCATCGCTATCATATTGTTCGACGTAAGGAAAACGATGTTTAAAGGCATTTGCAAGATCGACGACTTCTTGCGGTGTATCCCGCCAGGCTTGAAACAATAAAAAACCGACGACGGAAGTGAACGCGAGTCCGCCCAGTAAGCGGACGTTCATCCGACGTTTGAAATTTTTCGGCATTTCGAAAATCCGGATGAACTCGTGTTCCGAGAGATAGTTCCCTAATAAGAAATACGGATAGAACATGATTAACTTCCGTAATGCCAGGAATCCTGTATTCTCAAGTTCGAAACCGTATAACAGAGCGAACGCTAAACCGAACCAGACATATCCTCTCAAGTGCACGACATATGGTGTGACGATGTACCAGACGACCATGACGAACAAATACCAAAGCGCCCAGTACGGACGCAACAAGTGCGTCCCGATATTTTGACCGGAAAATAAGGGTAACCCTTCCCCGAAGGTTGCCCACGACCCGATTAAAATTTGCCAGACACAATAGACGGCAAACAATTGAATCACCCGTAAGTACTTGTTTTCACGAAAGAAGTAGCCACTCAAAATGATGAACAACGGCATGTGGAACGAATAAATAATTAAATAGACCGTCTCGAGTACCTTGCCATCATAATCGAACCGAATATCAGTCAGCATATGACCGATGACAACGAAAATGACAAGAAATCCTTTAATATTGTCGAACCATGGATTTCGATTCATGTTACACTACCCCTTATACTCCTCTGAAAGGAACGATTGTTTTATGAAAAAAGCACTATTGATTCTCTCGGTTGTCATAAACATCGTTCTCCTTGCACTACTGTTCGGACGTAAACCACTTGATTTAATCGAAGACGTCTTCCCTGCAATGAGTTCGAAACCGGTTACGACATTCCAATACACAAAAAACTCCAACTATGTCCGATTGAATAGTCTCTTCCATACTTATCAATACCCAAAATCTCCGAATGCTGTCATGTTAGGTGATTCGATGACACATTTTGGTGACTGGCGGATTTTGATGAATGATTCATCGATCGTTAATTTCGGGATTCCCGGTGATACGACGGAAGGATTTTTGACACGACTTGACTTAATTCTTGAGTTAGAACCAAAACAAGTTTTCGTGATGGGTGGTATCAATGACATCCGGCACTTCACACCCGTCTCTAAGATTACAGAGAATATGACGACGATCGTGACGACACTCCGAAAAAATAACATCGACGTCGTCATCCAGTCAACGGTCCCCGTCGCACCGAAATACTCCGACTCCGTCCGGGTCAACCGTGAAGTCGAAGCGTTGAACCGTAATTTGAAGCAGCTCGCAGAATCGGTCGATGCCGACTTCGTCGATTTACGCCCGGTCTTGACGAACGATCAAGGATACCTCCAAAATCGGCTGACGTATGATGGGTTGCACCTCGTCGGTGGCGGTTACTTGCGGTGGAGCGATGCCTTAAAACCGTATGCAGAAAAGATAGACGTCACAGAAAATAAATAAGTTAAATCCGGTCGATCCGAATGATACGTTTGTCATTCGAATCGGCCTTTATTGTATTCCGAAATCTAAAAAGGACGATTCCGACAGCGGAATCGTCCTTTGAGCTTGTAAAGATTCGGTGAGGCTGATGCCTGACCAATCCTTAGTCTTCTTGATTTTTAACGCCCATGTACGCAGCAACGCTTGAAGCTGTGAACACAGCGATTGCGACGATACCAACCGCGATCCAAACGACTTGATCCACCATCTGTTTTCCTCCTTTAATGTAACCGCTCACTTTCTTTTTTTAGCGTACACGAAAATCGTCAAGAAAGAAACACATTTTCCATGTCTAATGACTGGACGTTTAGGGAAAAAGTAACTATAGTAAAAGGACAACTATAAATTGTCAGAAAATTCGATTATTTCACAAGGAGGTGATTCTGATGGCCACTCCACTCTTGAAACCGAAACTCATGATGCAACGACGAAGTACACTCAACTTTGGTTATTGGCTCGTCATCGGGCTCATTGGTTGGATGATGCTCAGCTTAGTCACAGGACTTCGTGATGTCCTGACAAGTCTTCCTTTGTATGAAACAATTCCACTGACATTTCTGATCGTCTTTGTTACTGGCGTTACTTTAAAAATGCTTCGCGATGAATGGTGGATTCGTTATCTCAATCGGCAAAAGCAATTCTATATCGGTCAAGAAACCGTCCTGACGTGGTGTTCGATCATCGACAGCATGTGGCTCGTCCGCAAACCGATGCGTCGCGAACTCCGGCACCTGTACAAACACATCACGCAGACGAAAATTTCTGAAGAGGCAAAAGAGACACTTGCGATGCAACTCGTTGAGCGAGGAATCTTGATTGTTTATTCTCGTCCGAAAAGTGACCATCCTGCTTAAGAAAAAAGCATTGAGAACTCAGGATTCTGCCCCTTGAGTTCTCGATGCTTTTTCATTGTGTCAATTGATTGTTTAACCAGGATGCCGCGCTTTCAATCGTCGGCATGACGAGCTGATGTCCATGATTCGACCATGTCACGTCGACATGTGCTCCCGCACCTTCGAACAGCTCTTTCAGTTCTTCCGTCTCACTCGCGGCACAAATCGGATCGTTCATACCTGCGCCGATAAAGACGTTGACCCCCATACTATCCGGTAATTTGACGCCACGACGCGGCACCATCGGATGGAGTAAGATTGCTTGTGCAAACAAGGCTTCTTCGAACATCATGTTCGCTGCGATATTTGCCCCATTCGAGTAACCGACGGGAATTAATTCCTGAACGGAAAATTGATACGTCTCACTTTTTTCCTTGATGAATGCCATCAATTCTTTTGTCCGTAAGGCTAAGTCGGCTTCGTCAAAGACGCCTTCTGCCAAGCGTTTAAAGAAACGCGGCATCCCATTTTCCGTGACTGCTCCACGAACGGAGAGATAGCCGGCATCTGGATGAAGTAATTGGACGAGTCCGATTAAATCTTGCTCCGATCCACCCGTGCCATGGAGAAGCAAGAAAATCGGTGCGCCTTGTTTTTTAGGTTGTTCAAAAAGATGTATCATACGAGTCTCCCCTTCTTGACTGTGATTGGTGCGGCATGTTGCGTTCGTTGCGATTTTACGAAGAATTCGCCCCGATCATGGAAATAAAGCTGTTCCTCACTTTTTGTTCATTCCCTTTAACACGATAATAGTAACTAAATTACTAAAAGTAAACAAAAATGCTCAATTGTATACCTTTTAAAATGGAACCTTTAACCAGTTTTAACGTAAGGGTACAATGTAAAGAGAAGTGACTACTTAGTCTGCCAAGGAGGTTCACATGCTAGAACTACAGAACATCACAAAACAGTTCGGCGAGTTTACAGCCGTCGATGATCTATCGTTTCAAGTTCCGGAAGGACAGATTTTCGGATTACTTGGCGCGAATGGTGCCGGAAAGACGACGACGTTCCGGATGCTACTCGGTATCCTGAAACCGACGACCGGATCAATCACATGGAAAGGGAAAGCCATCCCCCTCTCGCAAATCGGCTATTTACCAGAAGAACGCGGTCTTTATCCAAAGATTCGGGTGGACGAGCAATTAATCTTTTTAGCCGAGCTTCGTGGGATGCGGCGTAAAGAGGCTAAAGCGTCTCTGTTGGCATGGTTGGATTACTTTCAAATTCCTCAGTATGAAAAGATGCGTGTCGAACAGCTGTCTAAAGGGAATCAGCAAAAAATCCAATTGATTTCTGCGGTCCTGCACAAGCCGGATCTGTTGATTCTCGATGAACCGTTCAGCGGACTTGACCCTGTCAACGTCGAACAACTTAAAAAAGCGGTCCGGAAACTGACGACGGACGGGACGACGATTGTCTTCTCAAGTCACCGGATGGATCATGTCGAAGAATTATGCGAACATGTCGCGATTTTAGATCACGGAAAACCCGTTGTCGCCGGTTACTTACCAGACATCAAGGCAGGTTACGGAAAAACGCGTGTTTTGTTAGCAACTGATGCCCCACCATTGTTATGGGATGCACTGCCTGGTATTTTACAGGTCGAGACGGAAGGCACCGGCTACACGCTCCAAGTCGAATCGAAAGAAGCCGCCGACGGATTACTTCGCCATTTAATTACAGAAGGTTTCCACGTCGAACGTTTCGTCTGGGATCAACTCTCCCTACAGGACATCTTCATCGAGGAGGTCGGAAAACGTTATGAACCGTAAATTTATGACCCTGTATCGCTTTAGTCTATTACAAAAATTGCGGTCGAAAAGTTTTCTCATCTCGACTGTGTTACTTGTCGTCTTTTTAGTCGGTCTGACGAACATCGAACGGATCATTGATTGGTTTTCAGGAGATGACCCTAAAATCGCCGTTGTCAGTTCACTTGATGCAGACATCATTCCTGTTCTAAAGGAAAGTGGCATTAAAACCGACGTCGATAAAAAAGACTTCACCTTAAAAGAAGCACGTGACGTCGTAAAAAAAGGGACGTATGATGCCGTCGCACTGATGACCGATGATCCTTACGCCGTCACATTGATTAGTGAAAGCCCGGAACAGCAACTTCAGATGCAACTGTCAGCCGCTCTGAAACAAGTGCGTGATCAGCGTATCATTGCCGAAGCGGAAATCGATCCTACACTTCTCGCCTCGATCGCCGAGCCTGTCGCGATGAAGCAGGAACTGACGTCAACCGGCGGAAAAAGCGAAGAGGAACTGTTCGCTGCTTCTTCCCTCGTCTATATTTTACTCTTTTTGATGTACTTTACGATTGCGATTTACGGAGGGATGATCGTCTCAGAAATTGCGAATGAAAAATCATCACGGGTCATGGAACTCTTGATTTCTGCCGTCAGTCCTATCCAACACATGCTTGCTAAAATTCTGTCGATTGCAACGGTCAGTATGATTCAACTTTCACTCCTCATCTTCGTCGGTTACTACAGTGGGAAGCAGAGTAGTCTGTTTGATCGTTTAGCACTTGATTCACTTGGCATCCGAACAATCAGTTACTTATTCTTGTTCTTCTTACTCGGGTATTTCCTCTATGCGACGTTACTTGCAGCATTAGGGTCACTCGTCAGTCGGGTCGAAGATGCGCAGCAAGTGACGTTGCCGGTCATCATGTTGATCGTCATCGCCTTCACGATTTCGATGTTCAGTCTGAATGCTCCGACGAATCAAGCGGTCGTCGTCTTATCATTCATTCCGTTCTTCACCCCGATGTTGATGTTCTTACGGGTCATGCTGACAGACGTCCCGATGTGGCAAGTCGTCTTGTCGGTCGGCTTGATGGGTGCGAGTATCGCCCTTGCCCTGTTCGTCGGAACGAAATTTTATCGAGGCGGTGTTCTGTTCTATGGATCGAACCCGCTCAAGCAACTGCGACGTATTTTAAGTGGTCGTCAGTAGTGGTTTACAAGATGAGGCGTTTCCGCTATCGTTAAGTGAGAAAAACTTTAGGAGGAACTACGTTATGCGGTCTCGTTTTTGGGCAGCTATTTTATTCACCGCTGCCGCCATCGTCTCGTCCCTTGTCATGTTTACGAAATTTCCACAAGCGAGCGAGACGTGGAAGCTCGTCCTTGCCTATGGTGGCATGACGTTTGTCGTCAGTCTATTTTTCTGGTCGTTCGTCGCTATCCGCATTCAATCATCTCGCCTCTTCGGAAGTTGGATGGGAATCTTCATCGCCGGCACGACGGTGTTACTCGTTTGTATCGCTCGGTTTGTGATCCGTGGAGATTTCATGATGGTCTTCAAATGGCAAGCTATGCTTGGTAGCTTGACGCTCAACTTTGGATACGTCGGATGGGTTCTCGTCATCGCGAACGCAATCATCGGCTTCATCATCGGGCGGACACGTCAAAAAAGCCGAGTCTCTCATCACCAAGTTCCACGACGATCATAAAACAAATGCCGCCTCTTCTTCAGGAAGGGGCGGCATTTTTAATGAAAAGACTTCGCATCACTTTCGATGATAGCGCATTCGTTCATTCTGATTACTATACTGGGTGTAACACGTCGTTCGCTCGGTCGTTTCTCCCTCAGTCAAACGATCTAAATACTCGTCGAGTTGAATCATCGAGGGGAGTTTATCCTCGAACATCTCAAACGTTCCCCGCGCTTCTTCCCGACGAAGCTCTCCGGCCTCCATGACCGACTCGACCAGCTCGTGAAAGATACGCTGTTCCGTCGTACTCATCGTCTGTTCAATTCGCTTCACGTCATCATCATACATCAAGTCAAACATCCGCATCCGTTCTTCGAGTTGTTCTTCGATGACGGACTCATCCTGACCCAGTGTCTGCTCGTACGCTAAACGCATTTCCTCGAGCGGTGTGCTGTCCTGCATGACGAACTTCAACGATTCCCCTGTCCAAATATGCCGCGCCAAATAGCTCGAATCGATTTGTAAAACTTCTGCTAATGACTCGATGTAGGCTTTCGTCGGGTAGACCTCACTTAATTCTGTTCGTCGAATGAAATAAGGTGCGACACCCAGGTTATCTGCTAACTGATCAATCGAGATTCCGGCGCGTTCCCGCAAAATCCGAATCCGGTCCCCGTACCCTCGATATGGTGAATGATCCAGCATATTCTCCCTCCTCGCTATGCTCTTATCATACCCTTGAATCCGGTATCGGATACATCGAACTTTCGCATGATTTTTGAAGCAGGTGTCGTGGGTACCGAACCCAGAGCGGGAAGATGCTTCCGATATAACAAAACGTGACGATTCCAATCCATATCAAGGAAACACCGAACAGGGGACCCATTTTAAGACCCGCCTCGGAAATGATGGCTTGGAACAACAACCAGGCATGAAATACGGAAATCAAGTATGGAATCATTAAGACCGCTCCATATTTCACAAGTAAAAACGTTCGGACACTCCGACGATCGAAACCGAGGGCAAACAGCGTCTTCAATCGTTTTTGTTCTTGTTCGGCCGTCATCTGCATCCAGACGTGGAGGAAACTCGCGTTGATGACGAAGAGCCAGACCGTCAGTAAAATGACGACGAATGAGACGAGACGGACAATCCGAATCCCATCGAGTTCATCTTCTGTTTCATTGATTAATTGATACGGCGCCGCCGCTTCGTTAGTCATCTTCGATTTCGACTGAATTTCCCGGACGATTGACATCCAGTCATCCCAAGCCCCTGTCCCGTAATCCCGATAGGCTGGCGTTTCAAAGACACGAATCCGGGCGAGGGGCTGTGCCAGTTCGTTGAAGCGCTGATCACTGATGACAAACAGCGTTTCGATGCGATAGTTATAACCGAACAAGAGGCGGTGTTTAGCCGGGGTTACTAATCTGTATCCAGCTTGTTCCATCGCCTGTCGCGCTTTTTCCATCGTCGGTGTCTGTTCTTTTAACTGAACGGGACGGGCTGGAATTTGAAGCGCCTCACGGTCGTTCAGCTCGCGTCGTTTCTGTCCCAGCTCGTTTAATAATTGATTGTAGTCGGATAAAGGCAACACGTAACGTGTCCCCTTTTTTTTCAGACGAACTTCCTGCTGATATTTTTCCGGGAATGTCGCTTCCATCGTCTCTTCAATCTTTTGCAAGCGTTCGGACTGCTCTTTCGACTCTTCATAATAGACGAGTCCAAAATGATTTTGCGAAGATAAGTCTAACCCGACTACTTGAAAGATGAAGACGAGCCCGACTGCCGTTAGTCCACATGACGTCAAAATCGTCCCAAGGGCAACGAGGGTGCTATTCGTCCGGAGCTGTGTCGCAATTTCAGAAAGGATGAGTTTACGTAACGACAACGTCCGGGGACGATACAGTTTCATCAACGTCGGTAACACATAACGGCAAATGAAAAAGGAACCGATAAAAATGACGAATGGAAACAACAAAACAAATCCGGTTTGTTGGACAAATGCTAATACATACCCGTAGAACAGCAGAAGAATCGCCAGGACGCGCAGCGACATACGAAAGCGGCGTCTCCATGTTGAACGTGTCCGAATAGGGCGATCCGGACGGAATCGATAGATGGCGAGTACTGTCGCCGTTAAGAGAACAAGGAGTGCCCCGGCGATGAGTACTAAAAACGACAGTGCAGAGATTTCAATATCGAGTCGTGGTAAAAACATCACTTTTTCGATTGCCAGCAACATCAGTTTCGTCAAGACGACTCCAAGCAACAGCCCCGCCGAAATCGCTAATCCGCCGACAAGGAGAACCTCAATGAGGAAGTACTTTAAAAAGTGCGAAAATCCGCTCCCGAGCGTCCGCATGACGCGTAAATCATTTTTACGGTGTTCAAGCATCGTATACGTCGTCGCATAGATGAACAGGATACTGAAAAACAAAATAATCAGTTCCGCGATAAAAACAAAAATCATCGTCAGTTCGATGACTTGATTCAATTGACTTAAGACTTTTGCGATATTTTGGAACGATGCACTCGTCACCAGGTTCCAGTAGCTCGTCGAAATCGTCATCGCAATGATAATCGTCAATGCGTATCCGTAATACAAGCGTTGATAACGCTTAATGTTACGTAGGGCGTATTGTAGATAATTGATGTTCGTCCCCTCCTAATAACGACAGCGACTCGATGACGCGTTGAAAGAAGACACGACGGGGTTCGTCCCGAAACAACTCGGTTTGAATGTTACCATCCTTTAAAAACAGGACGTGGTTACAATACGAGGCGACCGTCGGGTCATGGGTGACGATGACCATCGTCATCCCGGCTGCATTTAACTCAGCAAGTAATTCCATTACATGTTTCGTCGCTTGGAAATCGAGCGCACCGGTCGGCTCGTCAGCCAACATCAAACGCGGGGCATGGATTAAAGCACGCCCAATCGCAGCGCGTTGGCGCTGTCCACCGGATACTTCATCCACCTGTTTGTCGAGTAGCTCATCGATTTGGAGCCGTTTTGCGAGGTGGAGCATCTCCTCTCGCGCGAGCTTCGTCTTTTTTCCAGACAGCATCAACGGAACGAGCATGTTTTCACCAAGCGTCAACGAATCGAGTAGATTGAACTCTTGAAAAATGATTCCGAGTGTCTCACGCCGAAAGCGCGTCGTTTCTTTTCGTTTGAAGGTCGATGTATCAATGCCCTCCATCAAAATCGAACCCCAGCTCGGTTGATCGAGCGTCGCCAGTAAGTTGATCAGTGTCGACTTACCACTTCCGGACGGTCCCATCACCGCGACCATCTCGCCTTCCTCGACACGGAAATTCAAATCCGTCAGCGGTTGTTCCGTTACTTTTCCTGCATATACTTTCCCAAGCTGTTTGACTTCAATCATCCGTTCGTCCTCCTACAAGCTTCAATCGACACGTCGTCCCTTGGCCTTCCAGACTGTCCAGTTCAATTTCATGCCCGAGTTTCGTACAGACCTGCCAGACGAAATAAAGTCCCATTCCGGTCGACTCTCCGTAACGCCGTCCATTTTCACCCGTGAAGAAGGCGTTGAAGACACGCGGCAAGTCACGCTTCGGAATGCCGACTCCATCATCAATCAATGTCAGCACGACTTGTCCGTCGCGTTCCATCGCCCGAATCAGGACTTCTTTACCATGTCCCGTCGTGTATTTGACGGCGTTCGTCAACAGTTGAAGTAACAAAAAGCGGAACCATTTAGCATCTGTATACACGTATAAGGACGGTTCGATTTCAAGCTTCGGATAGACTTTATTTTTGACAAACAGTCGTTTTTCTTGATTGATGATGTCCATGACGAGGACACGGAGATTGAGTTGCTCCGCCTTCAAATCCGTCTCGATTGCTTCGAGGCGTGACGAATACAACATTTGATCAAGACCTGTCCGTAGTCGTTCGACTTCGTGCCGCAGATCTGTCCGGTAATCTTCACCCGGATGTTCAAGAATCAGTTCGATGACCGAGAGCGGCGTCTTCATTTGATGAATCCATTGATCGACGTACCGGTGCCGTTCTTTTTCTTTCCGCCGTTCGGCAAACAAACTGTTTCGAAAAATCGTTTGTTGCCGTTCTAAAAATTGTTCGACTGCTGCAGCGATCGGTTCCTCACTGCCGGGGCGAATCGGTTCTGCAACCGAGGTAATCGGATTTTGTAATCGTTTAAGCAGTGGCAACATACTAAAAAAGCGATAGCTTAAATAAATGATGAGCGCGATTGTATCAAGTAAGATGATATAGAAAAACGCTGCGGGTTGATAAAGATCGTATAACCATAAGACGAGAAATAAGCCGACCAGTTGAACGATGAAAAACAGCAGTCCTGGAATCGTATAACGAAAAAACAGTTTCATTTTTCAAGCACCAGGCGATACCCGACTCCCCGGACCGTCTCAAGCCCTGACACGCCGATTTCTGTCAAACGTTTACGAACACGCGTAATATTGACGTTCAATGTATTTTCATCGACGAAGGCTTCATCATCCCAAATTCGTTCGAGCAGGTCTCCCCGGCTGACAATCCGCGGGCTAGCCGTCAGTAACATTTCTAAAATCAAACCCTCTTTTTTCGATAGTTCGATCGATTGATCACCATGTTCGACGATATACCGATCTAAATACAACGTGATGCCCGCCTTCGCGACGGTCCGTTCATCATTCTCACTTGATAACGTCCCGTACGCCCGCCGAATCTGACTTTTGATTTTCGCGATAACAACGGCTCCTTGGAACGGTTTGACGATGTAGTCATCCGCCCCATATTCAAGTGCCATGACTTGATCCATTTCTCCGACTCGCGCCGAAATGAACAAAATCGGGGCACGGGTTTTTAAGCGAAGCTGCCGGCACCAATAAAAGCCGTCGAACTTCGGAAGGTTCACATCAAGCAGGATGACATCCGGCTTCGTCTCTTCAAAACGTGCCGCGACATCACCAAATCCATCTTCGTGAATGACACGGAAATCATACCGTTCGAGCAACTCTTGAAGTAACTCCGCGATTTTTTGATCATCTTCCACTAATAAAATTGTTTCCATCGAATGATTCATCTCCTTCGTTATCTATCATACCGAACAAAAAAAGGACTGGAAACGATTATTCGTTTCCAGTCACCGTCGTCACATCACAATCCGCCGGTACGCTCGGACAGTCATGAAGTAATACACAAGGTAGACGACCGTATAACAGCCAATCGCAAGGACTGTCGGCATGACGATGTTGTAGTTGAGTAGTTTTTGGAGGACTTGCATCGCAAAGATGCTGTGAATGAGTCCAAGGAGGTACGGTAGGGAGAAGACAAATCCGACGAGGCGACGAATGATACTCACCTGTTCGCCTTGCGCCACCCCAACCTTTTGAATGATCGCAAAACGGTGCTTTGATTCTTCTGCTTCCGCAAGCATCTTGAAGTAGATGATTGAACCTGTCGCGAGCAGGAAGACGAGTCCGAGGAACCCGGCAGCAAATGCGAGCAGCCCTGTCGTCGCCGTCGTTATCGCGTAGACCGGATAATAGGCCGCCATGTCCGTTTCCGCCTGCTTTCCGTAAAGTGCCTCGAGTTTCTTCATCAACCCGTCATCCGTCCGTTCATCTGAAAATTGATAATTCGTCAGCATCCATGCACGCTCCGGCATCATCGCAAAGGCATCGTCCGAAACGACGAACGCCAATCGTTGTTTCTCATAGAGTTGAGCGATTGGTAAATCCGTTTCACCCGTGATGCGAAAGGACGAATGGATGTCGTTTATCTTGATTCCAACGGGTGACTTGACTCGTTCCTGCAACAAGTCGTTTCCTTTGAATGTCTCGAGGACAATCGCCTCACCTTGTTGCGGCTCAGGTAAAACACGTTTTCCGTTCGCCTTCGCTAGTCTGCGGTAGTCTGAATAATTGATGTAGCTGAATTGTCCTTTTGAACCGTCCATCGCATATGTCCGGTAGTACTTCGTCAAATATAACGGATTTGGTAACTCTTCCATCTGATGGTCGACATTTTTGACGTTGACCATCGTCCGCTGTTCGATGGTTTGATTCGATTCCTTAATCAATTGCTCTGCCTCCGGTCGTTTACTCGCAACCGATAAACTGTATGGCATTTGTTGCTCGACCGTTCGATCGATGAAATAGTAAATCGATGTCGCTGTTCCGACCGTCGTCAGTGTGACTGCCGTGATGACAGTAATCGTTGATAACATGACAGCATTCGACTTGACGCGTGACAGCAATTGACCATGTAAAATCAAATTCGTTCCTTCGAAGTGACGTGCCTGCTTACTGAGAACACGCAACAAGAAAATCGTAAAGTAACTCATCGTCCCGAATGTTCCGACGATGATACAAACTATCAAGAGTGGCGCGACTACAGTAAAGTGATCGAGCAGCGGCTGCCCCGTCAGGTAATAACCGAATCCAATCAATAGAAGAGAAAGGACTGCGAGAATCGGATGGACTTTCGGAATCACTTCGACTTGTTGGTTTGCTTTGAATAGTTCAATCAAGGTGAAGCGATAAATTGTTCGTGCCGATCGCAGAGCAATCAATAAAAAAATGACCAAAAACACGGCAATCGTCTGACCCATTGCAGCGAGGCTGATCGTAAACGTCGCTTCGATATCGATTGCCATGACATGCGCAAGCAGTTGAACAAAGTATTTTGAAGCAACCGTCCCTAGAGCGGTCCCGATGATCAATCCGACCATTCCATATCCCATCGTTTCAATAAAGATCAGTTGAGCGATTTGTTTTCGCTCGAGTCCAAGTAACGCATATAAACCAAGTTCTTGTTTACGACGTCGTAAGAAAAAGTCACTCGAATACCAAATGAAAATCGTCGAGAACACGGCCAAGATGATACTCGATCCCGTAAAGACCGTCCCGAGCTTACCGTACATCTCATTTGCGTTCAGCATCGCTTCGTTCGAACGAATCGCTAAAAACGTGTAATAAATCAAAATTGCGAATGTGACGGCACCTAGATACATCATATTGTGCCGGATGTTCTTTAAATTACGAAAAGCTAATTTAGACAAACTCACGTGCTGCACCCCCGAGTTCGCGTTGGACTTCCATGATTTGTTCGAAAAACTCCTTTTGCGTCCCAAACCGATGGATTTCTCGGAACAGCTCTCCATCTTTGACAAAGACAATGCGTTCCGCGTATGACGCCGTGACAGGATCATGGGTCACCATCAAAATCGTTGCCCCTTGTTCATTCAGCGTCTCGAGGGCTTCGAGTAACCCTGTCGCTGACTTTGAATCGAGTGCTCCCGTTGGCTCATCGGCTAAGAGGAGTGATGGTTGGTGGATGATTGCACGTGCTGCTGCGACGCGTTGTTTTTGACCACCTGAAAGTTCGACCGGACGTTTCTTCAACAAATCTTCGACTCCAAGTTGCCGCGCCACTTGTTCAACACGCAACACAATCATCGCTTTCTCGACACGTGCCAGCGCAAGCGGAAGGGCAATGTTTTCTTCGACCGTCATCGTGTCGAGTAAGTTAAAGTCTTGGAAGATGAAACCCAGTCGTTCCCGACGAAACCGTGCCAATTGTTTTTCAGTCATGCTCGTGACATCTTCACCATTAATCGAAATCATACCTTCACTCGGTTGATCAATCGTCGATAAAAGATTCAACAGTGTTGATTTACCAGCTCCTGAAGGACCCATGATGCTGACGAACTCCGCTTCATGTACCGTCAATGATGTCGGTTTTAGTGCTTCATGCCGCGCCATTTTGGTTTGGTATACCTTCGTGATGTTCTCTGCATGTAAGATTGTTTTCATATTCTATTCCTCCTGAAGTCGATTCGTTACCTTCAGTCTACCGAGCAGTCGTACTTCAAGGGATGGAGTTGACTTTCAATTCACTTACAAAACAGTAAGGTTTGGTCGGAGTATGAAACAGGGAGAAGCTTTTTCGGCATATTAAAAACTCCCTCATCTCGTAAGATAAGAGAGTTTCAGACTGTAGACAAAGTGCTATCGGAGATCAAGCGTCTTTTTTCGTTGCTTTCCTCGGGCGAGGCGCAAGCCGTTGCTCCTTGGTCCTTACGGACAACGAGCAGGGTCTTGCCTGCCTCTGAAAGTGCGTTAAAAACGCACTTTTTCCCGTAGGAGTCAACGAAACATGACGCTTTTTAGGTAATACCGTGACGGAAATCCGGGCATACAGAAGGTTTAGAGCGCAATCCGTCTCGAATCGCTTTAGAACCGCGAAAAGCAGTCGGTCGCGACCCTGCAACTTTGCTGTAGCGGCGCGACCGATTGCCGCTTTGAAGACGAGGTGAGACAGGGAAGCGCGAACGGATTGCCTCTCGTTATCGCATGTTCACGCTTCATAAGCGTTTATCTACACGCTGAAACTCCCTCATCTCGTAAGATGAGGGAGTTTCAGGAGAAGCGCAAAATTTCGCGCGTAATCAGATTATTTATGTGTTGCCTTGAACAATTCTGTTTCGCCTGCCACTACTGAAGTACCTTCAGCAGGAACAGCAGAAAGTGTGAATTGGTCGTGGTTCGTGACGATGATTGGTGTAACCGTCGATGGTGCGTTCGCACGGATGTAATCTAAATCGAACTCAACGAGGACATCGCCCGCTTTGACTTTATCACCAGATTGAACATGTGCTGTGAAACCTTCACCTTTAAGATTAACTGTATCTAAACCAACGTGAATTAATAGTTCGAGACCATCTTCACCTTTAAGACCGATTGCATGTTTTGTTGGGAAAATCGTTTCGACTGTTGCGTTAATCGGTGCGACCACTTTACCTTCAGTCGGTTCGATTGCGACTCCGTCTCCCATCATTTTTTGTGAGAAGACTTGATCGGGTACGTTCTCGATGCTGACGATTTTACCTGTAAGTGCAGAAGTGATTTTTGCGTTTCCTGCTTCGTTGCCACCAAACAATTTTTTAAAGAATCCCATGATACTATCCCTCTACTTTCTTGATCGTTTTTCTTCATTGAAGAAGATTCGATTTTTTTATAGGAGCGTGTTTATGAACGACTCGCTCACGTTCTCACAAAAAGCATACGTTTGTCCCTCTAGTTTTGCAAGTATTTTTGTGTGATAATAGTTAGAAATCAAAAGGAGGCGCTTACATGTTACCATTTTCAGAACTTACATATGTCCGTCCTGATCTGAATGTTTTAGAAACCACCATGCAAAACGCAATTTCTCGTTTAAAAGAAGCCACACAAGTCGAACAGGCAAACGCAGCCATCACTGAGATTAATACCCTTAGAAACCAATTCGAAACAGCGAGCCAAATCGTCGAGATTCGTCATACGATTGATACGCGCGACGCATTTTACGAAACGGAACAAGGTTTTTTTGATGAAGCAGGCCCCGTCTATCAGGGCTACGTCTCGAGTTACTATCATGTGTTGACGGCGCATGCGCTCCGTGAACAGCTCGAAACGACTTGGGGAAAACAACTCTTCCTCTTAGCAGAAGCCAGCTTAAAAACTTTTTCAGAAGCAATCATTCCGAAGCTTCAAGAAGAAAATCGTCTCTCAAGCGAATATACGAAGTTGATGTCTTCAGCAGAAATCGAATTTGATGGCAAAACGTTGAACTTGTCTCAGTTCGGTCCTTACTTGCAGTCACCTGACCGCGCGGTTCGTAAAGCGGCTTCAGAAGCACGTTACGGTTATTTAAAAGAACACGGCGAAGCAATCGATACGATTTACGACAAACTCGTCCATGTCCGGACTGAAATCGCAACGACACTCGGCTTCCCATCATTTGTCGAACTCGGTTATGCCCGGATGCTTCGCGTCGACTATAACCAATCGATGGTCGAAGATTACCGCCAGCAAATCCTTGACACAATCGTCCCAATCGCGACGTCACTGAAAGAACGTCAACAACGCCGGATTGGTGTCGATTCACTCTACTACTATGATGAAGGATTCGCTTTCAAATCAGGAAACGCGACACCGCAAGGCGAGGAAGCTTTCATCATCGAAGGCGGAAAGAAAATGTACCGCGAGATGTCGCCTGAGACAAATGAATTCTTCGATTACATGATCGAGCGTGGTGCCCTTGATTTGACGGCGAAGCCAGGTAAAGCAGGCGGTGGGTATTGTACCTACATCGCTGACGAAAAACTGCCGTTCATCTTCTCGAACTTCAACGGGACGTCGGAAGATATCGACGTCTTGACGCATGAAGTCGGTCATGCTTTCCAAGTTTATGAGAGCCGTCACTTCACGACACCGGAGTACGGATTCCCGACATATGAGGCATGCGAAATCCATTCGATGTCGATGGAATACTTCGCGTACCCATGGATGGAAGAATTCTTCGGTGAAGAAACATCGAAGTATAAATTCAGTCACTTGGCTGGCGGTGTTACCTTCTTACCATATGGAGTCGCAGTCGACGAGTTCCAACACGTCATCTACAGCAAACCGGAGCTCACACCGGCTGAACGTCGTCAAGCGTGGCGGACGATTGAAAAGAAATACCTCCCGCATCGCAACTACGAGGAGAATGACTACCTCGATTCAGGTGCTTGGTGGCATCAGCAAGGCCATGTCTTCGGCAGCCCGTTCTATTACATTGATTACACACTCGCTCAAGTCTGCGCCTTCCAGTTCTATGCGTGGATGGAGAAGGACCGCGAAGCCGCTTGGAAATCGTACCTCGCGCTCTGTAAAGCAGGTGGATCAGAAAGCTTCCTTGCACTTGTCGAACGCGCCGGCTTGAAGTCACCTTTCGCTGACGGAACAGTTGACGAAGCGGTCGCACCAATCAAAGCCTATCTCGAACAAGCAGACGACTTAGCACTCGATCGTGTCTAACTAAAACATGCCTGACAGCAACAGGAATCACTCGTTCGCAAGCGTGCTGTCCTCAAGCAAAAAACATAAGCCCCGTTTTCCTGTCAGTTCAATGGACAGGAAAACGGAGCTTTTTTTGTGTACGCGTAGTTTACGTTAATCCCAGCCGAAACGAACGAAGTACCCACTCTCCGCTTCGGTTGTCTCATGAAGATTTCAATGTTTCCTGATGCTGCATGAACCAAACTTCAAATTCATCTGCCGGAATCGGACGGGAATAGTAGAACCCTTGTCCATATTCACAGTCGAGCTTTCGTAAACTCTCGCTTTGTTCCAACTGTTCAATTCCCTCTGCGACTACGTCGTACTTCAACGTATGCGCAAGCTTGATGATTGTCTCGATCAATGGTGCATTCGAACATGCATCTTCCCCGCTAATGAAGGAGCGGTCGATTTTCAGACGTTGGATCGGAAGGCGACTTAAATAAGACAAAGAAGAATAGCCGGTTCCAAAATCATCGATTGCCAATTGATAACCCATTGCATGTAGCGACTCGAGGGCATCAAAGACACGTTTATCGGAAAAGACACCAAACGATTCCGTGATTTCTAACTCCATCCGCCGTTCAATTCCCGGATGTTCATTTCTGATATCCGCCAAATAGTCGACGATGCGACCGGAAGCAAGTTCTTTCACTGATAAGTTAGCTGAAACACCAAGCATCGCAAGTGGCGTCTGTTCCCAGCGTCTAATTTGGTTGACCGTTTCCTGAACGACCCACATGCCGACTTCTTCAATCAGCATCGAGCGCTCGGCAATCGGAATGAAGACGGCCGGGCTAATCATGCCTCGTTCAGGATGGAACCAACGGAGTAACGCTTCACAGCCTTCGACCTGTCCTGTCTTTAAGTTAATTTGTGGCTGATAAAATAACTGAAGCTCATTTTTGAAGATCGCTTCGCGCAACTCTGCTTCGAGAACGACCGATTCACGGTACTCTTCACTCATCCATGATTCGAACCAAACCGGCTCCCCTGCTTGATCCCGTTTCGCATGTTGCATCGCGATATCAACAGATGACAAGAGCGAGGTCACGGCAACTGCATCGTTCGGATAACGGACCATACTCATACTGATGCTGACATGGATTTCTTCACCTTCGATATAATACGGAAGTTCCATGACTCGTTTTAATTCGTGGTAATCGACGATGCCTTGCTGCGAAATCAAGACAGCAAATTCATCTCCACCGATTCGTGCCGGTGAACCTGTCCCGATGAAGTGACGGCGTAAACGGTTCGCTACTTCTTTTAGAATCAAATCACCCGCGCTATGCCCATACGCATCATTGATGCGTCTAAACTGGCGTACACTGACTGTGACGAGTTCGCCGGGCTGTAACCCTGCCAATGCTTCCGTCATCTTTTGTTCGAAACCATTTCGATTCAATAGCGTTGTCAAGACGTCATACAGCGCCAGTTGCGTAATCCGCTCTTCTCGTCTGTATTGATCCGTTTCATCGTGACACGTTAAATAAAGTGCAATCCCGTTCTCGCTTTTCGTCGGCACATAAATGATGTTGACGAACATATTCCGGATGTCCGCTTCGAAAATCATCTTACAACGAATCGTTTGACTATGCCCTTCGATTGCCCGATTTAAGGCACGACGCACCCGGTTCAAATCAGCTGGGTGAATCAGTTCTTCAATCGTCACGAACTCTGTCGTCTCGACGAGCTTCTGGAACTGGTCATTCCCATGCAATAACTTGAAGTCTGCTGCTAAGGCAATGATTGGATCTGTATTTTGTGAAAATAAGGATTCAATTTCTGCTTTTCTCTGTTTGATTTCGAGCGTTTTTTGGTCATTGTAATCCAGTAGTCCTGAGATGATTGCCGTCATCGTCCGAAAAGCATGGACGACAGGTTGAAAATCATTGCGTTCCGGCACTTTATAAAACGATTGTTGCTGTCCTTCAGCAAATACGTTTGCTTCTTCCTGTAACATGACTAAATCTTTTCGGAAAGCACGTAACAGCGAGAGCGTCAGTAAGAGTAAAGCGAAAATGATGAAGCACGTCGCAACGAACATCAACCACGCATTTCGAATGACATCATTTCCCCGGTCCGTCATTTCCATTTGTACGTCTGAAATTGCTCGATTAAACAAACGGTACATGCTGCCTTGATAGCGATCTGAAATACGTTCTAACGTTTCGTATTCGCGAAGTGCGGGTTCACTCAACGTCGTATCGATCACACCAAAATATGCCGCCATCTCACTTTTCATCGTATTAATATCAAGTCTCGACGCTCCGTCTTCAGCATCAATCGTTGCCGAAAGCGTTTTCGTCACCGTATCATTTCTCACTGCCAAATCTTGACGCATTTGCCGTATTCTTGATAACTCGTATGCATCCAATTGTTTGTCTTGATCTGCACTAAGTAGGCTCTGTCCCGCTTTTCCGAAATCCCGTTCCATTAAGAACAGGTTAGAAAACAAGGAATAATATTTCCCGGTATCTTGACTGAGCGATAGCTGATTAAATAAAATTTCACTTTTATAATTTGCTACGGCCGTAAAAAATCGATTGCTCGCGACATAACCGTTTTTTCGCACCTCGTCGATTTCGGTTAGTACGTCCTCTTTCAAAGAACTTGATGTTGGCATTGTCTCTAAACGTTTGCTCAGCGCCACGAGCTCGTCATCGACCTTTTCCGACCACTTGATTCGTTGCGTCAACGAGTCATCGACCCGTGAACTCAAGGATAAATAATAATAGTATGTAAGATCGCGTTCCGCCTGATTGACTTGTTCAAATACATCCATCACGCCGCTCGCACGTTTATAACTGTAACCTTCTTCTACATTTTTTAAGAGTTGCTGCGTCGCAATCAACACGGCTAACAACCCGATAATCGAAATCATCCATGAGAACGTTTTATAGTAGGAGCGTTTCCGAAATGCTTCTACGATGAAGACTGGTGGTAAAAGTCGCAACACATCGTCCTCCCTAAATTGTCATTATGTCTATATATCGTCTAAAAGAAGCAATTCGTGAAGCGAAAAGAGGTCAATAAAAACGCTTTCGCCCGTTTATTTTCGGGACAAAAGCGTTTTTGATCCATTCTTCAATATTGGACATTCTCTCGCTCTACCTTTTTAGCGAAATAGTCGATGATGTCGCGTCGACGAATGATTCCAATGAAGTGTTTGCCGTCATCAATGACGGGCACGAAGTTTTGATCAGTGATGACCTCAATCATTTCTTCCATTTGTGCTGTGATCGAAACGGGTTTATAACGAACACGTTGTTTAATGTCTGTCAGACGTGTTTGAAGTACATGATCATAATCCGCATGTTCCAGGTTTTTTTCAAGTGCCCAAAGCACATCACCTTCCGTGAGTGTTCCTGCATATTTTCCTTTATCATCAACGAGCGGGACTGACGTGAACCGATGATGTTTCATCTTTTCAAGTGCTTGCCTGACCGTCGACTCAGGATCTAAGTATTTCACTTCATCTTTTGGCAATAAGAAAAAAGCAATATTCATTTCTAAGTTCCTCCCTAGTCACTCTGTGACATCTCCCCTATTTTATCATGAACTTCCGTTCGATTCATTTCTCAAATCATGAAAATCTCATCATAATTCCTTCATATTTAACATTACCCGTCCGATAATCAGAATAGACAGATTTTATAGATTATTTAGATAGGAGAATTACATATGCGCCTTCCCATCACACGCCGTCTTTTCATCGGTCTCATTCTATTACCTGCGCTTACGTTAGGTGTCTCAACCTGGTTCTCATACAACCAGACAAGTCAAACTGTTGAAAATCTTGTCGATTCAACGTCTCAAACGGCATTAAAGCAACTTGAGCAGTCCTTCTCGCGGATCATCGACGATACAAAAAAAGATACGTCTTTACTCGCCGGACTCCCGTTCACGCGGGCGAGTGGCTCACTGCCGAACTATACTGATCCAAAAGACCTTCCCGATCTGACGGACGAACCGTCTCAAAAAGCAAAAGACATTTACAGCGTCCTCGAAAAATACGGCTCATCGAAAATCGAAAATTCTTTTCTCCAATACGCTGATACGTCAGGCGGCTACTTGAACTGGCCGAAGCAAGACGTCCCTGCCGGCTATGATCCACGAAGCGACCTTTGGTATAAACAAGCGCTTGAAAATTCAAGTACGGTCGCCATGAGCGAACCGTATTATGACGAAGCGACGAAACTATCCATCATCAGTTTCTCAAAAGCGACACTTGATGATCAAGCAAACATCAAGGGTGTCCTGTCCGTCTATAAAAGCATCAACCGCCTCTCAGAAGACATGAAGCGAATCGAGATCGGACAGGAAGGTTTCGTATTCAGCTATACAAAAGACGGGAAAGTCGTCACGCACCCGAATAAAAATTACTTCTTTAAAAGTCTCGACCAACTCCGTGAAGAAGGAAAGTCTTATTTCAGTGCACCGAAACAGATGATTGATCAAGAATCCGGTTCCGCCATCATGGATGTTGCGGGGAAAAAATCAGTCGTCATCTGGCAACTCTCTTCTAAAACAGGCTTCAAGCTAGCGGTCGTACTGGATTATGCGTCTCTGTATGCTCCTAAAGATGCCATGCTCGAACAGTCGCTCATCAACTTTGTCGTCGCGATTGCGCTAGCGACATTGATTGCCTGGTTAATCGGACGCTCGATCAACCGTCCCCTCTCGACACTTCGGACGGAAGCCCTCGCGATCGCAAGCGGTGATTTACGGACGACAAAACGTCCAAAACGCTTTATTCGCGATGAACTTTCTGACCTCAATGAGAATTTCGATGCGATGCGTCAAAAGTTGCGTCAAACGATTACGGCCATGACACAATCAGCCGGAACCGTTCGTGATGCGTCACAGGACTTATCAGCAAATGCGACCCACGTCCAAAATGCGTCACAACAAATCGGTCAAACGATGGAAGAAATTGCAGCCGCCGGTGAAACGCAAACGAAACAGGCGGAACGATCTTCGCATGCCGTTTATGGTGTCAAGGAACGCTCCGTCGCGATGCAACAAGCGGCTGCTACGACGTTGTCTGAAGTCGCATCCGTCGCCGATGCCGCAACGCGCGGTAGCTCACTGACGAAACAAACGATTACCGACTTACTACAACACTCCGATTCACTCGAACAGGAAATTCAGAACACGTCCGAATTCCTCGGTAAACGTTCAGGCGAAATCGGAAAGATTCTCGGGACGCTTCAAGCAATTTCAAGCCAGACGAATCTCCTGGCTTTGAATGCCGCCATCGAAGCGGCGCGTGTCGGTGAACAAGGTCGAGGTTTTGCCGTCGTCGCAAGTGAAGTCCGGAAGCTTGCAGAGGAAAGCGATCATTCTGCAAAACAAATTAAACAGCTCCTCGACAATATTCAAAAAGAGACGCACACTGCGATGAGTGCGATGAACCATGTTATGGATGATTTGAAAATTTCCCTTGAGTCCGTCAAAACGACAGGCGTCGACTTCGAACAGATCGCCGGTTCCGTCCATCATGTCTCACAACGGACTGAATCGCTAACCGGTGATATCAGCGCTCTGACGACTGCGACAGAAGAAGTGTCTGACGCGATGGGAACCATTCTCGCGTTGACAGAAGAGAACGCAGCCGGTATCGAAACGAGTGCCGCAAGTATCCAGGAAACGAATGCGACAATCGAAGCCGTCACGACGGCAGCGACGCACTTGGCTCATATCGCAAGTGAACTTCATCAATTGACGTTCGACTTCCAATTAGACGATACACTGCCACCTGAAGAAAGAACCGAAGCTGACGAACTGCCTCATGCCGATGCGTCTGATGAAGTTGCGGACGAAGCAGCCGTGACCGAATTGGAACAGACAAGCGATAGCGACTTGTTTGAACTCGATGCTGAAGAAGTGCTCGATGATTCGACTAATCAGCAGGAATCAGACAATCGTTGATAAGCCCTATTAAAGAAGGAACCTGCCACGCGCAGGTTCCTTCTTTTCGTTCCTCCCTATACAATTTCTTGTACACCCCTTAGACTAGACTTAATGATTTCTACCGAGAGGAGTAGACCCATGAAGCCGCTACAAACAGACGATTTAATCCAGATTGCTGAAAGTATTTATGGGACGACCGGTTTTTTTGTATCGTACCAATCACATAAAAACGATTCACTTCATGTACGACCAACCGCGCCTGTCCATCCCGATCAATTGACGCTTGAAACCGAGTGGCCGACTGCTGAAGCGGTCCCACTCCTCTACACGCTAAAAGATGGAACGGCGTATTTATTCATTGCCGTCGCAGATCAAGGGCAATACCGAATTGGCCCCGTCCTGTTACAATCCGCCTTGTTTCGCGCGCATATTCAGGATGAGTCCTATCACCAATTTTATAAATCGTTACCTCGGACGACTGAAAATCGATTAATCGATTGCGCTCACCTCGTCTATCGGCTATTGAACGGACGACAGCTCCCGTCCCGCGCAATCCGGACAGAGTCTGAAATCGTCGAAGAAGAAATCCCGCTCGTCGCAGACGTACCTGCCCATACAGGAACGACAGCCTACCGCAAAGCTTGGCAACGCGAACAGCAAATCATCGACTGGATTTCCTCCGGTCAAAGCGAACGCTTGGCGACGACTTATTCTTTACCTGCCTATGGTGAATTCGGCTCGCTCGCACGCCATCAACCACTTCGAGCAGAAAAGAATCTCCTACTTGGAACGGTCCTGCTCAGCGCACGTGCTGCCATTATCGGTGGACTTGAACCGGACGAAGCCTTCTCACTCAGCGACCGGATGATTGATTCGATTGAAGCAGCAAACAGCATCTCCGAACTTCGTAATCGCCACGTCCGGATTACTGTCAGTTTCGCAGAAGCCGTCAAGCAAATCCAAGAGTTACGACACTCGCCACACGTCTTAGCTGCCATCCGTTACATTCAACAGCATCTTTACGATCCGTTGTCCGTCTCTTCAATCAGTCATGCGATTCATGTCTCCTCCAATTACCTATCTGTCCTGTTCAAGGACGAAACTGGTCTACCGCTTGCCCGGTATGTCATCCGGGAGCGAATCCGGGAGGCGAAACGCTTGCTCCGTTCATCTGATGATTCGTTGCTGACGATATCAAACAAACTGCATTTTTCGAGCCAAAGTCACTTCAGTCAAGCGTTTAAACAGACGACTGGTGAGACACCCACCCATTATCGACAACGGCACTACCTGTAAAACGCAGCTGACGATTTAGTTTTTTTAACCGACAACAGGACCCCTCCGTTTACACGAAGGGGTCCTGTTTTTTGAATCGCCTGATTTAGTTAAAAGGACGAGTCGAACTCTTTTTTTAGAAGATCAATCGGCGCTGCATAGCCGATTGGACCACACAATAAATTTTCTCCGGCCCACATACTTAAATCCATCATATGCACTTGTTCTGTCGGTAAAAAGTCCTCAAGCTTCCACGAAATACTAATGATGGCGTCATTCAATTGCCCGATGATACTTCGATCATGTGTCTTCGAGTACTGGACGTCACCGCACCGTTCCAGATAACGATCCACGACCGCATTAGAAAATCCTTCTGCTAAAAATGTGTCCTTGATTGCCTTCAAGGCAATGACATCAAATTGTTTGAATTCTTTCATTTTCATGCCGTAGAAGACGATACTATATCTTGTTTTGTTATTCATCAAGACAACACATTTTCTTCGATCAAACGTGAACACATTCGCATGCCATTCATAAAAAGAATCTGCGTGAGTTGCCTCATACGGCGTTAAATTGATTTTCATCGCATCTGCTAGCTTTTTTGTACATTCGATCAGCATGCTCCGACCCCACTTTTCCTTTAATCAGAAAGTTGCTCTTACATTTTTACGAAAAGAGCTACACTCTCGACGTGTGTCGTATGTGGGAACATATCGACTGGCGTGACTTCCATCAGCTTGTAACCGAGTTCAGCAAGCAACTTCGCGTCACGTGCTTGAGTCGAAGCGTTACATGAGACATAGACGATACGTTTTGGTGCCACTTCAGCCGCAGCACGCAGGAATTCTTCGTCACAGCCTTTACGCGGCGGGTCAACGACGATGACGTCCGGTTTGATTCCAGCTTTGACGAGTGCCGGCATGACGGATTCAGCCGTTCCATACTCGAATGATACGTTGTCGATACCGTTCGCAGCTGCGTTGCGACGCGCGTCGTCGATTGCTTGAGGAACCATTTCAATCCCGTAGACATGTTTCGCTTGTTGCGCAAGTGATAATGAAATCGAGCCGATACCGCAATACGCGTCGACGACGATTTCTTCACCTGTCAATTGTGCATACTCCAGTGCTTTACCGTATAGTTTCTCCGTTTGCAACGGATTGACTTGGAAGAATGAATGTGGCGAGATTTCATACGTCAATCCGGCGATTTGATCGCGGATGACAGCTGGTCCGTGCAGGACGATGTTCTTTTTCCCTAAGATGACGTTCGTATCCTCTGGGTTGATGTTGTGTTGAATCGATGTCACGTTCGGGACGGCTTTTAAGATGCCCGCGACGATTTTATCGATGCCACGCAATTGTTTGACCTTCGTCACGAGGACGATCATCAATTCATTCGTATGGTACCCGTGACGTGCCATGATGTGACGGATGACACCCGTTTGTTTCTTTTCATCGTAAGCTGGGACCTTTAAGTCAGCAAGGACTTTACGGACCGCTTGGATCGCTTCATCATTTTCCTTGTTTTGAATCAAGCAGTAATCCATATCGATGATGCGGTGGCTCCGTTTTTGGTAAAAACCGGCCATCAACTTGTTCGACTGGAAAGCGACCGGGACTTGTGCTTTATTGCGGTAGCCCCATGGATCTTCCATACCGATTGTTTCATGGACCGGAATTTCGAGTCCTGCGAGGCGGGCAAAGGCATCACGGACACGGTTGTGCTTGAAGACGAGTTCTGCATCATATGATAAGTGTTGCAGTTGGCAGCCCCCACATTGGTTGTAGACAGGACATGGCGGCTCGACACGGTCAACACTCTTCGTCTTTTGACGGATAATTCGTCCGAAACCATATGATTTCGTTGTTTTCGTGATTCTGATTTTGACTTGTTCCGTCGGTAAAGCTCCTGGAATGAAGACCGTATAACCATCGATTCGTGCGACACCTGAACCGTCGTGCGTCAAATCGACGATATCGACGACGTGCTCGTCATTTTTTTGTACTGGGATCATAATTGGGTTCCTCCTAGAAAACCCCGCGCCTTACGCGAGGTTTGTTTCTGTTTCTTGTAGTTGTGTATTAATCAGTTCCATCTCATCGATCCGGAACTTCGGTGTCATGACATCGAAATGCGACTGTAAATTCGTCATCTCCCCTTCACAGGTGCCACCGAACTCACCGTCGATGTTCAAGCTCATCTCAGAAGTATTTTTCATCCGGACGAATGAAGTCGTGACATGCTCGACACAAGGATCCGAGAAGTGATCCCCTTTTAAGGCGAGACGCATGACGCGAATCAGTTCGACAAGATTACATTTTTTTAAGATGAATAAATCAAACCGTCCATCATTGAGTGACGCATTCGGAGATAGCTTCTCAAAGCCACCAACGGAGTTCGTATTCGAAGTCAAAAACAACATGACTTCGCCTTTGAACGTCCCTTTTTCATGTTCGAGTTCGACATACGTCGGACGGATTTGTGGTAACTTCTCCATCCCTTTGACGTAATAAGCGAGTTGTCCGAGTGCCGTTTTGAGTTTTGACGGAACCTCGTAAGACAACTCCGTCATGATGCCGCCACCTGCGATGTTGATGAAGTAATGAACACCCGTCGTTCCTTCAATCTTCCCAATGTCGACAGGCATCGTATAGCCGGTGCAGATGACATCCATCGCGCCTTCAATCGTCAACGGAATCCGCATCGCTCGTCCAAAATCATTCGTCGTCCCGACAGGCAAGACACCCAGTTTAGGGCGAACCTTATAGGCAGCCATGCCACTGATGACTTCGTTTAACGTTCCATCTCCACCCGCAGCCACGACGAGGTCAAATTCAGCTTCACAGGCTCGTGCTGCTTCATGTGTTGCGTCACCGACCGCCTTCGTCGAATAGACGGAAGTCTCATAACCCGCTGCTTCAAGCCGGTCTAAGATATACGGCAGATTTCGCTTTACCATCTCTTTCCCGGAAGTCGGGTTATAAATCACTCGCGCTCTAGGTCTCATAAGTTTTTCTCCTTTTTAATCAACCGGTCCATTTGATACATAACTGTTTTATTTTACATGAAGTTTTGCTACATTACAAAGCCGAAAAAAAAGATGTTCCCGTTTTCCGCCTGATTATTAGACGAAAAATGGGGACATCTACTACGATTTAAAAGATTATTTTAATTTTTCGAGTTCTTCATGGAAGAGTTGATCGAGGAGGGCTGGATTCGCCATCCCTTTCGTTTTCTTCATGATTTGACCGATGACGAAACCTTTTTTCCGGTCTCGTCCACCCACGAGTTCTTCGACGACAGCCGGATTTGCTTCGAACATCTCGACAATCAGTCCTCGTAAGAGACCCTCGTCAGAAATTTGAGCGAGTCCTTGTTCTTCGACATACTGACGCGGTTCGACACCCTGTTCGATCGTCGCCGCGAAAACTTGTTTCGCGATTTTCGAAGAAATCGTTCCGCCGGCAATCAATTCGATCATCTCGGCGAGACGTGCCGGTGTCAGTTTGATTGTTTCGAACGTTTCACTCGACTTGTTCAAGTGTCCTTGTACTTCACCGACTGTCCAGTTCGCTGCCGCTTTCGGTTCTGCACCGGCAGCAATCGTCGCTTCGAAGTACTCAGCCATCTCGCGTGTGACGGTTAATTGTTTCGCGTCATACGCGGATAAACCGAGCGTTTCTTGATAGCGGACACGACGTGCATCCGGAAGTTCCGGAATCGCGGCACGAATCGCTTCTTTCCAGTCTTCGTCGAGGACGAGCTTGACGAGATCCGGTTCTGGGAAGTACCGGTAATCGGACGCGCCTTCTTTCACACGCATCAAGACGGTCTGTTTTTTCGCTTCGTCAAACCGAAGTGTTTCTTGACGCATGACGCCACCCGCCAGTAAAAGTTTACGGTGACGGTCTTCTTCGAATTCGAGTCCTTTTAAGACGTTACCGAACGAGTTGAGGTTCTTCAGTTCGGTTTTTGTTCCGAACTTCTCTTGCCCGTATGGACGGACCGAGATGTTACAGTCGCACCGTAACGAACCCTCTTCCATCTTCACGTCCGAGACGCCTGCGTATTGCAGGACTTCTTTCAAACGTTCGAGGTAGGCGACCGCTTCTTTTGGTGAACGCATGTCGGCTTCACTGACGATTTCAATCAAAGGTGCGCCCGTCCGGTTAAAGTCGACGACCGAATGATTGGCACCGGTATGGTTCATCTTCCCGGCATCTTCTTCTAAGTGGACCCGTTCAATCCGGAAGCGTTTTGTTTCGCCATCGACTTCCGCGTCGATGAATCCGTCAAACCCGATTGGCTGATCGAATTGTGAGATTTGGTAGGCTTTCGGCGTATCCGGATAGAAGTAGTTCTTCCGGTCGAATTTTGTTTGATCGGCGACGTGGCAGTTGAGCGCCATTGCCGCACGGACCGCGAGTTCGACTGCTTTTTCGTTGACCATCGGAAGGACACCCGGGTGTCCGAGACAAATCGGACAGGTCTTCGTATTTGTTTCCGCACCGTACTCACGGGCACAGCCACAAAACATTTTTGTATTTGTATTTAGTTCAGCGTGGACCTCGATGCCGATAACCGTTTCAAAGTTCATAACGCACTCTCCTTATAACTTCGGAAGCGCGAATCCGCCCGTCGCAAGCTCGAAAGCATGCGCCGCACGATAGATCGTCGCCTCGTCAAAGTGTTTTCCGATGATTTGTAGACCGACTGGTAATCCGTCGACGAGACCTGCCGGGACCGAAATCGCCGGAACACCCGCTAAGTTGATTGGAATCGTCAAGATATCATTCGCATACATCGTCACAGGATCATCGTTTTGAGCACCGAGTTCGAATGCTGGTGTAGGTGCCGTCGGTCCGATGATGACATCATAGTTCGCGAGGACATCATCAAAATCTTTTTTAATCAATGTCCGCGCTTGTTGCGCTTTTTTATAATACGCGTCGTAATAACCTGAACTTAACGCATACGTTCCAAGCATGATGCGGCGTTTTACTTCGTCGCCGAATCCTTGGGCACGTGAATACTTAAAAACATCTTCGAGCGCATCTGCTTCAGCACGGACACCGTAACGAATCCCGTCAAAGCGGGCTAAGTTCGATGATGCTTCCGATGAAGCGAGTAAGTAATACGTCGCAAGCGCGTACTTCGAGTTCGGAAGGGAGACTTCGTCGACCGTCGCTCCGAGGGACTCGAGTTTTTTGATGGCTGCACGAATGTTGTCTTTCACAGATTCACTGACACCTTCGCCGAAGTATTCTTTTGGAACGGCGATTTTCAAGCCTTTGATATCACCTGTTAGTGCTTTCGTATAATCAATCCGGTCGACGTTCGCTGACGTCGAATCCATGTCACAATGCCCAGCAATCGCGCTAAGCAAATAGGCGTTGTCTTCGACCGTCCGTGTCAATGGTCCGATTTGGTCGAGTGATGACGCGAATGCGACGAGACCGAAACGTGAAACGAGACCATACGTTGGTTTTAAACCGACGACACCACAATAGGCAGCCGGCTGACGAATCGAACCCCCTGTATCAGAACCGAGACTGAACAAGACTTCTCCTGCCGCAACAGCTGCTGCTGAGCCACCTGAAGATCCACCTGGAACGTGTTTTGTGTTCCATGGGTTACGGACCGGTTTGTATGCTGAGTTCTCATTGGAAGACCCCATCGCGAATTCATCCATGTTCAGTTTACCGATTGTGATGGCACCTGCTTCATGTAAGCGTTCGACGACAGTCGCGTCGTGCGCAGGGACGAAGTTCTCGAGGAATTTCGAGCCGCATGTCGTCGTCATTCCCTTCGTGACGATATTATCTTTTACACCGATCGGTAAGCCGAACAGTGGGTTTGCTTCATGTTTTGCGAGCTCATCCATCCGTTTTGCTTGTTCGAATGCGTCTTCGTTCAAGGATAAAAAGGCACCGACCTTCCCGTCAACACGGTCGATTTGATCAAACGATGCTTGAACGAGATCCGATACTTTCACTTCGCCATCCTTGACGAGTGTATGCAGTTTTTTGACACCATGCTCAAAAAGTGACATTTCTGTGGTCTCCTCCTTATTCGAACACTGCTGGGACGCGGACTTGTCCGGCTTCCCAATCAGGTGCGAGTCGTTCTACTTCCGTGCGCGGAAGCGATGGGCGTACTTCGTCTTTTCGTAAGACGTTCTTTAAATCAAGGACATGTGTCGTTGGTTCGACTCCTGTCGTATCAAGTTCATTCAATTGCTCAGCAAAACCGAGAATTTTTTCGAGCTGAACCGTAAATTGTTGTACTTCTTCATCTGTCACGGCAAGGCGTGCCAAATGCGCCACGTGGCGGACTTGCTCTTCATTAATATTTGCCATGTCATTCCACCTCCGGAACTTTTGCAGTATATTTTACACTATTTCTAATCATAGCACTTTTTAGTCAGACAAAAAAGACGATGGTGCATCGGGGGGAGGTCCGCACCATCGTCCTTATAGGGGTAGCAAAGCTTTCGGGCGGAAAGCTTCTAGTAATTCATTACCCATGCGACTGTTTTACAAAACAAAATAACAGAATATTCAAACTAAAAGATCAACCAGTAAATAAACATTGAAGATAATGACGATCGTCACGATACTCCAGGCAAGGAGCTTCATCTTCACCCCGTTCTTGAAGTCACCCATGATTCGTCCACTCGACGTTGCTCGAATCAATGGAATCAACGCGAACGGAATCCCGAACGATAAGGCGACCTGACTCAAAATCAAGGCCCGTGTCGGATCAAAGCCCGATAACAACAATACAATGGCCGGTGCCATCGTGATGCTTCGACGCAAGAAAATCGGAATCTCAATTTTTAAGAACCCACGCATGATCGCATCACCAGACATTGTCCCGACGCTTGACGATGCGAGACCGGAGACAAGTAAGGCGACTCCGAACAAGTACGGTGCTGTTCCACCGAGCGATGTCCCGAGTCCTGAGAAAATACTTTCAAGTGTCGCTGCTTTCTGATCGGTTCCGAAGAAGACTGTCGCCGCGATGACGAGCATCGCCCCATTGACTGCCCCTGCGATCAACATCGCTGCCCAAATATCAAGTGTCTGAATTTTCATCAATCCTCGTTTATCCGCAATTTTCCCCATCCGGCGTTTCGTCAAATCCGAGTGCAAATAAATCGCGTGCGGCATGACTGTCGCTCCTAACATCCCGGCAGCAAGGACGATACTCGGTGTTCCCTCGAATCCGGGAATCAAGCCGCCTGCCATGTCCCGCACGTTCGGCTCGACTTGAATGACTTGGATCGCGAATGCAACGGCAATCACGAGGACCAGTCCAGCGATGACGGCTTCGAAATGCCGTAAGCCCTTCCGTTCAAAGCCGAGAATGACGAACGAAGCAATCGCCGTTAAAATCGCAGCGATTTTCATATCGATGTTAAACAACAGGTGAAATCCGAGTGCAGCACCAACGAATTCCGCGAGATCCGTCGCCATGGCGACGAGTTCTGCCTGTGCCCAGTAAAACAGTCGGGCGACGGGTGATAGCTCGTCCCGGATGACTTCCGCCAAGCTCATATTACTGACGAGTCCAAGTTTTGCTGACAACGTTTGGATGACGACCGCCATCAAATTTGCTGCGACGATGATCCAAAGTAATAAAAATCCGTACTGGGCGCCGGCCGTCATGTTCGTCGCAAAGTTCCCCGGGTCGAGGTACGCGACGGCGGCAACAAAGGCCGGACCGATAAATTGTCTTTTTTTCAATCGTTCGACCGGTGCTACCGGTTGACTGACCATATTGAACACCTCTCTTTAGTTGCAAGTATACGCTTTTCTTTCCTTCAGGCAACATACATGCTTCATGGAAATACTTATTAACAAAGTAAACTGAATCATCCAGTCCTGAAATCAAGCCATCTACCATTCTTTTTGACCGCGCATTCTAACCACAAAAAAAAATCGAAGTTCACATTCAAGTGAACTTCGATCAGATTGTAGACAAACGCTGATGAAGATTGAAGCTTATCTATTCGCATACTGTCTTACTGCGCTTCCCCGTCTTGACTCGTCTTCACGGCAATTCAAGACGAATTGCGCCCTAAACTGCCTGCATACCCGGCTTTCCGTCACGGTATTACCTAAAAAGCATCACGTTTCGTTGACTCCTACGGGAAAAGACGCTTGATTTCCCGATAGCACGTTGTCTACAGTCTGAGTTCAGTCCTTACATGACCTGCTGTTCACTTACACGATTTTCCGCTCGGGTTCGACACCTTTCAACTGCGCCTTTACTTCATCAAACTCACGGTAGACCGCTTCGCTTGGTTCAGCCGTCGCCAGACTGACGACAACGAGTGCAATCGTCGACGCGAGGAATGCAGGAATCATTTCGTACATCTCCGAAATATAGAACGGTAAATCCTTCACGTACAGTTTGACTAAAATCCAGGCGATGACGACGACAGATCCCGTCAGCATCGAAGCGAGTGCTCCCGCTTTGTTCATCCGGCGCCACAGTAAGCTGAACAAGACGACCGGACCAAAAGCAGAACCGAATCCTGCCCACGCGTACCCGACGAGTGTCAAAATCGATTTTTGTGCGCCGAACGATAACGCAATGGCAAGTAAGGCAACCGCCAGCACCATGATACGACCGACGAGCATCAACTCTTTGTCTGAAGGCGTCCGCTTCATGAAGCGTTGATAAAAGTCATTGGTCGCAGCACTCGAAGAGACGAGTAGCTGTGTCGAAATCGTCGACATGATGGCAGCGAGTAACGCTGCGAGTAAGAGACCGGTAATGAAGCCCGGGAATAGATCACGCGAAAGCTGAATGAAGACGTTCTCCGGGTTGTTCAGCTCAACCGCCTGTTGCGTAAAGTACGCGTAACCGAATAATCCTGTCACCATCGCGCCGATGATGGAGAAGGTCATCCAGACCATCCCGATCCGGCGGGCCGACTTCATTTCACTCAAGTTACGAATCGCCATGAAACGGACGATGATGTGCGGCTGACCAAAGTAGCCGAGTCCCCAGGCGAGTAAGGAGATGATCCCGATGATCGTCGTTCCTTTAAACAGTTCAAGTTTTGAACCATCCGTTGCCCGAATCGTCTCGAGCGTCTCATTGATCCCGCCGCTCAGTGAAAGGGCGACACCCGGAACGATCAAGAGCGCGATGACCATGATCATCCCTTGGACGACATCCGTCCAACTGACGGCGAGGAATCCACCCAGGAACACGTAGGCGATGACGACGCCTGCTAAAATCCAAAGACCCGTCGTGTACTCTAAACCGAAGACGGCTTCAAACAGCCGACCGCCGGCGACAAACCCGCTCGATGCGTACATTATAAAGAATATTAAGATAACTCCAGCTGAAACTGTACGCAACACACCACTTTTGTCATGGAATCGTTTTTCAAAATAGTCGGGAATCGTGATTGCGTCGCCCGCATGCGCAGTATACGCCCGCAGACGTGGCGCAACAAGCAACCAGTTTGCATAAGCTCCGAGCAATAGGCCGATCACGATCCATCCACTGGACAGACCAGTTGCAAACATCGCACCCGGCAATCCCATCAACAACCACCCGCTCATATCGCTTGCTCCGGCTGAGAGTGCAGTGACGACGGGCCCGATCGTACGTCCTCCAAGCATATAATCATTCATGTTTTTCGTCCGGTAATACGCCATCACGCCAAGCGTCACCATCAGACCGAGATACAGTAAAATCGCTAACCACATTCCGTTCATCCTTGCTCCCCCTTTTCTATGGTGTATAAAAAAAACGGATATGCAGGTCGCATACCCGTTTCATCTATTAAACACTAATTCAGAACATTTCTGAAGTCGTTTTTGCTTGCAAGTGGAGTGTTAAATAATCCGGTCCACCGGCTTTTGAATCCGTTCCTGACATGTTGAAGCCACCAAACGGTTGGTACCCGACGATTGCGCCTGTACAACCACGGTTGAAATAGAGGTTCCCGACATGGAAGTTCGCCCGTGCGTACTCTTGGTTTGTCCGGTCTTGTGTGATGACTGCCCCTGTCAAACCGTACTCCGTGTTGTTCGCGATCGCGATTGCTTCTTTGAAGTCTTTTGCTTTCGTGAATGCAACGACCGGTCCGAAGATTTCTTCTTGCATCAAACGATCCGTCGGTTGAACGTCCGCGACGACCGTTGGTGCGACGAAGAAGCCTGTTGAATCGTCAGCCGTTCCGCCTGCTGCAATCCGTCCTTCTTGTTTTGCGATATCGAAGTACGACGTGATTTTTTTGAATGCCGCTGCATCGATGACAGGACCGACGTTGTTCGTCACGTCGACCGGGTTCCCGATGCTCAGTTTTGCTGTATTCGCAACAACTTTTTCGAGTAACTCGTCGTAGACGGAGTCGAGTGCGACGACACGTGAACACGCTGAACATTTTTGACCGGAGAAGCCGAATGCTGCTTTTGTGATCATGTCTGCCGCGTAATCAAGATCGGCTGACTCATCGATGACCATCGTGTCTTTTCCGCCCATCTCTGCGATGACACGTTTGAGCCAGATTTGACCGTCATTTAATTTCGAAGCACGTTCGTTAATCCGGAGACCGACATCACGTGATCCTGTGAAGCTGATGAAACGTGTTTTCGGGTGGTCGACGAGGTAATCCCCGACTTCTGCCCCTGGTCCCGGGATGAAGTTCAAGACGCCAGCCGGAAGACCTGCCTGCTCCATGACTTCAACGAATTTAGCAGCGACGACAGGTGTCGTCGATGCCGGTTTCAAGAGAATCGGGTTTCCGGCGACGATTGCCGCAACCGCAGTCCCTGCCATGATCGCGAGTGGGAAGTTCCATGGTGAGATGATGACGCCGACACCGAGCGGGATGTAATCGTAACGGTTGTATTCACCCGGACGACTCTCGACTTTTTTGCCGTCTTTTAAGACGAGCATCTGACGTGCATAATATTCAAGGAAATCGATTGCTTCTGCTGTATCCGCATCTGCTTCGTTCCATGGTTTCCCAGCTTCTTTGACGAGGTACGCCGAGAATTCATGTTTGCGTTTCCGGATGATGTTCGCTGCTTTGAACAGGACGTCCGCACGAACACTCGGATTGACGAATTTCCACGTTTCGAATGCTGTGACAGCTGCCTGCATCGCATCCTCTGCGTGTGCTTGTGTCGCTTTTGAGACACGTCCGACGATCTCTTCTTTGTTTGCCGGATTGACCGAAACGATTTTATCTTCCGTCGTCACATGTTTGCCCCCGATGACGAGCGGATAATCTTTTCCTAGCTCTTGCGATACGAGTACAAGTGCCTCCTCGAACGCTTTCTTGTTCGCTTCTTGTGAGAAGTCCGTGAATGGTTCGTGTTTGTACGGAATCATCTCTATTCCCCCTTTATACATACTTTTAATCGCTTACATTCTCCATTGTACAGAAGCATGACGCCGCTTACAATTATTCTAGTCAAAAAAAATGAGCAGGCTGCGTTCTCCCGCTCACGTTTCGCTCGAATTATTCAGTTGCTTGGGAAAAGACGATCTCTTCGTTTTGGATTGAGACCTTGACGTCCTGCTCCTGGAACAACCACTCATCTTGATCAGAGACGACGAAATGAATCCCGTCCACGACTTCTTCAACAGCTGCCCGTTCGACTTCTTCCATATGGACACCGACCGAAAACCCTTGTGTCAAATCCGTCGATCCGCCGTATTTCGCGAAAAAGCGAATCGTGTCGCCTTCCTTCGCTTCCATCTCATCTTTAAAGTATTGTAATGCTTCATCCGTTACATGAATTTTCATGTTTTATCCACTCCCCTTTAGACTAGTGTACCTATTTCCTACTCAAAAAAGCGAATATCCTGTATGGTGAAGACAGTAAACACTTCATTCCATCATTCCTGTTGATTCTGATTTAGGAGGTCCTATATGAAACGATTAATCACAGCTCTACTATCAACGAGCATTCTGTTAGTCGGATGTGGGAACGATTCCACTTCCTCTACAGATACTGAATCCCCGAAGACGACGGAAACGAAACAAGTCGCGCAAGCTGACCAAGCCGTTCTTGATGTCTATCAAGCCTATCAAGATACGTTAGGGAAAACGGGATCAGCTGATGCAAAAGCACTCGCTAAGATTGAGTACACGGGTGAGTCCGAACCGTTACGCGCAGCAACGATTGGTGCTAAAAACCTGAACGTCACGCCTGGCAAGATCGTTAAAAGCTTCCAACAAGGCGACGTCGCCTATATCATCCACGAGTTCAATGATGCGGATGGATCAGCGCTCCCGAACCGTGCGTCGAAGTTATTCCTGAAAAAAGATGGGGAATGGAAAGCTGTCATCGCACCAACGACCTTTGAACCAGCCGTCTTCACGACGCTCGCTGAGATGTTTGATTCATTTAATGCAGACGAATACGGCGTCAATGCCAAAGCAGCAGAAGCCGTCGGGAACACACCGGAAGATGAACAGGATAAAGTGTTCACACGCGTCAATGCCCAGACCGACTATATGGCACTCGAGATGAACAGTAACATCTTAATGATTTACGGTATGGCACTCGGCAACGAAGGCAATCCCGAAGTATTAGTCGATTACTATTCCGATTACGCGGACTGGTATGTCGATGAACAAGATCTATTACTCAAAACTGCGAAGGCCGGAACAGACTATGAAAAATATTTAATCGCACTTGACCCATTAAAGGAAAGCTTACAAAAGAAACTCGGAAAATACGCTGATCAACTGAACATGGAACTAGGTTAAAGGAGGACTCTTTTATGAACGCACCGACATTTACGTTACCGAACGCTACAGGCGAAGACATTTCACTCGCCGATTATCGTGGTAAGAAAGTCATTCTCTACTTCTATCCGAAAGACTCGACACCGGGTTGTACGACGGAAGCCTGTGACTTCCGTGACGCGACGGACGCCTTCGCGGCTGAAAATACCGTCATCCTCGGAATCTCCGCCGACAGTCAAAAACGGCATCAAAACTTTATCTCAAAATATGAACTTCCGTTTCAACTTCTCTCTGATGTCGATCATACGGTCTGCGAACAGTATGGGGTCTGGCAACTCAAAAAGAACTACGGTAAGGAATATTATGGGATCGTCCGTTCAACGTTTTTAGTTGATGAGGCGGGTGAATTAATCCAAGAATGGCGGAGCGTTAAAGTTAAAGATCATGTTTCTGAAGCCTTAAACTACGTAAAATCACTTGATTAAAAAGAAAAACACGCTACTGATGTAGCCTGTTTCAATGTAGACAAACTCTTATGAAGAGTGAATATGCTATAACGAGAGTCAAAGTTCGCGGTTCTAAGCGATTCGAGACGGATTGCGCTCTAAACCGTCCGCATGCTCGGCTTTCCGTCACGATGTTACCTGAAAAGCGTCACCTCCTACGGGAAAAAGTGCGTTTTTAACGCACGTTCAGAGGCAGGCAAGACCCTGCTCCTTGTCTGTTAGGATCAAGGAGCAACGGCTTGCGCCTCGCCCGAGGAAAGCAACGAAAAAAGACGCTTTCATCTTCCGATATCACTTTGTCTACACGCTGACCACGTTACGGATGTAGCGTGTTTTTTAATTTTACAATCATTTTATCGCTACCAATTTTATCCTTTCAAAAATTTTTTTCACATAAAAAACCTTGGTATTGCTCATATTTTTAATGTTTTTGAAATAATCTGAAAATATTCTATTGATTTTTCTGAATATTGTATTTATTATTAGAAACAAGTTGATCCGGTGCTTTCCTTCAACAAAAGTAAAAGGCGATGACCCCTCTTATTTTTTTCATAGGACACCGGATCGCTCTAACTATCGGGTACTCATTTTATCATCATATATATTTATTCTTGGGAGGGAACTTATCATTATGAAGAAGAAAAAAACACTCGCACTCGTTGGTGCACTAACAATCGCAGGATCAAGCTTGGCAGCTTGTTCATCAACAGATGACTCGAAAGACACATCCGGCTCGAAAGACACTGCAAAATCAGATGACAAGCAAGTCTTGAATTTAACAAGCGGATCAGACATCCCGGCACTTAGCCCGACAGTCGCGACAGACTCTGTTTCTTTCACAGTTTTAAACAACGTTCAAGAAGGTCTCTTCCGTCTTGATGAAAACCAAGAGCCAACACCAGGTGTTGCAGAAAGTGTTGACGTCTCGGAAGATGGACTTACATACACATTCAAATTACGCGATTCAAAATGGTCTGACGGCAGCGATGTCACAGCAAAAGACTTCGAATATGCTTGGAAACGTGTCCTCGATCCTGATAGCGGTTCGCAATATGCTTATATCATGTATGTCATCGATGGAGCGGAAGGCTACAACACTGGTAAAGGGAAAGCGGAAGATGTCGGTGTCAAAGCAGTGGATGACAAGACACTCGAAGTTAAGTTGACACAACCTGCAGACTACTTCAAAGCCTTGACTGGATTCGGTTCATTCATGCCGCTTAAACAGGAATTCGTTGAAGAAAAAGGAAAAGACTTCGCGAAGGATCCTGAGAACTTCCTTTACAACGGTCCATTCCAACTAACGGACTGGAAAACAGAAGTCGGTTGGTCGTACAAAAAGAACGACCAGTATTGGGATGCTGACGCAGTTAAACTTGAAGAAGTTAACTACAAAGTCGTTAAAGAAGTTTCAACGGCTGTCAACTTGTATGAAAAAGGTGACATCGATACAGTCGGTTTGACAAGCGAATTCGTCGATCAATATAAAGATGATGAAGATTTCCAAACACGTCTCGATGCATCGATGTACTATATCCAAATGAACTTCAAAAACGAATTGCTCAAAAATAAAGATATCCGTAAAGCGATCGACTCAGGATATGACAAAGAACAGATGGCGAAAGTCCTCTTAAACAACGGCTCAATCCCGGCATACTACTATGTCCCGCAAGAATTCGCAAATGGTCCAGACGGAAAAGACTTCCGCGACGGCAACGAAGGCTTCGGTTCATTTGATGCTTCATCTGCAAAAGCATCATTTGAGAAAGGTCTAAAAGCAGAAGGCAAAGACAAAGTTAAACTCGAGCTTCTCTCATATGATGATGACAACTCGAAAAAAATCTCTGAATACCTCAAAGGTGAATGGGAGAAAAACCTTCCAGGTCTTGAAGTAACAATCAAGCAGCAGCCATTCAAAAACAAATTAGAACTTGAATCGAAAGGTGAATTCGAACTTTCATTCGCTGGTTGGGGACCTGACTATCAGGATCCAATGACATTCCTCGACATGTGGATGACTGGTGGACCGTATAACCGTGGTGGTTACTCAAGCGACAAGTACGATTCACTCATCAAATCTGCAATGAAAGACGCGAATGCCGAAACACGCTGGCAGTCACTGAAGGATGCTGAAAAAGTCTTACTCGAAGACGATCAAGCAATCTCTGTCATGTACCAACGTGGAGCTTCCCTCTTACGTAAACCTTACGTTAAAGGAATCGTCAACCATAAAGTCGGAGCGGATACTTCGTTCAAATGGACTTACATCGAAGGAAAATAAGGATACAAGATCTTTAAAGGCCAGCCTCGCTTTACGCGGGTCTGGTCTTTTTTTCCATATGAGGCGAATGTACTGTTTTTTAGATATTGATTAAAAAGTGGTAACATTCTGTTTTCATTTGTATTACTTCCATTTATACTTATGCAGAAGAAACTAAATTCACTTTTTTTTACAATAATTCGCGGTAATTCTTCAGATTTAATGAAAAAGTGCCGATACATTCTATATAGAGGACTTTTGCCTCAACACTACGATTATTTAGGAAGGAGGACTCATCTTTGAAGCAACGTGTACTGACGAGTCAACAAACATTCACAGAAGAACAAATCGAGATGATTGAAGCCATCCGTGCAGTCGGCGAACTGATTCAAGACCGGCCACGCCGGACGATCTACCGCCGCTATGCCGTTGTCCATGGTTGGCCATTGCCTGAAAACATCATCCGCCAATTCGGTTCGTGGCCGGAAGCTTTATCTGCCGCAGGTTTTGAATGGCATATCGATCAGCAACCGGAAGAGCTGGAGCGGGCACCGAAATATACGAAAGATGAAATTCTGAAATCTTTCCACCGGTACGCGAAAGATGTCGGTTCGACGATTACCTTGAAGAAGTACCAAATTTGGCGGAAATCGGTCCACCATGCACCGAGCCACTATCATATCGTGAAGATGTTTGGTTCTTGGCATGATGCCTGTACAGCAGCAGGACTCGAAGCAAGCGTCACGTATTCGAAAGCAGAGCTTGCGGCATCACTTCGACAAGCAATTGAAGAAGTCGGATTCTCATTGTCTTTTGAAGCTTACCGTGAGTGGGCGAAGCGAAACAACAAACCCTCTACAAAAGCATTGCTCCACCGCTATGGTTCATGGTCAGCCGCTATTCATGCGATCGAGAGTGAAATCCGTATGAGTAACCAACAAGCGCAATAATCAGTCTAGTGCATTCATTTTCTTCCTATTTTATAGTTCACACGCTAAACAGCCCAGTCGACGCCTCGACTGGTCTGTTTCATGTTTAATAGTAGTGGCCGATGCTTCCGTGAAAAGATGGAAGCATCGGCCATTTGATTTGATGTAGAACGAAAACGTCTGTCAAAAAGATTGTTTTGGCTACACATATGAGTCAGCACCGTTATATTAAATTACTTTTTCTTTCCACTCTTGGTATGACGCAACGCGGTCACGCCCCTGGAATTTAGCCCCTACGTACATCGCACGGTCTGCATTTCGAATCAGGCTCGCAAGATCGCCTAACTCTTTCAGCGTATCGATTCCGATGCTTGCGGTGATTTCTAACGAATGACCGGATACTTCGATTGGATTGGCGTGTAGCGTCTCACGGATGCGCTCTGCAACGATTCGTGCCGATTCGATGTCCGTATTCGGTAATAACACGACGAACTCTTCCCCACCGTACCGCGCGACAAGGTCTGTGATGCGTGTCGCCTGCATCAAGAGTTTAGCGACCTCGAACAATACAACATCTCCGATTTCGTGACCATGGGTATCATTGATTTGCTTGAAGTGATCCAAGTCGATCATCAATGCCGAGAACGGATACAAATCCTTTTGCTTGATTCGTCGATCGCCCCACTCTTGCAAGGCACGGTAGTTCGGTAATTTTGTCATGGCGTCTGTCCGGCTATCGATTAAAAGATGTTGTCGTTCTTGGGCCCGTTCAACGGCCCAGGACAACACACGTAATGCACGATACAGCTCATAACCAAAATCTGTCGTGAATTCACCACTTGCTTCCGATGCTAAAAATAACGAGCAATTGATGGTTTCCGTCGCTTCCGGTTTGATGAACAAAATCGATTGTGTTTCTTCAGGAAGACAATCGTAGAGGCGAATGTCCCACTCCTGTTGCATGCCGTAAAGGAGAACTTCCTCTTTTTCAATCAATTCTTCGATGATGATTCCTTCGACGTGATCCGCTTTTAATTTCCGTCCATCTTTCAGCGAATAATAGACTGTCTTTCCTTCTCCAAAATCAAACTTTATCCAGGCGATGTCAGGTTTAACGAATTGATTGAGTTGTTTTAAGTAGCGTTCGATGATGAACTGGGAATCCCCGTCCTGCCACGCTGCTTCTTTTAGACGCTCAATCTGTTCCCAGTGTTCAATCCGGTCACTCGCATGAACTGAGCTGCCGAGCGCACGTTTGATGATGAATAATGCAAATGCCGTCATGACCAATGCACTGATTCCATTGTTTTGGGCCATCAAGGTACTAAAAACTCCAAATAACAGTTCTGCCGTAATGACGACTGCTTCAAAACGTAGCAACGGGATCATGACGCTGCTCGGGATATTCTCTCCGAGTAAGAAGTTCGACAATGTATATTGGAACAAAAGGACGACCCACATGATGACGACCATCGTCACGAGCGGTACGATATTCCCGATGAGTGAAAAATCCGGACCGTGTGTTCCACCGAGCGCATTGTAGGCTAAACCTGCCGGCAAAATCAATAAGAGTTCAAGCGTGACGTTGAATGGATAATTGTGCAGCATACGCCGTCGTCCGATTGCCGTATGAAATGAACGCAATTGGTAAATCAGCATCGTCAATTGTCCGACACAAATCGCTGATAACAATCCGTATGTTAAAAAGGTATACAGGACAAAACCAAAGTGGAACGTAAAACTCATATGTCTTCGACGAACCGGGTCGACGACGAAAATCGTCGATAACGCTACTACCAAAAAGAATGTAAAGTAATCGATGCTGAGGCTGTATCCGTCTGCTCTCGCGATAAGATCAATGACAATCACGACGATAAAGAACACGACCCAGCTTCGAAGGAGGTATTGTTGAAAACGACGCACGTTGAGTTCCCCTTCCTAAAAAATTTTTATTTTTTTAAGTGTACTGCATTGCACCTAAGAAAATCTTCAAACGCTCTTTTTCCTAGACGGATTTGTTACAATGTAAACAGAGGTGATGAATACATGAGTACTCAATTTACAAAGGAAGCCTTCGAAACGTTTGAAATCGAAGGGTTAGAAAACCGGATGGAAGCGATCCGGGAACGGATACAACCTGTTTTCCGGCAGATTGGCGCTGAAGTCTCACCCGATTTGACAGTCAATCTCGCAGAGGATATGTATGTGCACATCGCACAACATGCAAGACGCAAGGTAAACCCGCCTAATGATACGTGGATGGCGTTTTCTCCAAACAAACGTGGTTATAAAAAACATCCGCATTTCCAAGTCGGACTCTTTGATGATCATTTGTTCATTTGGCTCGCTTATATCTACGAGCTTCCTAATAAACAACAATACGCGACACAACTTCTCGAGCAACAAAATTTGTTACAGGACTTACCGGAGGACTTCGTCATTTCCTACGATCACATGAAAAAAGAAGCAGTTCGTGTGACTGATGCAAACCTTGAACAAGGATTAGTTCGTTTTCGTGATGTAAAAAAAGCTGAATTTTTAATCGGACGGCATGTTTCCGCCCAAAAAGTCAGCACAATGTCCCATGATGCATTACTTGAATTGATTCGAAATACCTACGACCATCTCGTGCCGGTCTATAAAAAGGTTAAATAAAAAGGATGGCCTATAAGGTCATCCTTTTTCTCATTAGTTATATTTTACTAGAATTGACATGACTTGTGTACGGTCAGAATTTAAATTTAGATAAATGTTGACCTTTTTCGCTGAAACGGTCATCGTGTTGAACATTGGATCAAGTTTAGCAGTTGGATACGCTTTTTTTACTTCCTTGACAGAAATCGTGCGTTTGACCATTTTCGGATCATATACGATTGCTGAAACTTTTGCTTTACTGTCTTTTACTCCGTACGTCGAACAATAATGAACGGAACGATCGGGTGTCATAAGCCCGTTACCACTTTGGCACCAGTTCGAATTTTTTTCACCTTTATATGCACTATGTACCTGTGCGAGTGTCGTTCGGTTAAGTTTAACGTTTTTGTCGAGTGACTTAGCATAACCGGCGTTCTTCTTAATATGTTGAAGCCAATTGACATCCGTTGGTTTCGTTGCTTCTGCTGATTGATTATATGAAGTGCCTGACACGACGCTGACGGCAAGAGCTGCTGTTAAGATAAGTCCTAAGATTCGTTTCATGGTGTTACCTCCTAAAAATGCTTTGTTAAATAACTCATTCCCCCATTTCTCAAAAAATACTCATCTTCCATACATTTTTTAGAAAAATATTTTAAAAAAGGCTGGTATCCGTGGGATACCAGTCCTTTGTTATTTTTTATGCATTTTAAACTCTAAGAATAATTCATTGTAATGGGCAAGCATCTTTTTCCCCAAGTTTTTGTAGACTTCGAGTGTATCCGTCACAGCTTTATCCGGATAGAACCGTTCGTCTTCCCGTACCTCTGCGTCGAGGAGCTTTAAAGCATCTTTGTTCGGTGTCGAGTAGCCGACATAATCCGTATTCTTCGCAGCGATGTCCGGGCGCAACATGAAGTTGATGAACGCATGTGCCCCTTCGACGTTTTCCGCCGTTTTTGGAATGACGACATTATCAAACCAAACGTTCGATCCTTCTGACGGGATGACGTAGTTCAAGTCTTCATTTTCACTCATGATTTCATTGGCATCACCGGACCAGACGACCCCGATCCCGGCTTCTTCGTTTGCGAGCAGTAGCTTGATTTCATCTCCAACGATCGCTTTGACGTTCGGCGTCAGGTCCATCAAGTTCGCTTTTGCTTCCTGGAGCTTGTCTTCGTCCGTTTCGTTCAAGGAATAACCGAGACTGTTTAGACTCATCCCCATCACTTCACGGGCTCCGTCCGCTAATAAGATTTGATTTTTAAAGGCAGGGTCCCATAAATCTTTCCAACTCGTTGGTTCTTTTCCATCAAGCAGTTTTTGATTGTAGACGATGCCGACCGTCCCCCAAAAATACGGGATCGAATACTGATTGCCCGGGTCGAACGGCAAATCAAGGAAACGATCATCGATATGCTTGAGATTCGGAATTTTCGATTGATCAATCGGGATGACGAGATCTTCTTCAATCATCTTCGCAATCGCATAATCTGAAGGAACGGCGATATCATACGTCGTCCCTCCTTGCTCAATCTTCGTCAACATCGCTTCGTTCGAGTCGAATGTCTGATAGACGACTTTAATTCCTGACTCTTCTTCAAACTGATCGATTAAGTCCGGGTCGATGTAATCCCCCCAGTTGTAAATATTCAAGACATTTCCCCCGGAATAGCCTTGTGTCGCGTTTAAGCGGTTCAAAGCAAACAGGATGACGCCCGAGATTAGAAAAATCGTTACGAACAATTGGATTAATTTTTTCAACGGTCATTTCACCTCCGGTCGTGACAACTTCGCTACAGAACGTTGGTTCAAGAAATAGTAGCCGATGACAAGTAAGAACGTAAATAAGAAGATGACGGTCGACAAGGCATTGATTTTCATCGAAATCCCTTGGCGTGCCAATGAATAGATTTCAACGGATAAGGTCGTAAACCCATTCCCCGTCACGAAAAATGTCACAGCAAAATCATCGAGTGAGTACGTCAGTGCCGTAAAGAATCCGGCAAAGATCCCCGGTGTGATGTACGGCAAGATGACTTTCGTCAGGACGTCCAAACGACTTGCCCCTAAATCACGTGCCGCATCGACGAGCGTCGGGCTCATCTCTTGCAGTTTCGGCAAGACAAGGATGACGACGATCGGGACAGAAAACGCGATGTGCGACAGTAAGACGGATGTAAAGCCAAGTTGAATCCCGAGCATCGTAAAGAAGATTAAGAACGATGCTCCGATGATGACGTCCGGACTGACAATCAAAATACTATTAAGTGTCAGGAGCGACGTTTCAATCCGCTTTTTCCGAACTGCTTGAATTCCAATTGCACCGAACACGCCGACAATCGTCGAGATCGCTGCTGAGAGCAAGGCGATAACGAGTGTATTCAAGACGATGATCAAGAGGCGTGAATCTTGAAAGACTTCCTTATACCAATCCCACGTGAAGGAATCAAAGTTCGTCATGTTATCTGCACTGTTGAACGAATAGAATGCGAGATAGAAGATTGGAGCATACAAGACGATGAAGACACCAATCAAATATAGGTTTGCCAGTTTAAACCGTTTCATCATGTCGTCGCTCCTTTCTTCCGTTTTGTACTCGTCAAGGCGAGAATGATGGCCATCGCGATGATCAAGAAGACGGCGATCGTCGCACCCATCCCCCAGTTTTGGGTGACAAGAAATTGTTGTTCAATTGCTGTACCGAGCGTGATGACACGGTTCCCGGCAATCAGGCGGGTAATCATGAAGAGTGATAACGCCGGGATGAAGACAAGTTGACAGCCTGACTTCACACCATCAATCGTCAATGGGAAGACGACACGACGAAATGTCGTAAAGTTCGATGCCCCTAAGTCACGTGCCGCAAAGACGAGCGACGGACTTAACTTTTCGATGGCATTAAAAATCGGCAAAATCATGAACGGGATGAAGATGTAGACCGACACGAAGACGAAGCTGAAGTCCGTGAACAGGATTTGCTTCCGTCCGATGCCAATCGCTTCAAGCGTTTGGTTCGCGAGTCCGTACGTGCTGAACAGTCCGATGAAGGCATAGGCTTTCAGCAGCAGGTTGATCCAGGTCGGTAAGATGATCAAGAGCAACCAAAGTTGTTTATGCTTCGTTTTCGTCAATAAATAGGCTGTCGGATAACCGATCGCAAGCGAAAACAACGTGATTAAAAAGGCATACCAAAATGAACTGAGCGTCATCGTCAAATACGTCGAGGTAAAGAAATTCTGATAGTTGACGAACGAGAAGTTTCCATCTAAATCAAGGAACGAATAATAGACGACAAGTACGATTGGAGCGATGACGAATAAGGCAATCCAAAATGTATAGGGAATCAGGTACCAGTTACGTGTTTTTTGCATCATAACACCCCATCGTACGATTCAAGCCGTTTATCAAAGTCTTCTTCCGTCTCATTCAGACGCATGACGTGAATCGCTTCTGGATCAAATGTCAGACCGATATGCTCACCGACCGTCGCTTTTTTCGTACTGTGGACGAGCCACTCATTTCCGACTTCATCGATACAGGCGATTTCATAATGGACGCCACGGAAGAGTTGCGAATCGACCGTCACCCGCAGCTTCCCTTGGGCGACATGCGTGATTTCTAAGTCTTCTGGACGGATGACGATTTCGACCGGTTCATTCAATTCAAGTCCACGGTCGACACATTCGAATTCTTTTTCTGCGAACGAGACGAGGTAATCGTTTAACATCCGTCCCGGAATGATGTTCGACTCACCGATGAAGTCGGCGACGAAGCGGTTGATCGGTTCATCATAAATGTCGGTCGGTGTCCCCGATTGTTGGATCGAACCATGATTTAAGACAAAAATTTCATCCGACATCGCCAGCGCTTCTTCTTGATCATGCGTGACGAAGATGAACGTAATCCCAAGACGACGCTGTAAGTCGCGCAGCTCGTATTGCATCTCCGTCCGCAACTTCAAATCGAGTGCTGACAAGGGTTCGTCCAGTAAAATCACTTCCGGTTCATTAACGATTGCCCGGGCAATCGCGACACGTTGACGTTGTCCACCCGACATCTCTGTGATTTCACGTTTTTCGTAGCCTGATAAGTTAACGAACTTCAACGCATCAAGGACACGTTGCTTAATGTCTGCTTCTTTGACCTTTTTGATTCGAAGGCCGAAGGCGATGTTCTCGAAGACGTTTAAGTGCGGGAACAAGGCATAATCCTGGAAAACCGTATTGACTTGACGTTTGTTCGCCGGAACATCGTTAATCCGTTTTCCGTTGAAGATGATTTCACCCGCTGTCGCTTCCGTAAAACCGGCAATTAAGCGCAGGACTGTCGTTTTACCGCAACCGGATGGGCCGAGCAATGTGTAGAACTTCCCCCGCTCGATTTCGAAGCTGACACCGTCGAGGACGGTTTGGTCGTCAAACTGTTTTGATACTTCTTTGAATTGAATGATCGTATTCGTTGTCACTTTAGTTCCTCCTTAAAGATACGAGTCGGTTGCTGTGACGAGAAGTTTCGCCTCCGTCGCTGACTCGTTTCGTAGTTGATGGATTTCTGACGCTTTATAGTAGAACGTCTCACCTTGTTTCGCCCGGAATATTTGTCGACCGAGTGCGAGTGTCACGTTACCTTGGAGGACATAAACGAATGTTTCCGATCCGGACGGTTCATAAGCTTTAAATGAACTGTTCGCAGCAAGCGTCAACAGGACCGGTTCCATTTCTTTTTCATTCGACTCCGGAATCAACCAGGTGACGTGGTACCCTCGTTCCTCATCGGCATAACTCGTGACATCGTCTCGTGTATAAACGACTTTCTGATTCAGCGCCTCCTCATCGAAAAAGTCTCTTGCTGAGATGCCTAATACTTCAAGGAGGCTAAATAATGTCTCAATCGAGGGAGAACTGATCTCTCGCTCGATTTGCGAAATATATCCCTTACTTAAATCGGTTCTTTCCCCGAGCTCTTCTTGTGTCAATCCTTTTTGAAGACGCAAGTTTTTAATTTTATTGCCAATCGTACGCACTTTACGCCCTCCTCTCCCATACTGTTCCTGAGTTTAGTATAAGACGACTGAAAGTTTACTAATCACGTACCGATTATAGCGTACTGACTTTTTTTAGCAAGGGAAATTACTCACTTTTTTCAGGAAGGTTTGACACCGGTAACGCTTACACCTACAATTAATATCAGGTACTAAAATGAGGAGGAATTCACGATGCGCATTGCTTGGATTACAGACAGTACGACGATTGTGCCAAACTCAATCGTCGACCATCAAGACTTAACGATCGTCCCGTTACTTGTCATGAAGGATGGTGAAAGTTTTATCGACGGTGTCGATGTCAATGCTGAGACTGTCTATAGCTGGATCGATGCCGGTCATAAGGTCACGACGAGTCAACCTTCGATTGGGACTTTTACGGAACACTATGAAAAACTAAAAGCAGACTATGACTTCGGATTTGCCGTTCATTTATCGAGCGAACTGAGCGGTACGTATAATGCTTCCATTCAAGGAGCAGAAATTGCTGGTTTTCGTCTGATTGCGATTGATTCCCGTTGCGGTATCTATCCAGCAGGACAATTACTTGCGGAAGCGATCCAGTTAGCAGAACAAGGAGTTGCGATTGAACAAATCGAACAGATGATTTTAAAACGACGGTTCGATCATCACATCGAATTTACCGTCGAAAACTTAAAACAGTTGCAAGCTGGCGGTCGCATTTCATCGACGAAAGCTTTCGTCGGTAATTTACTTCAATTACGCCCGCTCTTCCACTTCGAGGAGGGCAAAATCGTTCCTTACCAGACGGTTCGGACCTTCAAGAAAGCGCACTCCAAAATTTATGATCATCTCGTCGAAATCCTTGAACGTGGTGACGTAACGGATATTTCACTGTTTCATGCCACAGCGTACGACTTAGCACGGGAATGGAAGGTAAAACTCGAGGCGCGCTTCGATGTCTCGATTCGTATTGACGACCTTACGCCTGTCCTCGGCTCACACACCGGGAATCCGGCGATTGGCATGTCATTCTTGAATCCGACAAGCCGACACTAATGTCTAAAACTGAAAGATTCAGGGTAAACCTTCTTTAGAGATTAAAGGAGGTTTTTCTATTGAAAAATAAATGGATTTGGTTGAACTGGCTTGGTTTCATCTTTGCTGTAACAGTTAACGCACTCGACGGTGGGAAAACCGGTCGTATTTCCGACACGATTCCGACGTTGTTCAAACCTGCCGGGTATGCGTTCTCGATTTGGGGACTCATTTATGGTGTTTTACTTGTTTGGTTGATTTTACAGACCATCCCAAAGTTCAAAGAACATGAAATCGCAAAAAAAATCGGTCCTTGGTTTTTGATTAGTTGTCTCTTTAATGCCGCTTGGATCGTCACATTCGCTTACAAACTTTTCCCATTGACGCTCGCCGTCATGATTGGTCTACTCGCTTCTTTGATGGTCATCTACTCGAAGGTCGATCGCGAAACAAAAGCCCTTCGTTTTAAAGTCCCGTTCTCCCTTTACATCGGCTGGGTCTCGGTCGCGACAATCGTTAACGTCTTCATCGTCATGCAGACGCAAGGCATCACGAAGTTGCTCGGCATCGGTGACGCCGGTTGGACGATGATCATGCTTCCGGTAGGTGTCATTGTCGCACTCATCTTTATGTTTGCGAACCGCGATCCGATTTATCCGCTCGTCTTCGTTTGGGCCTATATCGCAATCAACTTTAAATCAGATGACGGTCTCGTTGATACGGTCGTCCTCGGTAGCGTCGTCGTCCTTCTTGCAGGATACGTCTTCTTACTCGTCCGGATGCGTCGGCAAATCCATGTGAGCAAGTAACGTTATTTCTGTTTGAAACACGCGTATACTGGAGACAAAGGAGTGATTGTCATGAACATCACATTTACAGGTCCCGCACTTGACCGGATTGAACAATTGCGCGGTGACATCAAAGGACAGCTTCATCTTTATTACGACACAGAAGGATGCGGTTGTGGAAACTCCGGTATCTTCAGTATCCGTTTCGTCGAGTCGGCGACTGACGAAGATATGACGATTGATTCAAATGTCGGTCCCGTCCTCGTCAAACGTTGGTCGAGTCACTTTCTCGATCAAGACATGACACTCGATTATAAAGAAGAATCAAAATCACTGATTTTAAAAAGCGACGGACAATACTTCAATACGAATGTTCTTGTGACCGATCATACCGGCTGTCAGTTGACACCGAATCGGTAAGTACAAAAAAGGCAGCCTCCCTTGTGGAAGCTGCCTTTTGTAATAGTTGGACAGACAGAGGCTGCGTTGATTACAGAGTCACGGTCATCTATAAAATGTACTAGAGTTCTGTCTGCATCGTACACGAGTCGAGTAGGTTTTTCCTCCCGATCAACCTACTACCAATACGTTTTTCGTCCCCCATATCTTCGCACGCATCATGCCGGCGTGCTTATCTAGCTTACGTAACCAATCCGTGATTGGATTTAAAAAACAACATTTTTTTAGCCGACATCACGTACTGTGCGCTCAATCGTCTGCTGATCCAAGTCCTTGACGTTCATCGGACGGCTATAATAATACCCTTGTCCATAATCACAGCCGAGGCGTTTTAAAAATTCGTGCTGTTCGAGTGTTTCGACACCTTCCGCCACGACCTCAATTCCGAGACTTTTCGCTAATTGAATGATCATTTCCGTGATGGCCGTGCCCCGCTCGTCATGCGGAACCTCATCGATGAACGATTTATCAATCTTTAAGATATCGATTGGTAAGTGCTTCAAGTGGGTCAGTGAAGATAACCCTGTTCCGAAGTCATCCAAAGCAATCGTCAGACTCAACTGTTTCAGTTCACCAAGCATCATCAGGGCCCGTTCCAAGTTTTCCATGACAGAGGTCTCCGTAATTTCGAGTTGAAGATGAAGCTCTCCCCCGCGTTCGAGTGAATGATGGACAATCTCTTTAATCATTGAATTATGAGACTCCGACCGGAAGTGCATCGCTGATAAGTTGACCGACACTTGACGAATGAAATGATCCTCCTTTTTCCACAACTCCATCTGGTGAACCGTCTCCTTCAAGACCCATTCCGTCAGTCGATGAATCAAACTGTACTTTTCAGCAATCGGAATGAACTCGGCCGGTGAGATGAAGCCGAGTTTCGGATGGTTCCACCGAATCAGGACCTCTGCTTGTTCGACCTTCCCTGTCGCTAACGCAATCTTCGGCTGATAGACGAGATTAAATTCTTTGTAATCGGTCATCGCCTTTCGGAGTGAACCGACAATCAACTGTTCCCGTCGATCCGAGTGAATCAATTCATCATATAAAACAAACCGATCGCGCCCTTCATTTTTTCCAGCCCGTAAGGCACTCTCCATCTGACCAATCCGCATCTCTAACGTTTCTTCCGGATTCGGCAAGATGACACCAATCGTCGCAGTTAAATGAATCTCTTGATTTTCAAGGAGCATCGGTTGACGGATTTGCTCGAGCACCTGATTAAATGAACCCTCAAGTTGTTCCGTATCGACTTGTTTAATCAAGAAAAATTGTGTTCCGTTGTAGCGGATACAGGCTTCCTCTTCGCCGAGGATTTCTTTAATCCGATCTGCAAACTGACGAATGATCGTATCCCCTTGATCAAAACCGAATGTGTCGTTAATCCACTTATAGCCGTCTAAATCAATCAACGCCATCGCCATCGTTTGTTTCGAGCGGTTGTATTGTCCATCCACCTTCATCATGTGATGGTCAAGCCAGCGCCGATTGTGCAGTCCCGTCAAATGGTCCGTATAGGCCATCATTTGAAGTGCGCGTCGTTCCAAGTGGATGTAGAGTCCCGTAATCAAGATGATTAAAATAAAGATTGGAATCGCCACTTCACTCAAGATGTTCGACGTGATCGGGTCATTTGATAAAACGGTAGTGGAATCAGCCGGGATACAAAATGTCGTTCCGAGCATGCCTACGTAATGCATCGCTGATACGGCTAAGCCCATCAATGTCGCGACAGGGATTAAAATGCGTTTTTTGTCGACATGGCGCGTCATATAAAGCAATAATAGCGCCACATAGGCAACCGTCACGGCAATCAACACTGAAAGAGTGAAGATGCCGGTGTCATAACGGATATCTCCCCCAAACTGCATCGCGGCCATCCCCAGGTAATGCATCATTGTAATTCCAATCCCGATGAGTGAACCTGCAAGCACGGCTTTTTTACGCGTAATCGCAGAATAATATAATAAATAAAAGGCAATCCATGCAGCCGTGATCGCGGGTACGACCGAGAGTAACATCAGGACCCAGTCATAATTGACCGCGACCGATAATTCGAATGCACCCATTCCAATAAAGTGCATGCCCCAAATCGATAACCCCATCGTCAATGATGAAAGAAGCAGTGTTCGTTTTCTTAAAGATGTCGCTTTAGCCAAGCGTCGATTGAGTTCAAGCGAGGCGTAGGATCCGACAATGGCGACGATAACCGATAGGATGACCAGTGCCTCTTCATAGTGTTTCGGTAGTATGATCCATTCATTCATTGTGTAAGTGCCTCTCTTTTTGACTGACATTCCTATTAGTATCGTCTTAATTCGTCATTTCTTTCAGTACTGTTTCGAATTTTTATCAAAATCAGGCGAGAATACGCCCAATTCTAAACAATTCGGGTGAAGCCCGAGTGAAAGTGGGAGATGAATCGCCCCCTCTCTTTCGGGTATATCCGTTGTAAGGAGGTGAACATCATGTTGACTCACAAGGCCTACACATTCAGAATCTACCCGACAAAAGAGCAGGAAATCCTGATCGCGAAGACGATCGGTTGTTCGCGCTTCGTCTTCAACCACTTTTTAGCGAAGTGGGATGAGACATATAAAGCGACAGGTAAAGGACTGTCCTACGGGTCTTGTTCGAAAGAACTCCCGTCGTGAAAGTCGGCAAGACCTTCGCCTCTAGTCAACTGTGTTCCAGTTGCGGACATCAACACAAAGACGTGAAACATCTTGGCTTACGTGAATGGACATGCCCAAGTTGCGGCATCCATCACGACCGCGATGTGAACGCAGGACTGAACCTCAAACAAGAAGCTGAACGCCTCTTAGCTTCTTCAACCGTCGGGACGACGGAGTTAGCCTGATCAATTTTCGACCGTTAGGTCGGATCACTCAGGAATTCTCCACCTCTAAGCGAAGAGTAGGTGGAGGTAGTTCAAACAGTTTGATGTGTTTTTCGACTATTTTGGACGAAATATACAAAAAAGAGACCCACATTTGTGGATCCCTCGACATTTCTTCTCTTATAGTGTAGCGGATGCAATGACTGCTCCGGTTGGTTGTTCTAAATCTGGTTCAGGTTCGACCGTAATTGCGACGGCATCAATCTTGCCACTGCCTTTGAGTGCAAAGACTGCTGCTGCTTGACCATCTTGTTCGATGACTCCGTTCGCCTGCACTTGATCGCCTTGAATCGTCCACATCTGATACAACTCGCCTTCTTTAAGCGGTGGCAAGTCTTTCAATTGAACGAGCATGTATTCTTTATCGTCTTTCGTAAAGATCATGCTCGATCCTTGAATCGAAGCCGTACTCTCGAAGTTTCCCATGCCATTCACTTCATCCAGCGCTAACGCTTCTGTTTGTTCTGGTTCATCTTGCGCTAAGAAATAGGCGTTCGCTCCAAGCGATAATAAGAGAACCGCTGCAATGCTCATTAACCAACCGAGTGGGACTTTTCGTCTCGTTTGCTTTTTCGCACGTTTTGTCTCGAGTTCCGAGGCATGTTCCGGTGTCGGCTGTGTTGTTTTCACAATGTTAGGAGGTTCTAGATCCGTCTCGTTTGACGAAGCAAGGACTTCTCCTAAGATTCTTGATTTCATCCCAGCCGGTACCGGTCGTTCTGGAAGTGATTCCGCGATGGGAAGCATCAATTCTTCCATTTCTTGTAGCGCCTGCTTGCAGTCGTCACAAGTCGCAAGATGTGCTTCGAACGCGTCTCGATCGGCTGCAGATAACGTTCCATTAAAGTAATCAATTAAATCATGACAACGTTCTTCCATCAACGTTCCCTCCCTTCCAATAATTTTCGTAACGCTTGAATCGCACTCCTTATCCTCGTCTTCACCGTTCCGAGGGGCAATTCGAGCTGATCTGAGATTTGTTGTTGCGTTAACCCTTTAAAATAGACGAGCTCAATTAATTCTTGTTGCTCCGGTTTCAATGCTTGGACCGCTTCACGTACTTCAGAAGCCGTTTCCCGTTCGACGACCGTTCGTTCGACCGGTTCATCAAACCCACCGTCTCGTTCTTCAATTTCAATTGTCGGTTGTCGCTTTTCACGCCGCAAACAATCAAGCGCAGCATTTCGGGTAATCGTCAACACCCACGAAGAGAACTTTCCTTTCTCCGTATTGAAGTCAACACGTCCATTCCATATCTTCATCCAGACTTCTTGAATAACTTCTTCAGATAATCGATCGTTGTTCGTAAAGCGATGTGCGAATGAAAACAACAGCCTCTCGTATTTATCATATAACGTTTCAAGAGCCTGTTCATCTCCTCCACGCATCTGATGATAAAGCGATTCATCGGATTGAGTATGCATCCTTCTCCCCCTTGTGATTAGTCAGCCTTATCATATAGTATACGCAAGCTGACGCAAAATCGTTTTAGTTTTCTTTCGTTATTTTGATTATTTTTCTCCACCACATCCATATTCCCTGTTCTATCAAAAAATATAGCTGAAAAATCGATTGAATTGACAGAAATACCATGATGGGCATAGCATGAAGGTATCGAGAATACGTGTTGCACCTTAGAATGGAGGAAAACGAATGGATTACGATCAAAAGATGAAAAATCGGGTCAGTCGGATTGAAGGACAACTGCGCGGTATCTTACGGATGATGGAAGAAGGTCAAGATTGTCGTGACGTCATCACTCAGTTATCCGCTGCACGGTCAGCAATGGACCGGACGATTGGTGTCGTCGTTAGCTCAAACTTGATTGAATGTGTCAAAGAGGCTGAAGCCAGTGGTGAGGGACAAACAGAAGACTTAGTTAAGGAAGCTGTCAGTCTTCTTGTCAAAAGCCGTTAATTTAAAGGATGGTCTTCATTTCGGTAAACTTCCGAGCTGAAGACCTTTTTTAATAGAATCGATTGAATTTTCGAGCGGACGTTTTAGATTAAAGTAAAACAGGTACATTTACTGTGGATACTATGATTCATTTTAGATCACGACACAAACGACTCATATCGCTCTCTTCATTAAGATAGCAATGGTAATTTATCTTCACTTGATTGATTCAAGCAAGACCACACGTAGGAGGAACATATATGACAGTCTCACTTTTTATTGATGTAGCATGCAAAACAGGCGAATCGCCTGTCTATGACGCCAAAACGAAACGCTTTTATTTCGTTGACATTCCAAACAAGCTGTTCTTTTCATATGATTTGACGACCGAGGCCTTGAAGCCGTTCCAAGTCCCGAGCGCGATCACTTCAATCGCTTTAACCGATGCCCCTGATTTTCTCCGGGTGACTTCAGAACATGGTTTCGGAACATTCGATCTGAAAGAAGGTCATCTCTCACTCGAAACGAAGTTGACGATGCCCGACTCGGATCGGATGAACGACGGTAAACTCGATCCATCTGGACAGTATGTAGCCGGTAGCATCAATGAAGAGGACGGGGAAACGGCCAGTCTCTACCGTTTGCGTCACGATGGCTCAATCGATGTTTTGCATGATGGACTCACGAATTCAAATGGTCTCGTCTGGTCAGAGGATGGAACGACACTGTACCATATCGACACACCGACTAAAAAAGTCTACGCCTTTGACTATGCACCCGATCAACCCTTGACGAATCGTCGCGTAGCAATCGATTTAGAAGAAGAAGATGGTTTTCCGGACGGCATGACGAAAGACCGGGATGGACATGTCTTCATCGCGCATTATGCCGGTTCTTGCATCACACGTTGGAATCTTGAAACGGGTGAGAAGCTCGCACACATCGATTTCCCGGTTGCAAATCCGACGTGCCCAATCGCTTATGAAGATCGTCTGCTCGTCACGACAGCGGCAGATGGAGACGATTCTGCGCATGCTGGTGCCGTCTTCGAAGTCACGTATTAATTTTTGTTTACTCCTCGGTCCAGTCGAGGAGTTTTTTTGTAGACGTCTGTACTAAAACAGGTGATACTAAAGTATCGACGATTATTTTAACGAGGGAGTGAAACGCTATGCGAATCTCAACGATTGAACGACTCCATCAATTACAGACGACACCATCTTTTTTTCCGGTCAACTGTTACCTTTTTGAAGAAGCCGATAGCTTGACCTTGATTGATACCGGGATTTCACTGAATGCCAAAGCAATCCATCGCGTCATCAAGTCCCATCACAAACCGTTACGTTCCATCATCTTGACGCATGCCCACGCTGATCATGTCGGTTCACTCGACTTCTTAGCGAATGCCTTTCCACTCGCCGAAGTGGCAATCAGTTACCGCGACGCAGCGCTTCTTAGCGGTGACGAATCGCTTCGTGAAGGAGAGACGACACCCTTAAAAGGGGGCATCCCGAAAAACATCAAGACACGACCAGACCGTCTGCTTGAAAGCGGCCAACAAGTCGGAAGCCTGAGCGTCATTACGTCTCCCGGGCACACCCCGGGCTCGATTTCCTTATGGCATGAAGGCAGTCGGACGTTGATTGCCGGAGATGCCTTCCAAACACAAGGTGGAATCGCTGTTTCCGGCGATACGCGCTGGCAGTTCCCGTTCCCTGCTCTCGCGACTTGGGATAAAGACGTCGCCTTGAAGTCCGCCCATCAATTGACGGAACTGACGCCCGACATCCTTGCGACTGGACATGGTCCTCTCGTTCTCGCACCGAGCTATGAAATGCGTGAAGCTGTCGATCGGTTTGAACAATGGTTAAAACGCTGATCCCACAACAATCTACCGAACCCTTTGTCTCGCTTAAAAAGCAGGAAGTGCGGGAGATCAAAGCGTCTTTTTTCGTTGCTTTCCTCGGGCGACCTCTGAAAGTGCGTTAAAAACGCACTTTCCCCGTAGGAGTCAACGAAACGTGACGCTTTTTTAGACCGTAGCGCAAGTATAGACAAGTCATGCAGCCGATTTAGAGCGCAATCCGCCTTGAATCGCATTAAACCGAAAAAAGCAATCGGTCGCGCCCCTGTCGCTTTGAAGACGAGACGAGGAACTGATCGCATCTAGACATAGCGTATTCACTTCTCACACAAGTTTTTCTACATGCTCAAAGGGTCTGATTCAAAAGCGGGAACCACTCTCGATTAAAAGGAATCAGGACTTTTCCATACGTATCTCAGTCAAACACTCAACTATCTGAAACAATAAACATTTGTATAGATATGGCCGATGATCCCGTCAAAAGTGGGTCATCGGCCATTTGCTTAATGGAGGACGGGAATGTTCATCCTCGACCCCTGTGGGAAAAGGTAGCGCGATTCGCGGTGAGGATAACAAAACCGTCTGTCACTCTGATTGATATTGGAGCGACTCTTGAGTCAGCTCCTTCTTTTTTCATCAGTCCGTTCGAAATCAGCGGGACCTAACCCTTGTCATGACCATTAATCAGAATGTTCCTCAAAACCACGGCACTTTTTCTAGCGTGTCACTTTCTTGTATTTTCCTAAGATGAGACCCTTCACTATTTCACCGACTCGTTTGGTACAGACGTGCCTCATAGGGCTGTAAAATCTCACTTGCACTCTCTTCATAGTTCGAGAGAAGTAACTGTTCATTCGGTAAGGCGAATGTCGTTTCGACCTGTTCATCATGGACGTTCAAGACGATTCGCCACGTCACGCCTGCGAATTCCCGTTCATATACGTAAAGATAAGGATCCTGAATCGCCAAATCACGATACACGCCATACACCATGACAGGATGTTCTTTTCGTAATTGAATCAACTCCCGGTAAAAAGCGAGAACCGATTGCGGATCCTGTTCAGCTGCCTGCACGTTGATTGTTTTATAGTTCGGATTGACCGTCATCCATGGTGTCCCTGTCGTAAATCCGCCTGTCCGGCTATCATCCCATTGCATCGGTGTCCGCGAATTATCCCGCGCCCGTAGCTGCATCGATGACAAGACAGTGCCACTCGGCTCTCCCGCTGCGACGCGCTCCTCGTAACGATTACGGAAGGCGACGTCTTGGTACAGAGAAGCATCCGAGAAACGAATACCCGTCATCCCGATTTCTTCTCCTTGATAGACATATGGGATACCCGGTAACGTGTGTAACATCAAGCCGAGTAATTTGGCGCTCTCGACACGATAGCGCTCGCTACCGAAGCGCGTGACTTGTCTTGTATGATCGTGATTATTCAAAAATTGTGAAGCGACGCCTTTCGGGTACAGCGCATCATACCACCGTTTTTGAATCTGTTTGTACCGCAGTAGGTCCATTTCTTCCATGTCATCGGCGACTTCGAAATGAAACAACGTCTGTAACTCCTGACGTTCTTCACTGACATATAACAGCCCGTCATCGGGACCGACAAACGGAATCTCCCCGACCGTAAACAAGTCTTTCCCCGCAAGAACTTCCTGATGCATCTCCTGTAAAAATTCATGGACTCCCGGTTGATTGCCTAAGTAGGACAAGTCAAACGGATCCTCCACATCGTCAAACGCCGCTCGTTTTTTAATCAAGTTAATGACATCCATCCGGAAACCATCGATGCCTCGGTCGATCCACCATCGCATCATCGCGTAGACAGCTTGACGGACGGCAGGCTGTTCCCAGTTCAAATCAGGTTGTTCTGAAGCAAACGAATGAAAATAGTACTGTTGCCGTCCTTCATCCCATGTCCATGGACTCGGCGCAAAATACGACCGCCAATTGTTTGGTGGTGTTTCTTTTTCCCCGTCATGCCAAATGTACCAATCTGACTTATCATTCGTTTGATCACGGCGCGACTCCTCAAACCAGTGATGTTGATTACTTGTGTGATTGACGACAAGATCGAGAATGATTTTTAAGCCGCGCGCATGCGCCGATTCAATCAGCTGGTCCAAATCTGCCATCGTGCCGGCTTTCTCCATGATGCCGTAATAGTCAGCGATGTCGTAACCGTTGTCGATATCAGGTGATGTATAACAGGGGTTAAGCCAAATGACATCCACCCCGAGTGAGGCGATGTAGTCGAGCTTTTCGATCACGCCCCGCAAGTCCCCCATCCCGTCTCCATTCGAGTCGTTAAAACTCCGCCAGTACACTTGATAAACGACGGCTTCTTTCCACCAGGTCCGATTCATCTTTTCCATCTCCCGTCTAGTAGTCGATCGATTACTTGTCTAGTGTATCAAGAACATCGTCTGAAATTGGAATGTTCTTCTAATTTTTAAGGAATTTTAAAAAACCTCTTTCATTTTGACTGAAAATTCGCTATTCTTGACGACAATACCTGAAGGAGGAACAGAGATGAAACATTTCGCCCCATCGATCGCCATCGATCGCTTGCCCGATCCCGTCTTCGCAGAACTTGCCCAACGGATCGGTTCCGTCAAAGCCGCAGGACACGACGTCATCACCCTTGGTCAAGGAACGCCGGACCAAACGACACCCGTACATATTCTCGATGCTTTAAAACAAGCCATCGATGATGCAAGTAATCTCCAGTACCCCCCGTTTCGCGGACATGATTTCTTAAAACAGGCCGTCGCTAATTTTTATGAATCAGAATTTGGCGTGTCGGTTGATCCGGCGACAGAAGTCGCGATTTTACTCGGAAGTAAGGCCGGCATCGTCGCCCTTCCGCAGACGATCGTCAATCCCGGTGAAGGGGTCATCGTCCCGGACCCTGGTTACCCGGATTACTTATCGGGCGCAGCACTTGCCGGTGCGTATCCGATCACGCTTCCGCTTCTCGCTGAAAATAGCTTTTTGCCTGACTATGATCTCCTCGATTCGCTTGACGTCGAACGAGCCCGGATGTTGTTCCTCAACTATCCGAGTAATCCGACCGGTGCGACAGCGACGGCAGCGGCTTTTGAACAGACGGTCGCGTTCGCTGATGCACATGACATTTGCGTCGTCCATGACTTAGCGTACGGCGGGATCAGTTTCGATGGTCCGACGCGGAGTTTCCTCCAGACGGAAGGCGCTAAGAATGTCGGGATTGAGTTGTTTTCACTCTCTAAACGGTTCAACATGTCCGGCTTCCGGATTGCCTTTGCAATCGGTAATCCGTCCGTCATCGCGAGCATCGAAACATACCAGGAACACCTTTACGTCAGTGCCTTCACACCGATCCAGCATGCAGCGACGGTCGCACTTTCAAGCGATCAGACATGTGTTCGTGAACTGAGTGCCTTGTATGAGACGCGACGTGATGCGTTGTTCGGTGCCTTAAACGAAATCGGCTGGGCAGGACCGGTTCCGGGTGGTTCGTTCTTCGTCTGGCTCCCTGTTCCGTCCGGCTTCACGTCCCAAAGCTTCACCGATCATCTGCTCGACGAAGCGCACGTCGCCGTGACACCGGGTCACTTCTTCGGTACGTATGGTGAAGGCTACGTCCGAATCAGTCTGATTGCCGATGTCGACCGGCTCGTCGAGGCCGTCAAACGAATCGGGACCCTTCAGTTGTTCCAAACCGCCGTTGCCGAATAATTCTGAAAAAACGTTTGACAGATGGGAATCATTTCCGTTAAAGTAAATCCCAACAGCATAGCTACTTATCGAGAGCGACCGAGGGATTAGGCCCAACGACGTCCGGCAACCACCAGTAATGGAACGGTGCCACATCCTACAGAACTTCTTTTGTTCTGAGAGATAAGTTACGAAATTCTACACTTCGTCGCTTTTTTCTGGTTGCTCTCTAACTGGAAAAAAGCGATTTTTTTGTATCGGGAGGGAAACATCATGATTGAGTTCGCACACATCACAAAACAATTTGTCCGTGACCGCACACCGATTTTTGCATTAAACGATGTCAACTTAACGATTGAACAAGGGGAAATCTTCGGCATCATCGGTGAATCCGGCGCCGGAAAAAGTACACTCTTACGGTTGATTAACGGACTCGAGACACCGACGAGCGGTACGGTCATAGTAGACGGAGCCAATCTATCACGTGTCTCCAAAACGTCTCTCCGCAAACTCCGTCTCCGGGTCGGTATGATCTTTCAACACTTTCAACTGATTCAGTCCCGCACCGTTGCCGACAATATCGCGTTCGCCTTAAAGGCTGCCGGTGTCAAACGGCGTGAGTTCCCGAAACGGATTCAAGAATTAACGGCACTCGTCGGACTCGAAGGATTCGAGACGAACTATCCGAGCCAACTCAGTGGTGGACAAAAACAACGCGTCGGCATCGCACGAGCGCTCGCCAACAATCCAAACATCTTACTCTGTGACGAAGCGACATCAGCGCTCGATCCCGTGACGACGCTCCAGATTCTCGATTTACTGAAAGATTTGAACGCCCGGCTCGGTTTGACGATCATCCTCATCACCCACGAAATCGACGTCGTCAAACAAATTTGTCACCGCGTTGCCGTCATGGCGCACGGTGAAGTCGTCGAAGTCGCTTCGACTTACGCCATATTTAGTCAAGCCGAACATCCGGTCACAAAACATTACGTCGATACGGCACTCCAAATCGAGTTACCGGAACGGATTTTACGGACGACACCCGGCAAAGTCATTCGACTTCAGTTCATGGGTGAAAAAACAGGTGAGAGTACCTTATCTGAAGCCATCAAACAATTCGATATCGCAGTCAGCATCCTACATGGGAAGGTCGACTACATTCAGGACGTCGCGTTTGGCGTCTTAATCGTCAGTTTGACGGGACCGACACTGCACGTGAATCGTGCCTTAACCTGGCTCGAGGGACAGTTGCACGCAATCGAGGTGATTCAAGATGTCGCTTGACCGGTTTACGACAATGCTTCCCGACTTAACGAAAGCACTCGGAGAGACGGCCTTCATGGTTGGCATTTCACTCGCCTTCGCCATTATCATCGGAATTCCACTCGGGATTTTATTATTCATCACCGACCGCGGACTCTTTTTCCAAAACGTCTTCATTCGAACGACGTTGGACTTCGCCATCAACATCGTCCGCTCGTTACCATTCATCATCCTACTCGTTGCTTTGATTCCATTGACGCAACTCATCACGAAGACGACGATCGGTCCTGCTGCCGCCTCGGTCAGCTTGAGCGTCGCCGCGATTCCGTTTCTCGCCCGACTCGTCGAAACCTCACTCCGTGAGATTCCGCCCGGTTTGATTGAAGCAGCAGAAGCGTGCGGGGCGAAACCGCTTCGCATCATTATCAGTGTTCTCCTTCCGGAAGCATTGCCCGGAATCATTCAAGGCTTGACGTTGACCTTGATCAGCCTGATCGGATTCTCAGCGATGGCAGGGATCGTCGGTGGCGGCGGAATTGGTGACCTCGCGATCCGGTTCGGTTATTACCGGTACGATAACGTCGTCATGATCATGACGATCGTCGTGCTCGTCGTCATCATTCAAGTCATTCAGGCACTCGGAAACCGGTTCGCACGTGTCGCCGATAAACGATAACTTACAAATAGAGAACGCAAGGGAGAGATTACGATGAAAAAACGCTATGTCTTTTTAGCAACAGGATTATTAGGAGCAAGCATCTTAGCTGGATGCGGTGACAGCAGTGCAAATGAAGAAACGAAGTCCATCAAAATCGGGGCGACGAGTGGTCCGTATAGCGATATGGTCAAAGAAGCGATTCAACCGGGACTCGAAAAGAAAGGCTACAACGTCGAAATCGTCGAATTCAGTGATTACATTCAACCGAACCTTGCCCTCGGGAGCGGTGATATCGATGCCAACCTGTTCCAGCACTCGATTTATTTAAAAACGTTTGCGAAAGAAAAAAATCTCGATCTCACAGGGCTGATCACTGTCCCAACCGCACCGATGGGATTATACAGCAAGTCCTATAAGACGTTGGACGATGTCAAAGAAGGTGCTGAAGTCGCAACACCCAATGACCCGACGAACCAGGCACGTGCTTTGAACCTGCTCGCCGACCAAGGGTGGATCGAACTAAAAGCAGACGCCGATCCACTGACTGTTTCCGAAAAAGATATCGTCAAAAACCCGAAAAAACTCGTCATCAAACCGCTTGAAGCAGCGCAGCTCCCACGCGCTGTCGAAAGTGTGGATATTTCAGCCGTCCCGGGAAATTTTGCCCTCGCTGCGAAATTTGACTTACTCGATGCACTCGCACTCGAGACGATGGACGAGCAGTACCGTAATCTGGTCGCCGTCAAAACAAGTGATCAAGATAAACAACTTGCAAAAGACTTGACGGCCGTCGTCCAATCGGATGCTTTTAATGATGTAATTGAAAAATCATTCAAAGGATTCAGCAAACCGGACTGGGCGAATTGAGTGACAGTGTCTGTGTCACTTTTACAGAAAGACCTTTGTCTTGCCTACCCCCCGAAGATAAATGATATAAAAAAGAACCGGACGGCTCCATCTCCTTTTAACAACAGGGGTGGGCCGTCCGTTTTTTCGATAGTATCTCTGTTACTCGTCGCTCCGCCTTCCCGAATCGCAGCCTTTCTCAGGTCTTCTTCCATTAGAAAGCCTAAAAAGATTTGCTTCCACGTGACTCCTACGGGAAAAAGCGCAAGGCTCGCTTGCGCTGTCAGAGGCAGGCGAGACCCTGCATCTTGACCTGTAAGGGAAAGAGGCAACGGCTTGCGCCTCGCCCGAGGAAAGCACGGGAAGTAAGAATCTTTCGTACCACTTATATCAACCACCTACGTTTTTTGATTCGTAAGATATCACGTTTCCCGGGACTCAAGACAAACCAAAAAGCCTAGGTTCCCATTGACGAGAACCTAGGCTTTACTTTAGTTTGTGCTATTTTCACGGTGTTCTAAAGTTAATCGTAAAGTACGGTGCATCTTTTCTAAACGCCACTCCGACATCCGCTTGTTTGAAACCACTTTGCATGATATTCTCACGATGCCCTTTTGAGTTCATCAATCCCCAGTGGGCAGCGAAGACATTCGGATACCCCATCGATAAGTTTTCACCCGCCATCGAGAAGCGAATGCCTTCTGCCTTCATCCGGTCGAACGGGTCACGGCCTTCAGGATCCGTATGCGAGAAAAAGTTATTCTCCGCCATGTTTTCACTGTGTCCGCGCGTGACCGGTTTTAATGCTGTATACGGTGACAATGCTGGTTTCTTGTACTCGGCACGTTCCCAGTTCATCAAGCGTAACATCAACTTCTCATCCGTCGTCCGCAACGCTTTTGAAGCAGCACCGTAGAACCCTTCTTTTTTCGCTTCGACGTCCTTCGGAATCGCCAGTGTTGCTTTGACGCGATTTTTATCATATTGATCAAAGAAATACGTCACGTAGTTATCATTCTTTTCATAGACGGCTGCGTGATCAAGGTTCAACATGTAGTTCGTATTTCCCTTTCGATAGGACTTGACGACCTTCCAACCTTTTTTCGCAAGCGTCGCTTCCGTATCTTTATTTAACGTCGCGCCTTGCGTCGTCACGCCATCCCGGAAACGATACTTCCCGTAATCTTTCCCGTCTTTCGTCAGTGCGACAAACTCTTCTGTCGCTGTCCGTCTGACTTCCCACTTGTATCCCGGGTACTCACTTGTATATGCGTCAATCAGCTTTCCCCCACTTTTCGGGTACTCCGCCTCCGCTTGTTCGATTGGAACGCTTTCGCAACCAAAGAAAGCAAATGCTATTACCCCGAGGACTAATACTTTTTTCATCCTGCTGGTCCGCCCCCTTCTTTCTTGCATTACCCTTATTTTAAAAGAAATTGAACCGTTCGAACAGTCAGAGTATCCATTCTAAGAAAATCACATGATTCATTCGACTCGTTCACAATACAGACACATTTTAGCAACATCGCCTCTAAAGGTCTGACAACTTAGTCTGAAGCCATTCTCATTTCATTATCGTACAGAAAATGAACTATTTTTCCCTCTTGTTGAAATGTGTGAACATTCTTTTATTTTCATTCTTTGCAAATCTTATTGCCGTTCTTCCATCACCTAGCTAATATTAGGAATCGTAAGGAAAAAAAATACGAGTTTGCCCATATAATATCCATCAAAAGGAGTATGCCATGATTCTTCTCTACTTTATCTATGAATCGATTACGTTTCTCGCGATTCAGCAGTACTTGTTTTCAGGTTGGATGATTCTCGTTGTGTTGACGGTCTCCTTTAGTCTCGCGAACGCACATGACGAAGTTCACTATAGCCAACGTTTCGGATTCGAACTGCTCGTCCCCGGTGTCGGAAACTTATTACGGAAGAACTTTATCGTCGGTCTTGCCACGATTATTACCTTAATCATCATCCACTTCATGTACATGTTCCGGATCCTTCCTCTTGAAACCGCCTTGCTCCTCACCTTTTCAATCAGTACCCTTTCCTTCCTATCTCTTTTTATCCGAACGCAAAAAAAAGCGGACCGCTAAGTCCGCTTTTAAGCCTCTTTACTTAATACTTATCTGTTTCTTTCAATTTATACCCATTCGATAATTCTAACCAAACCGTATTTCCTTTTTTCGTTTTCACCTTGATGTAAGGACGGTCTTTAGAAACACGTAGCTCAAGAAGTTCACCTTGCTGATCAGCGTGTGTCTCACTTGCTTTATCCCAGTTTCCTGCAAGTTTACGCTCGATGAAGATATGTTTTCCTTTTTGAACAGCACGCCATTTCCCAATTTCTGCTTTACCATTAACTGCTTTTGCGCTTTCCATCCCCTGAATCGAAATGATTGCCGGATCGTGGTCGCTCGCGCTTCCGTCTGCTTCCATGTAATCTGAGTTGATGTTGACGATGTCAGAAGACGTATACGATTTTAAGTTTTTCGAGATTAAGATGTGATCGAGTACTTGTGCGTTACCATTATAGACGTACGAGTAACGTTCTGATTTCGGAAGATCATCGACCGTGTTCCAAAGATTTTTCCCTTTGAGAATATCGAGTGTTTTCGAGAACTGGAAGTCATTCAAGTCACCAAGAACAACGACATTCGAGTCTTTGACTTCTGTTTCGAGTTCATTGACGAAATCTTGGACGATTGTCGCAATCGCATGACGCTGTACTTCGCTCTTACGTACGACCGGTTGATTTTTACCGAAGTCTGCTCCGTCGCCACCTTTAGAGTTAAAGTGGTTGACGATGACATGGTACGACTCTCCTTTAAAGAGGAATTCCCCGACGAGTGGCTTCCGTGAACTTGCGAAGTTCGGGTCTAGCGGTTGAATCCGTCCCGGGTTACTCGTCAACTTGCCGTTTTCGACCGAGACCGCTTCCGTCGCCGTACCTTTTTTACCTGGGGCAAGTGAAACGCGCTCCGGGTTGTACAAGAAGCCGACACGGATGTTTCCGCCTGGCTGCCCGCCATCTTTTTTATCTTCTGGTGCGATGTCTGTATACGCATATTTAACACCTGTTTTCGCTTCAATTGCGGCAATCAATGTTTCAAATGATTTGGATGCATCGACGGTTCCACTATCAACTGCACCATCGTTATCTTGCATTTCTGTCAAACCAACGATGTCCGGTGTTTTAAGGAACGTCGCGATCCCTTCCGAGACACGATCAACTTTCCCGGCGTCTGCTGTCGAAGCAAAGTTTTCGACGTTATACGATGCGACCGTCAAACGTGACTCTCCTGTTTCGATGTTCGTCGGTTGACGATCAATTTCACTCGTGACGAGTTTCGGAAGATCAGCTGCTTTTGACAAGACTTTATAAGCAGAATAGTTGTAGCTCATGACCCCTTCAATCGTTCCTTCAAAACGGTCACCTGATTTCGCACGGTATGACGAACTGCCCATCTCGACGAAGAGACGTTCCGGGTTGACGTTGTCTGCCGTCAAGATTGGTGTACCGCGTTTCGTGTAGACTTTGTCTGCTGTTTGCGTCCGGACCGGAATCGTCCGGTTTGCTTGCGGACCTGTGACGATGGCATTCGGAAGTGCGACACGCATCCCTTCGACACTTTCATACAGGTCGATTGCATCTTCTTCCGGATCAAAGTTCGCGAACGCATCGTTATCGACCACATCCGTCGGAATCAAGACGCCGTCCCCACCGAGGACGATGCTTGCAGGTAGCCCTTCGTTAAGCGCTCCTTTGACGAGGTTAACGGCACTGATTTCCGTTACGGGCAGATCGGTATCGAACTTATCGCTGTACCCGCCTAAAATCCATTCTTTGACGTAACCCGTCGTCGCGACCTTTTGTCCGACTGCTGCTCCGTGGTTTTTCGAATACACTAAGATACCTTCAGACGTTTTACTGTTATTATCCGGATTCGGATCCTGCATGTAGAAGTTATTTGCATCCACGACATACGTGACGACACCTGTCGTCCGGACGAGTTGATCGGCGTATGGAGACAAATGTGCAATTCCTTGGATACTGCTGATTTTCGTGATGGGTGGTGCGATGTAATATTTGAACGTCGAAACGGCTGACGTTTTACCATTCTTGACGACGACTGCTTGAATCGTCATTTCCTCATTAATTGTGATCGGCTCTGAGTAAACCGGACTTTCAACTGTCGGTGTTGATCCATCGACTGTATAGTGAATCGTCCCTTCTCCTGTAAGTGTTACTTTATCACCACGCTCGACTTCACCGACCGGGTCAGCCGTTGGTGCAACGAGAATATCGCCTGCTTCTGCTTTATGTGATCCTAAATCTGTTAATGTATCGACCGGGAAGCTTGTCCATTGTGACGGTTCATATGTTTTTGAACCGGTCGTCACGTTTGCGTTACGGACGAGCGTCGTATCTTTCGCGAAATCCGCACTTGAACCGACTGGTCCGATGATGTCGAGGACGACATCTCCTTTTTTCAGGGCAACGGGATCGTTACCGTTGAAGTTCAGTGATCCTGTCGTTTGTTGTGCTTTTGCTTTAATGTCAGCATTTGCACTTGAGTTTGCAATGACGAATGTTTTCCCCGGGTCAATCGTTCCGGAAAGCGTGATTTTTGATTCAGACGGTCCACCATTCGTATACTGTACGAGTGTGTAGTCAGCGAGATTGATGATTTGCCCCGAACCATTGTAAATCTCGATCGCTTTGTTATTGCTCGATCCTTCTATGTACTCTGACAGGATGACGCCTTCGCCCTCTGCCCCTACGATGATGCCTGCCTGCGGAAGAATACCTGCTGTTAATGCTCCGACCAATGCCCACTTACCAAACGTACTTCCGTATTTCATGATGTTGACCCCCTATTTAATTTTCTGACACTTCTTTATAATATCAGAAATAATTTGTAAAGGTGTATATTTTTCGTAAAAAAACATGTTATCCTTCGTAAATGATAATAATGGTATCGCTTACAAATTTTTATCGTTCGTTTTTTATAATTATCTTTTGGAGTCATTCTCGTCAATGGATGTCTTCCCACCGTTAGCAGGTTAAAAAAGGGCATAAAAAAAACGCCTTCTCAGCGTGTTGGTTTCTTTTACATTAGTTGTCAGTGGAATCGAGGACACAGGTGATCAAAACACCTGAAACGACGAAAGCCCTACCTCTCTTTCGTTGTTACGGCTCCTTGGCCGCGCCAGCTGAATCAAGCGTTTTAGCAAGAATCAAGTTGCGTATTAGGTTACGCATTTACTGGGATTTTTAGAGTTTCGCTCGGATGAGCTGAAAAGTATCGAATGGAAGGTTTATCTTGCTGGGTCAACTTCTTCCCTAAAGAAGAAGGACAAAATAAAAGCGATGACTTATGTCTGACTCTATTGTCAGTTAAGGTCTAAAAATCCTGACCTGATTATTAAATTGTGTATTGTGGGTTAAAGATTCTCACATGAGTGATCATCCCCGATTCATGACATTTCTTAATATAACACAAAATATTTTACAAAGTCAATCTTTTTTTCATTTCTAGATCTCTTTGACTAAATCAAGTTGATACAGACCTTAGAAATCGCTATCGTAAAGATACAAATAATATAGAAGAAACGAGGTACACATTATGCCGACAAACCGGTTGATTCACGAAACAAGCCCTTACCTGCAACAACATGCTTCCAATCCGGTTGATTGGTATCCGTGGGGAGAAGAAGCCTTCACTGCCGCCCGGACAGCAAATAAACCGATTTTTTTATCGATTGGGTATTCGACCTGTCACTGGTGCCACGTCCTTGCCCACGAAAGTTTCGAGGATGACGAAACGGCGACGATGCTCAACAATCGTTTCATCTCGATTAAAGTCGACCGGGAGGAACGGCCGGATATCGACCAAATCTACATGACGGCAGCCCAAATCATGACCGGTCAAGGAGGGTGGCCGCTCAGCGTCTTCATGTCGCCGGAACAAGTTCCGTTTTATATTGGGACGTATTTTCCGAAGACACCCCAGTTCAACCGTCCGAGTTTCCGACAAGTCCTGCTTCAGCTGAGCGAACACTATCAAACGGATCCACAAAAAATTAATCGGGTCGGTACACAAATCGAACAGGCGTTGCTCGATGTCAGCACGGTCAAGCAGCACGGCACGCTGGATGAGGAACTGTTACACACAACATTTGATCAAGCGATGCGTCAATTCGATGTCACGCATGGCGGATTTGGCGGTGCACCGAAATTTCCGTCTCCGTCCCTGTTGACGTTCCTGCTCGATTATTACCAGTACGCGGAAGACGAGACGGCACTCCAGATGGTCATGCGGACGCTGACTGCGATGCGTGACGGCGGCATCACCGATCAAGTCGGCTTCGGCCTCTATCGTTATACCGTGGATGCCGCTTGGATGATTCCCCATTTTGAAAAGATGCTCTACGATAATGCCTTGTTCGCGACCCTTTGCCTCGAGACGTATCAAGCTTCCGGGAATGACCGCTTCAAACAGTACGCGGAAGAAATCTTCACGTATGTCGAACGTGACCTGTTATCGAACGAAGGTGCTTTCTACTCGGCAGAAGATGCGGATAGTGACGGTCACGAAGGACTTTTTTATAGTTTCTCCTATGATGAGCTGACACAACTGCTAGGTGAAGAAGCCTTCTTCCCGCGGTATTACGGTGCAACACCAAACGGGAACTTCGAAGGACGGAATGTGTTTCATCGTTCAAATCAAGATCTCCACGCATTCGCTGCTGAAGTAGCACGCCCCGTCGCAGATGTCGTGCGCCAACTTGAACACGAACGGCAACAACTCTTTTCACACCGCGCGCATCGAACTCGACCGTTTCGGGATGATAAGATTTTGACGTCATGGAACGCGTTAATGATTTCCGCTTTTGCAAAAGCAGGGCGGATTTTAGGAAACCCGCATTATACGACCGTTGCCAAACGCGCGCTCACCTTCATCGAGCACCACTTATTCGATGGTAGTGGATTACGCGTCAGCTATCGAGAAGGACGCGCTCAAGGCAGAGGATTTCTCGACGACTACAGTTTCCTCACGGAAGCTTATCTCGAGCTTCATCTTACGACGCAAGAAGTATCGTACCTTAAACAGGCTCGTCACCTGACGGATGTCATGCTTCCAGCGTTCGGCGATCCGTCCGGCAGCTTCTTCTTCACGGCGTCAGAAGCAGAACACTTGTTGATTCGACCGAAGGAAGTCTATGACGGTGTGACACCGGCTGGTAATAGCACGGCGACCTTGAACTTATTCCGCCTCTCCCAACTGACGGGAGACTCGCGTTACCTCGAGACAGCGCACCGTATCCTTCAATCGGTCGCGGAAGAGATCAAGCAACAACCGACCGGTTATGCTTCATTAATGAGCGTCTATTGCCGTATCATGATGAAACCTCAAGAATTGATTGTGTTAGCAGACGACATGACGAAGGTCGAACCGTATCTCCGGCGCCTCTTCAAACGCCGTCACCCGGAGTTATCCCTTCTCGTCGGCCGAAAAGCAGAACTACTGGAAATCGCTCCATTTATCGAAGACTACCAGTTGATCGCGGGTCAACCGACAGCCTATCTGTGCCACGACTTTACGTGCGATCAACCGACGACAAACCTCGACGAACTCCTCGCTCAATTGGACCTCTAACAATCATTCCCTTCTGTTTTCTACAAACAGAAGGGTTTTTCAAAAATCTAAACCCCTATTTTCAAAAAAATTCTAATTTTACTTTAGATAAATGTTTTATTGTCGATAGTAGAGATAGGAACACTTATCTTACACCTTAGAATCGACACCCTAGAGCCTGAAACGTCCCCGGACGAATTCTAACTAGGAGGAAATGCTCTTTGAACACGACACTATTCACGAAAACCTTGAAGATGCTCGTCAGCTTCATCATGGTCCTCGGCGTAATGTTTACGTATACTAAAGCACCTGAGGCCGCCACGACGAAAGCGACGACTTATCGCCTGTCTACAGATAGTTATCTGTATGACCGGACGACATCTTCCCGGAAACGCTTGTTGACGATCAAGACCGGAACAATCGTTTCATCCACGTATGAATCTACTTCTGGCTATTTCAGAAGAGTAACGTACGGCGGAAAAACGGGATACGTCGCGTCAAAATATTTAACACCCTACTATCAAAAACAATCGATCAGTGGGCAACGCTTCGCCATTTCAAAACCGATGACGCTCCATCAATCTGCGATGACGACCGCGAAAACAATCGCGACACTCGATGCAAACGATGTCTACTACACTTCTCAAAAGGTCATCAATCCTTACGGTGAAGTGTGGTATCGCGTCATGTACGACGGAAAGACAAGCTACATTCAAGCGCTCAACGCAAATCCGATCAGCTATCAACGTTTGACGGATACGACGTATGAGACGACCGATGCGTACAGCCTTCGTCAATACGCAGGAACAGGCTTCCCGCGTGAACTCGTCGTTCCGAGCGGGACGTCCTTAAAGACGACAGGTCGCATTGGGGATTGGTTCAAAGTATCCTATGCCGGAAAATCCGGTTATATGTACAAAGAGGCATTCCTTGGCGCCTCTAAACAAAACGTCACGACAATCCAAGAAACAACGTTCAAATTAAAGCTCACGACGTCGCTTTATGATGCGACGGACTTAAGTAAAAAATCGCTTTTGACGATCCCAAGCGGTACTCTCGTCAAATCGACCGCCAAATCAGGTCTCTATCACCGTGTTACATACAACGGGAAAACGGGCTTTGTGTTAACGACGGCACTCACTGAGTATACGTCGACTGCTAAAATCGCTTCTTCTCGTTTCATGATGACGAAGTCGCTTGAAATTAAAGCGACCCCATCCAGTACGAGCTCTACAAAAGCGACATTCCACTCAGGTGATGTCTACTATACAAAATACTTGGTGACGAACGCGATTGGCGAACAATGGCACAAAGTATCAAAAGATGGTCAGACTGGGTATGTCAAAATCAATCAAGGAACGTCGATCGCTTATAAAGCACTGACGGATCTCTCCTTAAAAACGACTGCTCCGACGGCACTTCGTTCCTATGCCGGTCCTTCATATGCGACCGTCAAAACGATTCCGACGGGTATGGTCATCGCAATTAAAGGTCAAATCGGCAGCTGGTACAAAATCACGTATGATGGCAAATCAGGTTATGCAGCAGCTTCAACGTTTGCCGATCATGTCACGACTGAAAAAATATCAGGTGTCCGTTTCAAACTTTCAACTGACGTCGCCATCAAAGCTTCACCAAAATCGTCAGCAACGACAGTCGCGACGTTCAGCAAGGATGACATTTATTATACGACTCAAGTCGTCACAAACGGCTCAGCTAAATGGCACCGTGTCACAAAAGACGGTAAGACAGGTTACATCCCTGTCAACCAAGGGACGCCCGTCTCTTATGCGTCAGAAGACTTGAACGTCAAGACGACTGCAACGACGTCACTCCGCTCTTACGCCGGATCTTACGACGTCATTAAAGCAATCCCGGCAGGAACGATCTTAACGATCAAAGGCAAAATCAACGAGTGGTACAAACTCTCGTTCGATGGAAAAACGGGTTATGCCGACTCTGCTACAATGACGGAATTAATTACGAAGCAATCCTTGTCTTCTTCACGCTTCATCTTATCGAAATCCGTCGAAATCAAAGCAAGTCATCATTCGACTGCTGATACGATCAAGACACTATCGGCTGGAAACGTCTACTATACGACGCAGCTCGTCACGAATGGACGCGATGAGAAGTGGCACCGTATGTCAATCGACGGACAAACAGGTTATGTCAAGATCAATCAAGGAACACCGATCTTATATAACAGCTTACCTTCACACCAGTATGAAGCGACAGCTGCAACACCAATTCGCTCGTACGCTGGATCATCATACGCAACACTCACGACGATTCCGACTGACACAGTCGTGACGCTAAGCGGACAGATTGGTGAATGGGTCAAAGTAACTTACAATGGCAAAACGGGTTATGCTTCGAGCGCTACACTGAAAGAGCATCTCGAAACCAAAAAAATCACAGGTTCACGCTTCTTGCTGAACAGTGCCATTGCCGTCAAATCATCTCCGGATGATACGGCAACAACTGTCACGACGTTAGGTTTCGGAAATGTTTACTACACGACGACACTCGTCACGACATTCACGAACAGCCAGTGGCATAAAATCACGGTCGATGGGAAAACAGGGTACGTCAAACTCGGTCAAGCGACGTCACCAATCAGCTACACGGCAAAAGACAAGCTGTATGTAAGAGCAACTGCGCCTACGTCACTTCGCTCGTACGTCGGTGATTCTTACAACGTCTTAACGACGATTCCTGCAAACATCGTCCTGACCGTCACTGGTCAAATCGGAAACTGGTATAAAGTCAGCTACGATGGTAAAACAGGCTATGCGTATAATGGCACACTCGTCACGACATCATCGAAATTGAACGTCTACAATTCAGTTGCGACACCGTACACGTTCGACAGTTTCATCAGTGCACAAATGAAATTGTATCCATCACCACAAACAGATCTGTACAAAAATAAGATCATGTATGTCAGTGCTGGTTACGTCCGACTCGGTGGTGGACTCGATCCCGTTTACGGAACGCTTGCAAGCGTCACAGCGACGACACCGCTCAACATCCGCTCAGGCGCGACGACAGCGAGTCACATCTATGGTCAGTTCAAACCAAACAATTTAATTAAGGTCTACCAAAACGTCAGCGGTTTCTATACGACGTATCCACGCGTCTACAGTTCATCTTCGAACTACTCGACAATCCAGTGGTTAAATGCACTCGAGTCAGACGTCCGTGATATCGCTGATCCATTGAAGGTCGACCGTAACTCACAATCATTCTATCAATTCCTTGATTTATCGAAGTCGACGGGTGCTTCTGCCGCGACGCTCGATAAAGTCATCGGTTCAAAAGGCATCTTTGCAAAATGTACGACAGGAAGTTGCGGACAAGCTTTCATCGACGCAGGTGCAAAATATGCAGTCAATGAAGCATACCTCATCTCGCATGCGATGCTTGAGACAGGCAACGGCACGTCGACACTCGCGATGGGTGTGACATGGAACGGACGTAAAGTCTACAACATGTACGGAATCGGTGCATATGACTATGATGCGATCAACACTGGCGCAGCTTACGCATACAGCCAAGGCTGGTTCACACCGGAAGCAGCGATCATTGGTGGTGCGGAGTTCATTAGCACGAAGTACATCCATAATGCCTACGACCAAAACACGCTTTACAAAATGCGCTGGAGTCCGACGCGCCCTGGTTCCCATCAATATGCAACAGACATGGGCTGGGCTGTAAAACAGACGTACCAACTCTATAACCTTTATCAACAGATGGACAGTTATACGGCCGTCTTCGATATTCCAGTTTTTGCACGATAAGCACGACTTTGCTTCGCAACAAAAAAACGCTGTTCCCGCAATGACGGGAACAGCGTTTTTTCTTTGACCGATGATTATGATTGCTCATTCATTTTAGCTTGGACCGTCAAAGGAGCTAGCATCGTCACCCACAGGGCAACCACTCCAGAAACAAGAATCACAATATCGCGTTCGAATCCAAGGGTCAACAACGTAATACAACTTGCGACCAGTACGAGACAGAGCGTCGCGATCATGACATGACGCGATTGTTTCAACATTTTTCTCATGTGGCATCTCTCCTTTCCTTCCATACTCGCTTACCATTCTAACAAAGATCAGGCCGCTTGTGGGGCAGTGACACGGGATTGACGACGCTTTGTGACGGAACTGTCATCTGAAAGTTTACGTTTTCGGCGCTTCAGACATTCATTTGGTACACTGTTAGGTAAGACAAGTTAAGGGGGAATTTTTTTGTTACACGAACACTCATTCACACGCGTCGACGGTACGACAGCAACGTTAGACGACTACAAAGGACAAGCTTGGCTGATCGTCAATACCGCCAGTAAATGCGGCTTGACGCCACAATTCGAAGGACTCGAACAGTTGCATCAAACGTATCGCGATCAGGGTCTCGTCGTTCTCGGTTTCCCGTGTAATCAATTTGCCGGGCAGGATCCGGGCACGGATGAAGAAATCCAGGAATTTTGCCAAATCAACTACGGTGTCACGTTCCCGGTCTTCTCAAAAGTCGAAGTCAACGGCGCGCAGACCCATCCCTTATTCGCCGAACTAAAAGCAGCCGCACCAAACGCAGACGGTGTGGACGACGTCGAATGGAACTTCACGAAGTTCCTCGTCACGCGAGATGGTGAAGTGACACGCTTCTCACCGAAGACGAACCCAACTGATTTGACAGCAGCCATCGAACGCTTACTCGTTCGTGTCTGAACACGAAAAGACCACCGGCTGGATTCTTCAGTGAATCTGACCAGTGGTCTTTTCTATTTAAGGTGTGCCCGGTTCAAGGTGTCCTTTAATCATCTCTTCCGCGAGACGTGTCACGTCCTCGATATCACGCATTTCTGTAAACGAATGTCCCCAGACGTCAAGTCGTTCAATTTCTTCAATCGGCTGCGTGCTGAAGCGTTCGCCCGTCGGTTCAAATGAACTGGCGATCGTCGACTCAAACGCGGCATACTTTAATAACCACGGTTTGTCCGTCAACAACTTCACGACCTGCTTCGGTTGTTTGAACGCGACGTCGCCGACCAGTACGACGGGGTCAAATCGCTCATGGAGCGGGTGCGTATATTGGACGGACACGACGAGCGCATGTTGGACGTGCTTGTCATTTTGTCGGATGTACGACCGCGTCAAAAAATGTGGGACAAGTGACTCGGCACTATCTTTTGTCTGATGGATGCTTAAGCCATGCTCGGTCTGTACAAGATCAGGAAGAATCGGTTCGTACCCTCGATTCGCCAACTGCTGGTCCAGCTCTTTAAATAATAATAGTGTATGTTCGACGAGTGCCCGCACTTGACGAAATGACAGTTGAATCGATTGATTGATCATGAATGTGACCTGCCTTCCAAATGATATGGTAATATATAGTCTTTTACCCAGCTTAGACAGGCTTCATTCCTATTCTTTGAAAATCGTGCTAAGATTTCGAATTCACGTATTTAATCGACGCGTGATTTGCTCAGCACGACGAGCGAGACGCAAACGGGATAATTCGCTGTCTAACGTGACGCATTCGTCAGCATCATGAATCGATTCACAGATTAAAGCTGGCGCGTATGGACGTTCGACATGACCAGCAAGTATCACGCATGGTACTAAAGCTTCGTTCGCCCGCTCGGCGACGATTGCGGGTAACTTCCCTAGTGCCGTTTGCGCATCCACTTTCCCTTCCCCTGTCCAGACGTAATCTGCCGCTTCGAGCCGTTGATCAAACTTAATCTGATTCAACAAAAAGAGTGCTCCGGACAAGATATCCGCCCCTAATGCCGCAGCAGCTCCACCTAACCCGCCTGCAGCACCAGCACCTGCGACTTCGTTGACACCGAGTATGTTACCGATTCGTTCGAGATGAACATCGAGCACATCAATCTCTCGCGCCGTCAATCCCTTTTGTGGTCCGAATACTTTCGCTGCCCCATGCTTTCCGGCATAAGCAGCTGTTACATCTGCCAACACGTGAAGTTTAACGGCAAGCTTTGGCAAGATGATTTGTTCCGTCTCGAGTAAAGGGTTGTCCGTCCAAGTAATCGGTTGACTTCGTCCGTCAAGCAACACTGCACCGAGTTCATACAAAAACCCAAGCCCTCCATCCGTCGTCCCTGTCCCACCGAGTGCCAAAAAAATTTCTGTTGCCCCTGCATCCATCGCGCGGAGCACGAGTCGCCCGACGCCTCTCGTATGAAGAGTGATCGGCAAATCGGTTGCTCTGACCTGTCCAAGACCACAAACTCTCGCCACCTCGATGATGGCTTGTTCATTTTTCCTGGTATATTGTGCCCGAATCGGACGACCTGCTAAATCGATTGTTTCTGCTTCTGCTTGAACAAAGCCGTTTGCAAACAGCATCTCAAGTGTTCCTTCTCCTCCATCTGCTCCCGGGCTCCAGTCAATCGTCGCCTCTCGATCCCCTTGTAAAATCCCGTTTTGGACGGCCAACGCTACTTCCTCCGATGTCAAACTGCCTTTGAAACTATCGCTGATGATGAAATGATGCATCCGTTATCCCTCCTGACGTTTTTGATTCAATCGGACATCGTTTTTTGATTCCGCTTCCAGTTAATGTTATTATGGACTTAATTTTCATAATATTTATTTGTTTGAAGAAATTATTTTCTTACAGGAGGTCTGTCGCATGGAACGCTGTTCGCTTTGTGGAACACCTTTAAAATCACAGGATACAGCTTGCTCCCATTGCCAGCATCCTGTGACTGAAAAAAAACGATTACATATGTCATCCACTTCATCGTCACACGTATCAAAGAAACGACATCCTCTGCTTTGGACGATTGCTGTCATGACGGTTTTCGTCATCTCTTTCGGTGCCTGGTCTTGGTTCGGTCCGACGACGGCAACGAAGATCGACAATCCGTCGAACGTCCAACCAATCGCCTTATCTGAATGGACAGATGAGGACAGTGCTTATAATCAAACGTATTCAAAAGAGAATCCACCGACTTCATATGAAGTCCTAAAATTCGTTCGCCAATATACGCAAACAATTCCGGAGCTCGTGACGTACTCCGCAGCAAATGATTCGCTTGAAACGTTTGCTGCGATTCAGTTCACAACGCTTGAGGCATTCCAGTCAGAGTTCGATGCCCTTCGCGCAATCGTCGCCGTAAGCGATCATCCAATCACGCCACTCCCGCATACGATTGATTTCAATCAGTTCCATTCAAAAGGGACGACATTCGAAGTCGAGACGACAGAAACGTATAAGATCGCTACCGTTCCGGAAAATCAGTTCGTGACGTATGACGTTCACTATACGGTTCGTCTGCATACCGACCACCTTCAAATCACGACCATCACGCGAAAGGAGGTCAACACATGAAACGATTGCTCTTATTGGTGCCCTTCTTTTTGATCGGCTGTACATCAGATCCAACAACACAGATTCAAGATGAGCTGGACAACAATCAATATACAAAAGCGGTCGATTTATCAACCGATCAAGACGAGATGAACGAGCCCGCCCGTTTGATGGTGCAGCTCGAACAGGCATTAGCCAGCTATCGTTTGCAGGATGTCGTAACCATCTCAAAAAAAATTGAACAGCTTAATCTTCCGGATGACCATACCGTTCGTGAACGGGCCGTCTCAATCCGTCTCGGTGTCGATGCGTTGTTACAGGACCTGTCGCGCCTCGAAGCGACCTACCGAGTCGATCGCAGTCTGTTGGATACAGGAGTGTCCGAAGAAAAATTTGACGGACAAGGCGACATCGAAATTCGATTCGATGACGAACACTCCCTGATTGCGACCTTCCTCTATGATGACTTCGGCATGAAAGAAGCACCCCGGCAAGGAACAGATGAAATCCGTTTTGAACCAGATTTGACGGCCCGCGTCCCTTTATCAGAAGGTGTCATCTCTTACCGCTTCATCCGCACGACCTTAAAAATCACATATGAAGGCCCCGGCGGAAAACGGATTTATTACTTGAAGCAACTAAAAGATGATGCGTAAACAGACAGATGACAAAATGGGACTATTCCGATAGCTGGAATAGTCCCATTCGTCTGCCAATATAACGCGAACAAGAAATGTCGTGTGATTTTTTATAACTTGGCGACGATTTCCGCACACAATTCATGGGTCGCCAAGCTGTCTTCCGCTGTAACGGACGATGACGGTTCACCATTAACGCTCGCAATAAATGCATCGACCATCTCGACGAATCCGCGCCGCTTGAGTGTCGCTTCCCAGTTGTCAAGCGGACGACGGAGCGTGCCTGCTTTCGTTAATTGATCGACCGACGTCACGTCCGTCGCAATCCGTTTTTCATGTGGTCCCATGACTTCGACACGTTCTTCTGTCACACCATTATTCCGGTTCATGATTCCGATTGCCGTGATCCCGTTCGCTTCGAACTGGATCGTCACGTGATGCAGTAAGTCGTCGACCTTTTTCCCGCGGACACTCAAGTTTTCGATTTTACCGCACCCTGTCAAAAAACGTAACGTATCGACGACATGGACAAAGTCGTCAAAAATGAATGGTTTCGCATCTTCAATGAACGAAATCCGATTTTTTTGCATGACGATTAGATTCGGTTGTTCGACTTCTAATAACGTCCGGTGTGCCGACGCGAAACGTCGATTGAATCCTGTGATGAAGTGTAAGCCTTTCTCCCCTGCTAATCGTGTCAGCTCACGAATTTCCTCGATTTCCATCGAAACGGGCTTATCGATGTAGACATGGATGCCTGCTTCGAGCAGTTGTTTCGCTTGCATCGCGTGCACTTTCGTCGCCGAATGAATCATCGCCACGCCAATGCCTGCTTCCGTTAACTGATCAATCGATGTCAGTGTCCCGGCAAAACGATACGCAGCACACAGTTGCTTCGCCTTGTCTTGATTTTCCGAGACAAGATAAATGTCTAAGTCGGACCGCTCCGCGTAGACCGGTAAGTACGCTTTTTGTGCAATATCCCCAAGACCAATGACTGCAATTTTCATGAATAAATCCCCCTCAGTTCTTTCTGTTCTACTCATTCCCTATGATACGTAGTTTCATACCTGGCGTGTAGAAAATTCTAGTTTTTTGAAAAAAAAGAGAATTTCCTTTTTTTGTTTTATGCTAGAGACATATTTGAACAAGGAGGGAATGAGATTTTTATGAAAGTATCGCTCAGAATTGGACTGACACTGTTACTGCTCGTCGCCCTATGTCTTCCGGCATTACCCGCACAAGCTGCCAGTTACCAGGTCGTCGTCACTTCGACGATCGGGGCGAACGTCCGAACGAAGCCGAGCACGAGTTCATCAGCGACCATCACGCGTCGCGCTCCGTACAAAGCGAAGTTCACAGCAGTCTCGTACTCAAACGGTTGGTACAAAATCAAAGATGGTAGTGCGTACCGTTACCTTTCGAATCAAGTCGCGAAAAAAGTCACGGCAAGTTCGACGAAAACGTATAAAATCATCGTCTACTCGAAGTATGGTGCGAACGTCCGTACGTCACCAAGCACCGCGTCCTCTAAAAATATTAAACGGCTCGCTACATACAACTCGAAGTTTAATGCCGTTTCCTATTCGAATGGTTGGTACAAAGTAAAAGGGAAAGTGAACTATTATTACGTCTCGAGTCAGGTCGCGAAAAAAATCTCGACAAGTGCACCTGCGACTTCAAGTAGTTATCCCGTCGCCTCGATGCGTTATTTCAAACTCGGCTCCTCAAGCTATGAACTGTCAAAAGCCAGTACGACGCGCCGTTATCCGGCAAGCACGACAAAACTGTTGACGGCCCTCGTCGCTTATGACGCCGCTGCCAAAAAAGGAACGCTCGATCAAACGTTCACTTTGACCTACTCTATGCTCGCCGTTCCTGCCGGAAGCAGTACGGCTGGATTCCGTTCGGGTGACAAAGTCACACTCCGTCAACTTTTGAACGGGATGTTGATTCGCTCCGGCAACGACGCTGCAAAAGCCATCGCCATCCGTACGGCAGGTTCTGAATCGAAGTTCGTCTCGTTGATGAACAGTCGTGCCAAAACAATCGGTATGGCGTCAAGTCACTTCATGAATCCGCACGGCTTCTATCATGCGAGTCACTATACGACAGCAGCAGACATGCAAAAACTCGCTAACACGTATGCTGAATACAGTTACTTGATGACCGTCAGTGGCCGAAAATCATACAAAACGACCGTCAAAGGACCATACGCCCGGACGTTGACGTGGTACCATACGAACACGTCGCTTCCAAACGAATCGCGTGTCTATGCGAGTAAGACGGGGTATACACCAGAATCTGCCTATACGCGTGTCTTCTTCATTAAAAAAGGTTCGACGCGCTACGGCCTCGTTACGTTGAAAGGAACACTTCCACAAACTGAAACGACATTACGCGCTGTTTTAAACCGTTAATCGCCCGTCCCCTAGGAGACTTTCTTCGGAAACGCTTCTAGGGGATTTTTTTGTTCCGATTCCCTTTAAAATTTCACTTGCATTGGAAGCGAATTCATCATATGGTTAAAGCACAATCAGACGTCTGACGTCTCAATGGAGGTATGACCGTGGGAAATGTAAGTTTATTATTTGGGGGCGTTGCGCTCTTTTTAAATAGTTTGTCCTTGTTTGGAAAAGTTGATTTAAAGAGTGCCGGTGTCTTCAGTTTGTTGACAGGATTACTACAAACGTTCGTTGCGACGTTGCTCGTCATCGGTGCAGCAGGTGATCCGATCTTGACGTTCGGCTATGCGAGCATTTATTTGTTTGCCTTTACGTATCTGTATGTCGGCATCACGTTCATCTTCGGACTCGACGGGAGCGGCGTCGGCTGGTTTTCCCTGTTCGTCGCCATCGCCGCATTTTTCTATGCCGGCGTCAGCTTTAGCGCAGGCGACTGGATGAGCGGAACGACGTGGTTGTTCTGGACACTCTTATGGTCGATGTTCTTCATCGGAATGGGACTGAACCGCAATGTCGATGCATTGACGGCGCGCGTCGCACTCGTCCTCAGCTGGTTGACGTTGATCGTACCTGCACTCGTCGGACTTCGTTTCGGTACGGCAGGAAGCAGCTACCAACTGTTATGGAGCGCAGCTGCCATCGTGACCGTTCTCTACTTCGTTTACTCGGCCTTGAAATTGTCGCCGCTTCGCCGACCCGTCCAATCATGATGTCCGACACATGATACTACAAAACGCACTGTTCCCTTGACGCTTACAGGGAATAGCGCGTTTTTTGGTTCGTAAGATATCCGCGTTTCTCGTCGCGCGTTCTCTTCCCGAATCATCTCCGAGCGGCAAGCTTTTTGGTTCGTAAGGTATTCGCGTTTTTCGTCGCGCATTCTCTTCCCGAATCGTCTCCGAGCGGCAAGCTTTCGCGCCGCTTCGTTTCACTGCAGGGTCGCTCCTTCTTGCTCTTTCGCTCGAAAGCGATTCGTGTCAGGAAACGCGACGCATCACAGGCTTTCTAGTGTTTCCTTCTATCAGAAAAGCTAAAAAGATTTGCTTCATCGTGACTCCTACGGGAAAAAGCGCAAGGTGACTTGTGCTGTCAGAGGCAGGCGAGACCCTGCACCTTGACCTGTAAGGGAAAGGAGCAACGGCTTGCGCCTCGCCCGAGGAAAGCACGGGAAGTACAGGAATCTTTCGTACCACTTACATTGATCAGCTACGTTTTTGATGCATAAGACATCCCGTTTCGCATCACTCAATCCTTGTGTTTCCTTCTATCAGAAAAGCTAAAAAGATTTGCTTCATCGTGACTCCTACGGGAAAAAGCACAAGGTGACTTGTGCTGTCAGAGGCAGGCGAGACCCTGCCCCTTGACCTGTAAGGGAAAGGGGCAACGGCTTGCGCCTCGCCCGAGGAAAGCACGGGAAGCAAGAATCTTTCGCACCACTTACATCGATCAACTACGTTTTTGATGTATAAGACATCCCATTTCGCATCACTCAATCCTTGGGTTTCCTTCTATCAGAAAAGCTAAAAAGATTCGCTTCATCGTGACTCTTACGGGAAAAAGCACAAGGTGACTTGTGCTGTCAGAGGCAGGCGAGACCCTGCACCTTGACCTGTAAGGGAAAGGGGCAACGGCTTGCGCCTCGCCCGAGGAAAGCACGGGAAGTACAGGAATCTTTCGTACCACTTACATTGATCAGCTACGTTTTTGATGCATAAGACATCCCGTTTCGCATCACTCAATCCTTGTGTTTCCTTCTATCAGAAAAGCTAAAAAGATTTGCTTCATCGTGACTCCTACGGGAAAAAGCACAAGGTGACTTGTGCTGTCAGAGGCAGGCGAGACCCTGCCCCTTGACCTGTAAGGGAAAGGGGCAACGGCTTGCGCCTCGCCCGAGGAAAGCACGGGAAGCAAGAATCTTTCGCACCACTTACATCGATCAACTACGTTTTTGATGTATAAGACATCCCATTTCGCATCACTCAATCCTTGGGTTTCCTTCTATCAGAAAAGCTAAAAAGATTCGCTTCATCGTGACTCTTACGGGAAAAAGCACAAGGTGACTTGTGCTGTCAGAGGCAGGCGAGACCCTGCACCTTGACCTGTAAGGGAAAGGGGCAACGGCTTGCGCCTCACCCGAGGAAAGCACGGGAAGCAAGAATCTTTTGTACCACTTGCATCGATCTACTACGATCTTTCCCGCCACTTAACACCACTTTCCGATTCGGAAGATGTCTTGATCCCAAGCAAAAACCCAGACACCGTTCACTTTAAAACCCCGCTCTATCTCAACGATTGTTGCAAACTCGTTTGCACCTCTTTCAGTGACTCCGCCGTCGGATGCCAGTAATAAATCTGATCCGACTCGATTCCACCACTTCCCTCGAGTGATAACGTCTCGACGTTCTTCAAAGCATCACGGTAGTCTAACGCAATTTTCCGGACGACCGGAAACGGGACGTTCGTCTTGACGTTTTCACCGAGCACGCTGAGTACGTCGTTAAAGCGACTGAGCGAAAAATCTGCCGTCAATTTGTCTGCGACAGCCTGAACGACTTGACGTTGACGGATTTGACGACCGAAGTCTCCTCGAGGATCGTCGTAGCGCATCCGTGCATAGGCCAACGCTTCTTTTCCGTTCAAGTCGAGCTGCCCTACCGGAAACTGCATCTCGTAATACGAAAAATCGATGTCATTCGTAACACGGACACCGTCAACTGCGTCAACAAGATCCGTAAAACCCTCGAGATTGATTTCAGCAAAGTAATCGATTCGGATATCGAGTAGGTTCTCGACCGTATCGATTGCCATTTCAGGCCCCCCGAAAGCATAGGCATGATTGATTTTATCGTGTGAGCCATTTCCGATGATTTCTGTTTTCAAGTCACGAGGTATGCTGAGCATCTTACTTTCCCCACTCGCAGGATCAATCGTTGCGACGATGATCGTATCGCTCCGTCCCGCCTCATCTCCATGCTGGTCGACCCCGAGCAAGAGAAAGGAAATCGTTCGTTCTTGTTCGACCGCTTCAATCGCTTCGACACTTGCCTCGACCGGCAACTGGACGTCTTCGAGCGTCTGACTCGCTTGATGGTAGACATACCCACCTGATCCGAAGAGAACGAGCAGTCCGATGCCAATGACCGTCAAGACAATCCACTTCCATTTTTTCATATCTCCATCCCCTTCGAATCAAGTCGATTTACGAATCTTGTTGGTTCATAAGCACCATGATTGCATTGCTCCAACTCCCGAACAGGGATGTGATGACACCAATACTCGGTACGTCCTGTCCTTCGCTAAAACGTTGGTAGCTCGCAATCGTCAAATGCTCCGTCTCATGTCTGGCTCGCCCTAGCACGAGCAATACTTCCTCTTCCGTCCACCGTTTTCGCGGAAGTTCGATGCCGATGATTTCTAGCGCATTCGTCCATGAACCGTACCGTCGTGCGATTGTCGCTACCGTCGGCCGATTTTTTCCAACCGCCCATTTCGTATAGGCTTGACTCGTTAATGTAGGTAATGCTTCCTGCGCTTCCAGTAAGGATTCGATGATCCGACGCTCCATCTCCTGGACCCGTTCCTTCAAAATGTCTGCTTCTGATAATGCCTGCTGCCACGAGTTGAATTGATGGACGATATCGGTCAAGCTCGGCGCCTGATGCCGTTGCGCCCACTCACGATATGTCGCACTCGTGAATGGTTCGAGTTCCGCTTTCGCCGCTCGTAATGCCTCGATGATGTCGGATTTTGTATAAACCACTCGGATTTGCCCGATTTCAGCGCGTTCTAGCGCGATTTGCCAAGACCCAAATAACATCAGGATTTCCGCGACGGTCGGATACTGGGTATTCAGTTGCCAACGAAAATAGGTATTTGCCGTCAGTTCATTCTTCCCGTTCGCAGCGAGACGGAGTGCTTCGATCGCTTCCTCCATATCGCTCATCACGATGTCTCCCTCCCACACATTCATAGCCGAACGTTGCGTCGAACATCCTCAACAATACCTTGACGAACGGAGCGAATGACGAGTGCTTGTTCCGTAAACGTCATCTGTGAGGCGGACGGCAGACAAAGTCCTTCAGCAAACAAGCGACCGCTGACATCAATCCCGTCACTTGTAATGAACGGGACATCCCGGTAGACCGGTTGCAAGTGCATCGGTTTCCAGACTGGTCGTGACTCGATGTGATCCTGTTGTAAGCGGATGATCAATTGATCCCGTTGTTCCATTCCTCCCGGTAATGTCAGAGCCGTCAACCAGCGATTGGCGCGACTCCCTTCAATCTCTGCTTGGTACTGTGTGGCGTCGAGCATGTCGAAAGCCCGCGTATATCGCTGAAAGATTTTCCGGCGTGCCGCGACGCGGTCTTCGATGACTTCGAGTTGTCCGCGTCCGATGCCGGCTGAGACATTACTCATCCGGTAATTAAACCCGACTTCTGTATGTTCATAATGAAGGACCGGTTGCCTAGCTTGCGTCGAGAGATAAAACGCCCGTTCAATCAAATGCGGATCGTTTGCGACAAGCATTCCGCCACTTGATGTCGTGATGATTTTGTTACCGTTGAATGAATAAATTCCGAACGACCCGAATGTCCCAGTCATTCGACCGTTGATCGTCGAACCGAGTGATTCAGCTGCATCCTCAATCAACGGAACGTCATACTCGGCGCAAATCGCACTCAACTCTTCAATCTTTGCGACGACCCCGTATAAATGGACGACGATGACGGCTTTTGGCAGGCGTCCGCGTGTCGCGGCTTGAATCATGGCTCGCCGGAGTGCCGCGGGTGACATGTTCCACGTCTCCTCTTCCGAATCAATCAGGACAGGACGGGCACCGACGTAACGAATCGGATTGACGGAAGCAACGAACGTCAACGACTGACAGAAAACATCGTCGCCCGTCGTCACACCGAGTGTCGCCAAGGCGAGGTGAATCGCTGCCGTTCCACTACTTGTCGCGAGGGCTGCCTCTGTTTTGGTATATGCGCGCATCCCCGCTTCAAAGGCTTCAACGTTCGGTCCGAGTGGTGCAACCCAGTTCGTTTCGAGTGCTTCCGTGACATAGCGTGCTTCTTGGCCACTGAGATGTGGGATCGATAGTGGGATTTGCTTCATGATGTTTCCTCCCCTCTTGATGACAAGTGACGGATCGGTGTGCGATAGACGGGAAACCACTTACAATCATTCACTGACGGGTACTGCGTTAAAAACGCTCGGTTCAATTGTTCATACGCCACTTCGTCAAGAATCGACGTCCCGATCGAAAAGAACGTATGCGCTCCTCCACTAAAGGAACGTTTATATAATAAAAGGCTGTCTGATGCATCTTGTGAAGTGCCGCCCCCAAGATGCATCGCAACCATACCTTTCTCCTTTGCACGTCGCATCATCTCTGCGAATAACAACTGATTCGGTCGAACCTTTAACTGGCTCGGATCGGACGCCCCGAGGTGATAATGGGCGAAACGACTTCCATATAAGACGATGCACCCGGCGATGATGTGACCATTTAATTCTGCAACCAATACTTCAGCGTCGAGTGTTCCTGATAACAGCTGTTTAAAGTATTCATCCGTAAAGTAATACCGTGGTGCTGCCTCGTGCTTATCCATCGTCAGGCGATAGAGGTGTTTGAATTTCTCGTACTCGGCCGGTGCGGCGACACGGATCGTGACGCCTTCCCGGATTGCTTTTCGTACATTGCGCCGTGTCATTTTTGAAAAGCCACCGAGAATCGCTTCATATGAATCCGTCAGCTCCACCGTCACGGTCGATTGGAGTCGCTGCGTCGAACGGCACCAATGCTTTCCCATTTCGACGTTTTGCAAGAGCGGATGGAACCGAATCGTTTCGGTGATGATCTGTTCCGCACGACAATAGTCGAGAAAATGTTGACGGACTTCGCGGATTTGATCGAGTGACCAAAGCCCAACGAAAATCGGTCCCCCGTATCCGTAGGGTGTCGTGATGTCGTGATATGACGTTCCATCGATTGGTCGTTTCAAGTAAGGATAAATCAATGTCCCGAATTCCGTCGGATAGAAGAACATCTCCGGGGTGCCTACTTCTTCAAGTGCGAAGTAGGCATGTTCGTAATAACAATCGAGGTGATACTGACTGACGAGTGCGTCCCATTCGGTCGGATCATGGATGAGTCGTTCATCGCTTAACGACATCATGGGGAACACCTCCGTCAAGTCCTTTGAACTCGCCCATCCCCGTCTGATGTTCCGTCGAGTTCCCTTCTGAGGAGACGACGATTTTTACTGTCTTCAAAAGAATATAGAGATCGAGACGAAACGTCTGATGCGCCGCATACCATTGGTCTTGTTCGAGCCGTTCTTGCCACGTCGTCGCGTTCCGTCCATGAATTTGTGCCCAACCGGTTAGTCCAGGCAACACATCATGCCGCGTCATCTGCTCTTTCGAATAGTGGTTCAAGTAACTGACGAGGAGCGGACGCGGTCCGACGAAACTCATCTGACCGCGGACGATATTGAAGAATTGTGGGATTTCATCCAGGCTGAGCCGCCGAATCCATTCCATCGCGTGCGGGATCCGTTGTTCGTCTGGGAGTAAGAGGCCATCCGCATCCGTCTCGTTCGACATCGTCCGGAATTTATAAATTTTAAATAACTGTCCGTGATAACCAGGACGAACTTGATTGAAGAAAATCGGTCGACCGAGCTTCGTGTAAATGAACAAGGCGACGAACAGGTAAACGGGGAGTAAGATGAGAATCGCGACTAGGCTGATTGTGAAATCGAATGTCCGTTTCATGATGACTTCCTCCTTTTACATAGTCGAAAAGAGATCGAGTTGTCGTTTAATGACATCAGCTTCGTTAAAATGTTTCATTGCCCGTTCGAATCCGGCCCGGCCCATCTCTGACGCCTGTTGCGGGTGTTTGACAAGATCGGTCATTCTTGCTGCCAACTGCGTTTCATCATGGACGTCGACCAAATAACCGGTCGTCCCGTCGATGACTTCTTCCCGACATCCTCGGATGTTCGTTGCGATGACGGGTTTCGCCGTCGCCATCGCCTCGATGATTGAGCGCGGGACCCCTTCTCGGTGCGATGGCAGGACGAAGGCATCGACTTGTTGTAAAAGTCGTGGCACATCTTCAACGAACCCTAGATACTCGATATTCGGAATCTCGCGTAGACGTTCGAGGAAACGATGTTTCGTCGTTTGATCCCGTTCGCTCTCCATCATTTCACCGGCGATGATCAAGCGGACAGCCGGGTCTTGCGACACGACGTTTTCAAAAGCATTCAGGAGTTCGAGCACACCTTTTTCCTCGACGATCCGTCCGATGAACAGGAAGGTGAAAGCTTCGTTTCCTTGCCGCGCCTGTGGATAGAATCGGGTCAAATCGATGCCGTTCCCTAAATGCATCAATCGTTTCGTCGCCTTAAAACGTTTTCGGTTTGCCAGTTCATAGTCTTCCCCGCTTTGGAGCAGGAGGTAGTCCGTCGCGAAACGGGCGAGCCATTTTTCGACGGAATAGGTCAATTGATACGTCACCCGTCCCATCTTTTCATGAAAGTAAAAGCCGTGTGCCGTATAGACGATATGCTTCGTCCCCGCTCGTTTCGCCGCGACCCGTCCGAGCGCTGCCGCGACAGGAGTGTGGACATGGACGGCGTCATAGCGACCCGCCTTCAAAATGTGAACGATCGAGCGGATTGTTTTCCAATTACTCGTCCAGTCAATTTTCCGTTCAATCGGAATGTCATGCATCGTAAAACCTTGTGCTGCCAGCTTGTCGGAGGCTCCCGTGTCGGCACAAGCAATCCCGACATCGTGCCCTGCGTCGCGCAGCGCGAGCAGTAACGGTTGCAGCATCGTTTCAGCTGTCGTATCAAGCGCGCAAACTTGGAGAATTCTTAAAGACGCCATAAGTGCACCCCTTCCGGTTTTTCAGCTGGTGCGAGCATCCCTTTGATGTCGACGACGACACCACGCCCCACTTTGAGTAAGTGTTTCGCGAGTAGCCAGTTTCCTTCGACGTACTCTTCATGACTGACGGCGAAGATGACGACGTCGGCTGGTTTAAGCTCTGTCATGTCGAGCAGGTTGATTCCGTATTCGCGTTTCGCTTCATCTTTTTCGACAAGGCGATCGGTCACTTGGACTTCGATTCCGAATTCTTCAATCTCCTTGATTAAGTTCGCGACTTTCGAATTTCGGATGTCACTGACGTTTTCCTTGAATGAAAGACCGAGGACCGTGACGCGTGCGCCGAGGACCGGCATGTTTTGTTTAATTAGATTTTTGACGAGTGACGTCGCGATGAAGCGCCCCATCGTATCGTTGATGCGTCGTCCGGCAAGGATGACTTCCGGATGATATCCGAGCGATTCCGCCTTCATCGTCAAGTAGAAGGGATCGACCCCGATGCAGTGTCCTCCGACGAGTCCTGGTCGAAACGGAAGGAAGTTCCACTTCGTCCCTGCCGCTTCGAGGACCTCGAGCGTATCGATGTCCATCCGGTCGAAGATGATGGCGAGTTCGTTCATCAAGGCGATGTTTAAGTCACGCTGCGTATTTTCGATGATTTTTGCCGCTTCTGCGACTTTGATCGATGATGCCCGGTGGACACCGGCCTCGACGACGGCTTCGTACACTTCTGCGACAACATCGAGCGTTTTTTTATCCTGTGCTGAAACGATTTTTTTTATCGTCTTGAACGTATGTTCATGATCACCGGGATTGATCCGTTCCGGTGAGTAACCGACGAAGAAGTCGACGCCTGCTTGAAGACCCGAAGATTCCTCAAGGACCGGGATACAATCTTCTTCCGTCGCCCCCGGATAGACAGTCGACTCGTAGACGACGATGTCGCCTTTATTCAGCTGGCGTCCGACAAGTTGTGACGCCCGTAAGAGCGGCGTCAAGTCCGGTTGATTTTGCGCATTAATCGGTGTCGGTACGGCGACGATGATGAAGTCACTCGCTTGAAGTGCTGCTGCATCCGTTACATAATTGACGTCCGCATTTTTTAAAGTGAACGGTGTCAGTTCGAGCGTCGCATCGACCCCTTCACGTAATTCATTGATCCGTTGTTCTTTGATGTCAAAACCGACGACACCAGTCTTTTCACCGAAGGCGATGGCGACCGGGAGACCGACGTAGCCGAGGCCGACGACGGCAATCGAACGGTTGGCGATGGGAAGTGATCGTGTTTCGGCTGCTGTCGTATCTGTGATGTGTTTGACTGCCTTATTCATGATGGATTCCTCCTATTTCATCGACTGTTTGACGATCAATGTTTTTCCATTCGGTTCTTGTTTGACTTGTTCGACGGGCTCGAGCGTAATCAACATATCCGGTCCAAGCAATTTGCGCATCTCGTTCAATAAAATCTTTTCATGTTTCGGTTGGAAACGCTGATTGTCCGGAATGTAACGCAGTGTGACACGATTGAGTGCGTATTGTTCGACTTGAAGTCGTAAGACCGAGTTTGGTAATTCGCGGGCAATCGTCGTGATATCACCTTCAAAGACCTTGCCCCGCTTCTCACTGACGATGAAACTCGTCCCCCGTCCGTCAATCGAGGCGATGACCGGTCCGTTCAATCCACATCCACACGTCTCATGACTGAGGGTCATGCGGTCACCAATCCGGTAACGGATCAGCGGGGTCCCCCGTGTCGTAAAACACGTCACGACGACTTCACCATCCGGTCCGTATGGTTCGATGATGCCGGTCTCATGGTGCAGGTGCAGCTTCCGGTGCGTACATTCAGAAATGATCGGAGCGCCTTCTGACGAACCGTATTGATCGAAGACCGGTGCGACGAATGCCTCCTCGAGAATCGATCGCATTTCTTCTGTCACCGTTTCTGACGTCGGGAAGATGGCAACGATTTTAAAGTCGAGTTGAATCTTATTTTTTAGTAAATAACGGGCGATTTCGACCATCGCCGTCGGTGTCCCGTCTAATGCGACTGGTCGGAAACGATTCAATTCCTCGATATAGGCGGGAAAGTTTTCTTCTTTCATATGAAAAATCGAGAGCAGCAATTGATTGAGCGGACGATTCATCCGCCAAAAGATCGGCTTTTTCTGATCGACTGCCGTCAAGGTCCGTCCTGTGAAACTCGCCCGTGGCATCCCGCCGTAAAACCCATGCTGTTCCTTAAAGTAATCGAGATGTGCCATTCGTTCTTGAATGTCCTCGCGCATGAAAGCAACCTGGAGTGACTTCCCGCTCGTCCCGCCCGTCCGCCCCCGGACCGGCGCGTCGACTTCTGACATGAATTCGTCGTTTTGCTGCCGTAACGTTTCTTTTTCAAGGACCGGAATCAGCGCCAACTGATCGAGTGACGTCAGCGGAAGTTTCATGTCGAGCTGTCGAAACAGCTCCCGGTAGTACGGGGTATGCTGTTGCACGAACAAGAGAAACGCATTCAAACGTTCAAGTTGTTCGACGCGATAGTCAAGCGACCGGTCTTTTTCACGTAATTGCATCAGTTTTTGTTCATAACGGGCCCCGTACCGCTCATGCATCAGCTTTTTGCCGTAAATGGATGTCAAAATATTCTGAATAAATATCGGAGACTTATAATAAAGGTCTTCCTTAAGCGCCATCTTGGACCTCCTCCTTCAGCTGGTAATGGCTTTCATACCAATCGATGAATGCATTGACGCCAGCTTCGACCGTCGTCCGTGGCCGGTAACCGATCGTCTCGAATAACGACGTGACGTCAGCGAAGCTTTCCGGGACGTCTCCTGCCTGGAGTGGCATACCATGTTTGATCGCCGTCTTCCCGAGACGCCGTTCGATCAAGGCGACGAATTCGTTCAGGCGGATCGGACTGTGACTGCCGATGTTGAAGACCCGGTATGGAACGAAGCTCCGGTCTGGCTGTGGCGCTGCTTTATCAAAGGACGGATCAGCGACCGGCTCTGTCTGTAACAACCGATAGATGCTCTCAATGATGTCGTCGACATAGGTGAAGTCGCGTCCCATCTCACCGTAGTTGTATAAATCAATCGGTTGACCGTTCGCGATCGCTTCCGTGAATTTGAACAACGCCATATCCGGGCGTCCCCACGGACCATAGACGCTGAAGAATCGAAGCCCCGTCGTTTTGATGCCGTATAGACTGCTGTAGGTGTGGGCCATCAATTCGTTCGCTTTTTTGGAAGCGGCATAGAGACTGAGCGGATGGTCGACGGCGTCCGTAACAACGAACGGCATCTTCGTGTTCGAGCCGTAAACGGAACTGGAAGAAGCATAGACAAGTTGTTCGACCGGATGATGGCGACAGGCTTCGAGAATCGACAGGAAGCCGACGATGTTCGATGTGATATAGACGTCCGGTCGATCGATGCTGTAGCGGACACCCGCTTGTGCTGCGAGATGAAGCACGAGATCAATCTGTTCCTTCGCGAAGATGGCGTCGACGGCTGCTGTATCCTCGAGCGATACACGATAAAAGGTATAGCGTCTCGGATCGAGTTCGACTAAGCGCGCCTCTTTCAACGCCGGGTCGTAGTAATCGTTGACTTCGTCAAGTCCGATGACACGGTACCCTTCCGCTAAAAATCGACGAGCGGCATGAAACCCGATAAACCCTGCGATACCGGTGATTAAAATCGTTTTATTCTGCACGTTGTTCGACCTCCTCAAAGTGGTGAAGCGCCTGGTAGCGAATATAATGAATCGATGTGTAGACGATCAGGAGCATCGGAAACAATTTGTAGCGGTGACGGATTGCCGTTCCGACGTTTCCTGTCCCAAGACCAAAGATGAGTGCATTGACGATGAAGAGGAGCAACATGAACAATAAAACAGCAGCGTAAGGATGGTGTTTCAAATAGCGGAAGTGCCGGATTGTCAGTGCGAACAGCAGGAGATAAACGGCGGCATCGAAGAAGAAGATGGCGATGTTCGTCACACTGGACCATTGCCACGGGAACGGTGAGAAGAGGAAATAAATCATCCGAAGCGGTGAATAGAGAATCATGTCAAGTGGTCCCGTGACAGTCAACCCGTTCAAGTAAGCCGATCCACCACGGTCATAACTCATCCCGCTAAACAATTGACCGTTTTCCGAGACGTGTGTGAATTTTGCGAACAAGACATCCTGAAAACTGTAGACGATGAAGCCGACGATCAGGACTTGCATGACCAACCGCTGTACTTTGGAAGCTTCGAAATCCATCCGACCGGTCGCATAATTATAAAAGGAGAAATAAACCAATAAGACGACGATTCCAATCGCGAGACCGGAATGGAAAATCGTACTGACGAAGTAAGCGAGGTAGGCCAGTGCCAAGGAAGCACCCGACTTATCAATCGTCCAGCGCACCATGTAATAGAGCGTATAGACAATACCGAGTGCGACGAGTTGATCGCGTAACAGGATCGGCGAAAGCAGCAATCCTTGGGCGAAGAAGGCAAATAACAGCGTCGACAGAAACACGACTCGCATCGGCAGACCGAGCAGCCGAAGCGTTTTCGCGAGAATGACGACGGCGACGACGCCGAGGATGACGTTAAAGTATTGTGCCAAGATCCGTTCAGGTCCGAATGCAAGATAGAAGATGCCGAGGAACTTCGAGTAACTCCCGCGAACGACTTCGTTGAACATCGCTGGATCAAGATAGATTTGCAGCCCTTCGAGATGGAACGCCTCCGTATCATCCCCACTGTGTGGCGGGAGCCGAAACAGCTCAAAATCGACGAACATCAACCCGAGACGCACGATGAAGGCGGTGACGAAGACGAGAAATAATGGCGTCGTCTCCGAGTTTTTGAGCAAATACCAGAGCATCAAGATGGAATTGCCGACTAGCATCAACGTGATATAACTTTCCGGTGTCGAAAAGAGCGGCCGCAACAGTTGACTGAGCAATGCTTCGATGATCAGTAGAATGAGGATTGGCCACATCTTTTTCCCTCCTTTAGCTACTTTGTTCAATCGCGAGCGGCAAGTTCCGCGGATAGAGCGCCCGGTAGAGCGCTGGCACCAACAAGACGATTTGCGTGACGGCGCATAACGCATAAGCTGTCGTCGCACCGTATAACCCATACAGTGGAATCAAGAAACTGCAGGCAATCAGATTGACGGCGACACTTCCGAAAATCGCAAGCGTCTGGATACGAAATTGCTGGAATCCCGTTAGTAACGCTTGGATGACGGTCGAATTATAGAAAAAGAGCGAAGCGACCATCATCAAGACGAAAATCGTATGGTACTGCACGAATGAAGCATTGTAGAAAATCGTCAACCCCCATTTTCCGAAGAAGATGGCCCCGATGATCAACAGGACACCGACCGCGTTTGTCATCAGCAGCATCGAGCGTGTCAGCTTCCGGAGTGCCGGAAGGCTTTGTCGTTCGCCCGTCTCTGACGAAAAATTCGGTAAGAGCACGGCGACGAGCGAGTGGATGAACAAGCTACCTAAAACGAGTAAGTAAGCGATACTCGCGTAGTAACCGAGTTCTTCCGTCCCAATTGTTTGACCGACGAAGAGACGCGGGATGTTGGCATTCAAGGCAACGAGTAAGGCAACAAATCCGAGCGGGACGGCCTTGAAAAACAATTGCCGGCCCGTTTGGTAGCGATCGCTCATCGTGATATTTTCAAACCCTTGTCCAATCCGGCAGACGGTCGGTAAATCGTAGATGATCAGCATGATTAAGTTCCCAGCAATCATCGCGAGGACGAATCCGTGAATCGAATGGGTCGTAAAGAGGATCAAGGCTGCACCCGAGACGTTAATCAGACTTCTGAAAATCTTCGATAACGCGACTTCTTTGAACGCCATGTGTCCTTGGAGGAAGCCGTACGAGAGATCGGCGAACGATTCCATGTATTTATTGAGATAAACGAGTAACGTCAACAGTAAGATATCCGCTTCACCGAAGAAATAATAGACGATCAGTAAGACGAACACGCCGAGCGTCAAGAGGAAGAACCGTGTTTTGATGAAAAGGGTGAAGTTCTTCAGCCCGGCCCGTTCCGCCGTCAAAATCGTGCTGGCATTGAGCCAACAAAACATGACGATCGGGGCCGTCAAGGCGAGAGCGTAATTGAAATAACCGATGTTGAGTGGCGTGCTCCATTTGATTAAGAGCGTCAAAATCATCCATTGGTGTAAGGAATAGGCCGTATCGGCAATGAAGATCAAGTTAAAGCGTGATAACTGCCGCGGTGCTTTCATTTATCTCACCTCTCATTCTCGCGCGATCCGGACGACTTCTGGCATCGCGACCGGGCGGCTGTCATTCGTCGCACCGAGCAGGTACGTCCGAAGCGCCTCTTCATCGTCGAGGCAACGATTGATTTCCCGAAGATACGGTTCGACGGAGCCGAAGGGCCGGGTCTTCCCAACTAGAATTTTCTCGAAAACCCGTTCCTCATGGACTTCTTCTTCTGCGAGTAACTCCTCATAAAGCTTCTCGCCTTTTCGAATGCCGCTGTAGACGATCGGAATCTGTTCTTCCGTAAAACCGCTCAAGTGAATCAAATTTTTTGCAAGCGTCGTGATGTTGACCGGTTTTCCCATGTCAAGGACGAAGACCTCTCCTCCGCTTGCGAGGACGCTTGCTTGGATGACGAGCCGACTCGCTTCCGGAATCGTCATGAAGTACCGCGTCATCGCCGGGTCCGTCACGGTGATCGGTCCGCCTTTTGCGATTTGTTCCTTGAAGAGCGGGATGACGGAACCACGGCTGCCGAGTACGTTTCCGAAACGGACGACGGCGAACGTCGTTTCACTGTTGCGGGCGATTTGCTGGATGACCATCTCGGCAATCCGTTTCGTCGCCCCCATCACGCTCGTCGGATTGACGGCCTTATCAGTCGAGATCATGACGAATCGTTTGACGTGTGCTGCTTCCGCCGCAAGCGCGACGTTGCGTGTCCCGTAAATATTATTTTTGACGGCTTCGCGTGGATTATCTTCCATCAACGGGACGTGCTTATGGGCTGCCGCATGATAGACGAGATCCGGTTCGAACCGTCCCATGACTTCATTCAGTCGTTCTAAATCCTGAACGTCCGCGATAACGGAATGAAGGACCGTACCATCGGTCATACATTCGAGCTCCCGGCGAATCAAGTAGATGCTGTTCTCGCCATGTCCGAGGAGGATGAGTCGGTCGGGCTTAAATTTAATCAACTGACGACAAATCTCTGAGCCAATCGATCCACCGGCTCCAGTCACGAGGACGGTCGCCCCGCTGACGCTTCGTTCGATTTCCGTGATGTCGAGTTCGACCGGTTCACGACCGAGCAAGTCAGCGATCGAGACTTCGCGGATTTGATTGATTGATACTTTTCCTGACGCCAGTTCGACGAGCATCGGTAACGTGTGGGCTTCGACCTTCGTCTGTTTGATGCGATTGAGTAAAGCGACCCGCTCCGTGTAGGATAAGGAAGGAATCGCGAGCACGACCGCTTCGATTTTCTGTTCTTCGATGATGAATTCAAGTTGCTCGATCGTTCCGATGACGGGGACGCCGTGGATGCGCATCCCTTTGAGTTCTGCGAGGTCGTCGAGTAAACCAACGACGTTCAAGATGTGCGCTTTTTTCTGCTTTAACTCTTTCGTAATCATCTGTCCGGAAGCTCCGGCCCCGATGATTAACGTGCGTTTACCGAGCGTCCGGTCCCGTTTCAGTTGAAGCGTCCGTCCGCGAATCGCTAAGCGGACAAATAAGATACCGTTCAGGACAAGTCCCGTTTGCAGGAAGACGGCGCGCTCGACGGCGAAGTCGAACAAGGCATACTCGAGTCCGAGTAAGACAAAGCTGCTGGCGACGACGACAAACAGGAGGACACCTAAATCCCTCAGACTCGCATAACGCCAAACGATTTGATAAAAACGCATCCAGTGGGCGACGAGTGTTAGGGCGACCCATTGAATCAATGCGATTTCAATCGCATTCCGTAAATCGAACTGAACGGTCAGGTGAAGGGGATTGAAGAAGTAGAAGGTGACGACGGTTGCGGCGGCGATAATCAGTGCGTCGACCCCGCGTAAAAGTCCGATTTTCATATGGCGACGATACTGATGCAATGGTGGTGCTTGCATGACTGCTCCTCCTTCCCCGAATCATGAGTGTGGACGGCTGACGGCTTGTGGATAGGATGCATCATCTTTCGTTGATTCAGTTGCTGACTTCTTTCCTAGTACACGGGAATAGACGATTAGTAAGCCGAACATCAACCCGAGTACACCGCCGATCGCCGTGTTCATCAAGATGTTCGGAGACATCGGTTTCGTCGGAATCCGTGCCGTCGAGAAAACTTCCGTACTGCTCGTATCAATCAACTGAGGCAGGTAATCTTGGAACACTTCTGTCATCGTGTTCGCTTGGATGGCAGCTTGTTCAGCTGATCCATCTGTAATCGATAAGGCGATGACTTGAGAATCAAGGTTACTCGACACCGTCAAGCGATCGGTTAAATCGAATAGCCGTTTATCGGTCACACCCATCTTTTGGGCGACTTGATCGACGACTTCCGGACTCCGAAGAATATCTTGATAGGTACTGACGAGTGACGTCGAGGAAGTCGTGTCACTACTCTTTTGCGGTACGACGAGGATGTAAGCTGTTGCTTCATACGTAGGTTTAATGACGTACGTGCTGATCAGGTAACCGGCACCCGCAAACAAGATGGCACAGACGATGAGGATCCACCAGCCCTTTTTCAATGTCATCAAGTGGTCTGCGAATGTTCTTTTTTGATGCATGGTATTCACATGGTTCACCCCTTTCTTACCTTGAACGTCGGAGGGTCATTGGTTATGACTTCACCTTATTTCCAAACGACTACCAAAACAATTAGAGCTTGGTGGAAATGATTAGTTTTTTTTCAGTAGTCGTTGTGCATGCGTATCATTACATCATCGAAAAATATCGTTTCACGAAAAAAAGACGATTCACAGAAAAATAATCGTCGTTTCTTCAAAAACATTCATCTTATCCGCATAAATATCGTTTATTTACGGGTAAATACCAATTTGATGATTAAAAAGTCGCATAATCGGTAATAAGTCCTATATGAAGGGTGGATAGACTTTAGAAATGATGTTAAAATCCGTCAATATACCTGAATCGATTGTCTTATTCATCCTATTGCTATTTGTGACGATTGATTTGTGGACGCGTCCGTTACGCTTTACGGATGAAGTCTTACCGGAGCATTGGAACGTCGTGACCGTCTTTTTATACCCGTTACTCTTTCTCATTTTTTATATCGTGTCCCGTCCGTTATACTTTCCGTTCCGGTCTCGTTCGCATCGACTCATCCTCGTCTTTTTGAGTTATTTGACGTTACACACTGTCTTTTTTTTCTCTCGTCCTGCGACGGATGCACCTTTTTCACTCTTCTTTCTTTTGACGACATGGATGTTTCTGATCATCGTCCTATCACTCTCTTCTCCGCTTTTCACTCACTGGCACCGTTTCTTATTTCTCATTCTCTTTTATCAAGCGCTATTCTTAGCCAGTTACGCCCTGCTCGTCTCGTTTGGACAATCCTACATCCCAATCGATAATTTGCAGTGGTTACGGATTGGTCCGATTGCGCTTCCACAACTCTATGTCGGGGAGCAAGGTAGCTTTCTACGCTTAGCTAGCTTGACGAACAATCCGAACGCATTTGCTGCTTGGCTTGTTCCTGGTGGATTGATTGCTTGGATTGCGGTCCTCCGTTCCATCACGACGAGTGCCTGGCGCCGTCTCTTCTTCTCCAGCGTTTCGCTGGCATTGATATGCGGAGGGCTGTTAACAAGTGCTTCGCAAACGGGCATCTATTCTTTTTTTCTACTCACTTTGTTGACGACCGTTCTATTGTTACCTTCGCGGCGACTACGTCTTCAGGTCAGCGCCTGTTACATCATCGGAATCGCAATTGTGCTTGCTGCCCTGGCGCTAAAGCCGGGACTCCTCCTCCGTTTAGTCAGTTTGAATGGTCGCCTCGATCTTTGGCAGGCGGGACTCGCAGCTTCAGCAGATCGCTTTTGGGTCGGTCATGGTTTTGGCGCCGCAACGACCGGCTTATCTGAGCAATTGGGAGAAGAGACCCTTTACACGTTTCACAGTACGCCGATCGTTTTCCTCTATGAGTTCGGCATCATCGGGTTACTCCTCTACGTGTTATGTTTTAGTTTCATCTTATTTCGTTTAATTCGGAATTATCGTTTTGATGACGTCGAGTCGCTCACACTACTACTGCTCATCTTCTGGTTGTTGTTGCTTCAGTTTACAGAAAGCATCCTGATTCGACCGGGCGGCTTTTATTTCATCTGGCTCAGTCTACTCGCATACGCGACATTCCGTCGCGACACACCAACAGACAGTACCCACACCTAGACGAACACCTACACGAAAGGGGTATGACATCATGAAGAAATGGACAGAACAACAAGTGATCGATAGTTTGGTCGAGGCAAGTCTTGCCTCACCTGCGTTAGACGCTAAAACATATGCCCGCTGGTCCAGTACTAAAGAAGTACCTTCGATCACGACGATCATCAACGTCTTCGGTTCATGGCGCGAAGCATTGCATGCAGCAGGACTTTCATCGATTCGTCCCTACTTTTCCGATGAAGAAATCTTGACGTTCATCAAAGAAGCCTCGAACCGCCTTCATCCGTTTCATAGCAACAGTTATCGTGAATGGGCGAAAGCGAAACAGGGTCCTTCCTTAACGTTAATCAACCTTCGTTTCGGGTCATGGTCACGGGCCCTTGAGGAAGCACATATCGAGATGACACGCTCCGTCTGCATGACGGAAGAACGCATCATCAATGCGCTCCTCGAAGCATCGGACGTCCTCCCGCGTCTGACGACCCAAACCTATTCGATTTGGGCGCAAGAAAATGGGCATCCGACGGTCGCGACGATTGCCCGAAAATACGGCTCGTGGGTCGATGCCCTCGCGTGCCTCGATATCGCGCCTCCCCGCCGGAAATGGGTCGAAGAAGATGTGCTCAACGCCTTAAAACAAGCGCAAGCTGAACTTCCTTCCTTCAGCATCATCCATTACCGGAAGTGGGCTGAAGGAAAATCTGTCCCGAGCACTTCGACGATCAATGCCCTCTTCGGAAGCTGGACGTCCGCTGTTCAATGCCTCAAGCGTTCCCGTGTCTCGCTCTCATAATTCCATTTAAAAACGGGGCTGGATCAAAAGAGATCAAAGCTTTCGTATGTATAACGTAGAGACGTATCAAGACATCAGGAACGAGAAAAAGACAAATCGAAAACGCCGATGGCTCCGTAGAAAAAACGGAAACATCGGCGTTTTATTTTATATGCGGGACGGAACACGCGTTTAAATATCTGCATGAATTTTCTTCCCTACGGCACAGCTCAAAGCTTCGCTTTCAGCATGTTCACGCTTCCATCACTAAGATTTCGGAACGACGTAGGAGCCATCCTCCGTTTTTTTAGTATTTCGTTTGTTCAAACTGTGCCGCCGATACGAGCGTCAGCGTATCGTGCTTCATCATGTAGAGGTTTTCCTGATAGTGACCGATATGCGGTTGATTGACGAGCCCGCATAGATTACGCCAGACTTGAGCGGGGAAGTTGACACCACATGCATAGGCATGGGGATACCCGCCGCCGAAGCGGGGATTGATCTCAGATAAATAGAGCGTTCCGTCGACATCGAAAATATCGAAATCGAGCGGACCGACCAGTCCAGAACCGGCGAGGACGTGCTCGACGAGTTCGAATACAACGGTCCGGAGGACGGAGCGACTTTTATCCGTCTCTCCGGCTCGCATCGCCAATTTTTCTTTGATGAAGATGGACGTGACTTCATGAGACAGTAGATCGACGTAGACATCGACGCCGAGTTCAGGCCCGTCAAGAAATTCCTGCACGATCAAGCCGGGGCTCTGTTCAAATAATCGTTCGACTTCTTCTAATGTCTCGACGCGTCTTACGGCGATACTCGCACTCCCATTGCGTGGCTTGACGAAGACCGGAAAACCAACTTCCTTGAGTGCGACCGCTTCACGAAACGACGTGAGGGCATGATACGTTTTTGCATGCGGGATGCCTTGCAAGGTACAGTGCTCGAACATCGCGTACTTATCAAAACAAAGCAGACACGACGATGGCGGAGAAACGATGACCGTGACACCGATTGCTGCAAACCGTTCCGTCGCTGTCGCGAGCAACTCGAGTTCAGGGTCGATTAACGACAACAGGGCCGTCACCTGCTCGCGTTGACACAGTTCCAATAAATGATCGATGTAATCCGGCTGATCAATCTTCGGGACGATATGGTGATTCGGTGCCATATAGAGTGCCGGTGCAAGTGGATTACAGTCTGCGACGCTGACCGCCCCCTCCTGAAACTCCTGAACGAAGTATTCGACCAGCTTCGCACGACGACCGGCACTCGTAATCAACAGATGAGGTCTCTTCATGTTGTCCGCTCCTTTTTGTATGATGTTCCTAAAGGATTCGCTTTTGCTAGACAAGATTCCTTCTAAAAAAAAACGTTGAACTGCGACAAAAGTCTCAAGACAGTCTAATCAGTTGCTCCGCTCGACGTTTTCTCCGAATGAATCGATACAATACAATACCAATTAACGCACCTGTACCATCTAATAAGACATCCTGAATCAACCCGGTTCGTCCGCCTGTTACAATTTGATGGAATTCATCAAAGACAGCAATCGTGATTGCCAACGTATAGGCGAATAAACCCGCCAATACATAGGGACGCAACAAGCGAACGGTCAAGTCGACCAAGGCAAACCCGAGTACAATGAAAATCGATAAGTGTGCTGCTTTTCGAATAAAGAATTCGACAAAACCGGATGCACCAAGCGCTTCAACACTGACTTCTCCGTGATAATCAAATGAGATGAAGCGAAACGCCTCCACAAAATCCAAATTAAAATAACGGGACAGCCCGGGCTTTAACGATTGTTCTTCATACGGCATCGAACTCGAAATAAATAAAATAATCAGAATAGCCAAGGTGATGTAACCGGACCAAGGGATTTTACGCATATAACTCGTCCTCCTTATTCAACACGCTTCTAGAATACCATGAGTTCTTCTTGAATTTCTCAGTGAATCAATGGAACACATACTGTTTAGACATCCTTTTAGTTACATAATTATGTAATTTGAATTACTAAAAAACTTTTTTTTACATTTGATAGGTTTGCGATATACTAGAAGTGGTTATTTAGTACTATAGCAGTGCTATGAGAAGTAGGAATTGTGATTCACAGATAAACATATATAATTCCTACCCACTTCCTAGCTACTCGTTCGATAAATCGATTACATCCTAAAAAAAGGAGGTGAAGGATGTCCCTCTCCTGACTAACGTCTTGAGCGTCTGACAACCTATAACATGAACCGAGCTCTCGGGAAAAAAATCATGCAACTACGAAAACAGCACAAGTATACACAAAAGTATCTCGCTGAGCGATGCGGTGAATCGACGACCTCGATTTCTGCCTATGAACGCGGGCAACGGATGCCAAGCACACAATCACTTGAACGGCTCGCCATCGCCCTCAACACGACTGTGATTGATTTGATTGATCCAGAACACGTCCAGCATCCGACCCTTAGTGATTTTATGAGCCAATCGCTCGAATCATCGAAACCAATCGACTTTAAGTTTGTCCTCGAAGATATACTCGTCCACCTCACACTCTCGAACGAAGTTTACTTTAACGGTCGGTTACTATCACATGAAGTCCGTGAAGAGATGGCTGCCTCTGTCAATCAAGCTCTACAGCAAGGTCTCGAATCAATCGAAGTCTAAAAAACACGATGAGAAGTAGACAGGAGCCATTCCCGTGCACTTCTCATCGTGTTTTTTTAGTTCAATCCGGCTTGACGATATGATGAATGTACAACGTTCCCTCTTCATATGTGGCTTCTAGCAACCGACTAAAAAAAGAAGACTCTTTACTCTTTTCTGCAAGAAAAACCCGTTCGAACTTTTGGTGGGCTTGTTCAACGAAGCTAAATTTTAGTTCCCGCTCTTTCGATTTAAACGTCAAATATGTGCCGATTTGACCGAATGCATCTGGAACGGTTTGCTCTTCCATGAATTGAAACGTTTCTTCCGGAAATAAGGTAGAGATGAATTCAAAACAGCTGGCTTGCATAGTCCGTGATTGTGCCATTTTTTTATCCATGACGTATTAATCCTCCGAATTTCATGATGGCTGCCCTTAGGTGATGAACTAATTTAAATAATACCCTGACTTTAGACCCATTCAAACTAATATTTAAAATATTTTTTTAATCATTCTTTACTAAAAAGTCTAATCTGTACTTTAATCCTTAAACAAAAACAAGGGAGCAGATTATTAATCTGCCCCCTGTTGAAATTCATCCTAATTTATCAAATTCTAAGATGTGTACGGTTTTCCCTGCATATAGTGTACGTCCTGCATATTTCGACAGTTTCGCGAATTCAAAGAGAGTGGTTGGTTCATAGAGATGCTCGACGGCATAACTGACTTTCTCATCCTGATCAGATTTCAGGTAAAGATTTAGTATCAACCGCTCCCCTTCCACCTTCTGTCCATAGAACAGAGCACAGTCCTTCACACGTTTCGAAGCGATTGGTTGCGTCTGTTGCTTTAAATGCTTGGCATTATGAACATTCACTAACAGTTGACCATCTGTCGTCAGAAGCTGGCGGATGTTTCGGAAAAACAACAGTAATTCGCCGCGTGAATACCGGGCAACCGTCGTCCCAGGCAAAATCAGCTTCTCAAATGCTTCATACCCAACAGCGTCGATTAAATCATAACTAAGACCGTATACCTTATGCATAAACCGTGAAGAAATTCCGTTCAATCGGCTGGCTTCCGGTTCGACGAGATACAAGTCATATCCTTCCTCAGATAACGTGTTGAACAAGCCCGGGTCAAACGTTCCATAAACGAGGACACGGTCATTCCGATTTAAATACCGGCGATAAAATGTCAATTCATCGATTTCTGCCAGTTGCATCGTTTCCTGATGCAGACGCATGAAACGGTTATCTGCGTTGAAATCATCGAGCACGGTCACTCTCGAATAACTTCCTTTTCGTGAAAATGGTCCAAAGAGTGGTACGTCACCCATGATACATCAACTCCTTATAGGCTTGAATGGCTGTTTCATAATCAGAACCGAGGCGTTCCGGCAATACATCGAACCGGTCTTTTTGATCGGCTTCTAAAATCCATAAAAAGACTTCATCTGTTTCAAACAGCTGGTTCGTCGTCAGTTCGAACACGAATGCCCCTTCGCGATTTTGAATGCCAATCATCGTCAAGGGACCGAGCTTTCCGGCCGTCCGAGGTAAATCCAACTGGGTGTATGGAGTGACAAACTGACTTTCGGTCAAGAAGGCCGATGCCAGCTGATACAGTAAAGGATACAACGCGAGTTGAAGGTGCGGCGCGATCGGTGCGAATGTCTCCCGTTGACGATGACGCAACTGGAAAATATCAATCTCTTCAAGCTCGCTCAAGCAGATTTGTTTTCCGTAATCTGCACAGACGCCGTCTTTAAAAATAAATAGCCGATGAGACACGGTCATCCCGGTGAGTGTCGCATAATCGAGAATCCCCATATAGTGTCCCGGGTTCGGTACGCGGCTCGTCGTCTGCCACGTTTCGAAGGCAGCTTCTATTGCCGTTCGACTGACGACGGCAAGGTGTGCCTTGATGTCGAACGACAGGGTATCCGAGAAGGCGACCAAGACCGGAACGCGGCTCATCAGTTCAATGACCGGTAAATCGTGCCGTGTCGGTTGGTCGATGTACAGTAAGCTGTTGATCGTCATCTGATCGAATAGTGCCGGATTGATGGAATTCAGTAGACTCGTCTCTTCTGCGTAAATATGCCGGAGTGGTTGCGGATGACGGGACGTCGCGTCCGGATAGACACCTGTGAATAAAGACATCAAGGCATCTTGTAAGGCAATCGGTTGTGAGTCAGCGAGCGGTTCTTCGAACGGTACCGTGATGCCGTCTAAAAAATACGGATCCCCAAACAAAACGTCCCCCCGGTCATTAATCAAATGAAACTGGACATGCAGCATCCGTTGTTGAAGATAGGCGACGAGTCGCATCGTCCGTTCGCCGGTCCCCCGAAGAATGAACAAATAGTGTTCAAATTCTTGAAAATCCATATAATCCAGTAAATCAAGAAACGTGTGCACATTGTAATCGTAATGATCGAACGAAAAACGATGCGACTGACAAAAAGCGATGAAGTCCGCTGTCGGTTCAAGCTGGTGGAGCCAGCCTTCACTCTCAGCGAGTACAGTAAGTCCAATCATGTTCATTCTCCTTTCATCTGAGTGTGTAAAAAAATGGCTTCAAACCGTAACGAACGGAATGAAGCCACGCCGTTAATGGACGTTTTTTAAGATGTTTTAGTGCGACGTTTCGTCACCGGTTTGACGCGTTCCATCTCCCGACTAGCCAAGGGTGCGACCGTAACCGTAGAAGCGTTTAAACACCAGCCACAAGATGAAATCGTACGTCGCGATTCTTTAAAAATGAGATTCATAGGAAATACCCCTTTCTTCCGTTTAGAATGGATAATCAAAATCGTTGACGAATTATCACAGTAAAAAGTTGGTTTTGTCCGGGCATCACTTCTATAATAAGGAGATAGACACGTAGTCGAATCCACTTGATAGAAAGGACCGAACCCATGGATCAATTCACGTCACCCCAGATTGGCCTCGCCCTTCGCCGTCTTCGCAAGAAGCATAACTTGACGCAGAAGGATCTAGCGAACGGGATTTGTAGCCAAGCGGAGATCAGTAAGATTGAGAGCGGCACACATTCACCGACGGTTGATTTGTTGTTTGCGTTATCTCGGAGATTACAAGTTCCGATAGCCGTTTTTTTAGACCATACAGAGCAGCAAAACTCTCTTCGTCTGTTAGACGAGTACTTGCTTTCAAAATTCAGAAACCAAGAATTTAATAACATTTATCAAGAAAGTAAACATATACTTCTTTCTAGAAAAAATAACGTTGATCTAGAGTCAACTCTACTCTATAAGTACTATCATTACTTATGTGCTTATAGAGTAGATAAAATTGACTATAGAACCTGTATAGTAGAGTTACAAATATTATCTGATAAATACTCGACCATTCATTATTCACCTACTATGTTAATCAGAATAAAGTCAGCTATCGCTAACCTATACTCTGAAAACAAAAGCTATCAACATAGTATTAATGTCTATGAAGAAATTATGAATCTTAATTTTGACAGTGATGACTTATTAATAGATAAAATAAGAATTTCATATAATTTTTCAAAAATATTGTTAGATTTCAAAAGACCTAAACAAGCTTTAAAACTAATAGAGGATGCTATTGACCAAAGTCTAAACTTTAAGGACATGTCATTACTAGGTCAATTATTTTCACAAAAAGGAGCTTGTTTAGAACAGTTAAATTCTGATATACAAACCATATCCGAAACTTATGAAAAAGCTTATTTCTTGTTTGATTTATTGAATATGGACGAATATAAAAAAATTATAAAAACTGCAAAAGCAGAATATATCGTTTCTAAAACTTAAACTCGTTTTACTGAATATTCTAATGGAAGTCCGTTGCCTGCTACGTCACGCTTCACTGAATATTCTAACGGAAGTCCGTTGCCTGCTACGTCACGCTTCACTGAATATTCTAATGGAAGTCCGTTGCCTGCTACGTCACGCTTCACTGAATATTCTAACGGAAGTCCGTTGCCTGCTACGTCACGCTTCACTGAATATTCTAACGGAAGTCCGTTGCCTGCTACGTCAGTTGAATTATGAGTTCCAATCGATCCTAATCCGATTGAAGCAGTTAAAGTAAGTGCGCCAACAACAAGACCTAATTTATTTTTCAAGTTCATGATTAATGACCTCCTAATATTTTTATATGGCTTATTGATATCATCATATAACCTTAGACCCCCTCCAAATATTCGAATACGAATATTATGCGTATTTTGCACATTATTTACACTTCTCATTACTTTAGTCGCGGGTCATACGTCCCGAAAGTTGTGCAATTTTTACATTTAATCCACCTTTGTGTCGGAAATATGTATAAAAATAGATTTTTTAGAATATTCCTTCATACCTATTGTGTTCTTGATCCATCAAAAAAAGCGGTCTCCCTGACTGAAACATCCAGCCAGGGAGATCGCTTGTTCATTTAGAAGATCGACGCAGTGTAATGAAATATCCTACCCCTAACAGCAGAATCACGCCTAATAAAATCGTACTGATTGTCGTCCGTGTCGGTGATTCCGGTATAAAAATGCCGAGCAGTAAATTAATTGCGGCAATGATCAGTACAAGCCAGACAATTGTTTTAGGTCTCATTGTCGTCCCCTCCATTCTAATGGCGTCATCAATGTAAAGTTCCCGCTAAGAAGACGAGGTCGCTTTTCAATTTCCCGCGGCGATATGGTATGTTGAGAAAAGACCAGTCTTGAAGGAGGAACGATTGTCATGAAAAAACTCGCTGTGTTTTGTGGCTCAAAAGATGGAGCATCACCGCTTTTTAAGGAAGCCGCCGCGACGCTCGGCACGGTGCTTGCGAAACAGGATTACGGACTCGTGTATGGTGGTTCGCGTGTCGGAACGATGGGTGCCGTCGCAGATGCCATTTTATCCGCGAACGGACAAGCCATCGGTGTGTTACCACACTTTTTACAGGAAAAAGAAATCGCTCATCCGAACCTGACAGAACTCCACCTCGTCGACTCGATGCATGACCGAAAAGCAAAGATGGCGGAACTTGCGGACGGGTTTATCATCTTACCAGGCGGTCCCGGAACGATGGAAGAATTTTTCGAAGTCTTCACGTGGGCCCAGCTCGGTCTCCATGAAAAACCGTGCGGCATCTTGAACATCGACGGGTACTACGATCCCCTCATCGCGTTGTTCAAGCAGATGGAAACCCAAGGATTCATCATCCCCGAGCATGCAGCGATACTGCTCGTCGAGTCGACACCTGAAGCCTTACTCGAGCGTTTTCGTCAATACGAAGCCCCTCACGTCAAGTCCTACTTGAATACGGATCAAACGTAAACAATCTTAATCACTGTTTAAAAGAGGGGCTCCCCCTCTTTTTTTAAGTTTCCCACTCTGCGACATACTTCTTCAGTAATGCTTTGACATCCTCTTGAATCTCTTCGTCCTTCAACGCGAAGGCAAGCGTCGTCTCGACGTACCCCATCTTTTCGCCGACATCAAACCGTTCTCCTTTGATGTCATACGCATAGACGTCCTCAATTCCATTCAAGCGTTCAATCGCATCCGTCAATTGAATCTCGCCCCCTGAACCCGCCTGTTGCGTCTCCAAGTACGTAAAGATCGCCGGTGTCAAAATGTATCGCCCGATGATCGCCATGTTCGACGGCGCCGTACCTTGCGGCGGTTTTTCGACGAATTGCCGGACGTGGTACCGATTCCCGATTTGTTCAATCGGATCAATGATCCCGTAGCGATGTGTATGCTCCGGTGCGACTTGTTGGACGCCGATGACGGAGGACGCTGTCGTCTCATACTGATCAATCAATTGTTTGAGACCAGGACGTTCTGCGACGATCAAATCATCACCGAGTAAGACGGCGAATGGTTCATTCCCAATGAAATGACGGGCACTCCAAATCGCATGTCCAAGACCTTTAGGTTCCTTTTGCCGGATATAATGGATTTCTGCCATCGTCGTCGAGGCGTCGACTTCTTTCAATAGCTCGAGCTTCCCTTTTTGCCGTAATATGTTTTCGAGTTCCGGTGCATGATCGAAGTGGTCTTCGATTGCCCGTTTGTTTCGTCCCGAGACGATGATGATTTGTTCGATTCCTGAAGCAACGGCCTCCTCGACGATGTACTGAATCGTCGGCTTCGTCAAAATCGGAAGCATTTCTTTTGGCATCGCTTTCGTCGCCGGCAGGAAACGTGTTCCGAGTCCCGCTGCCGGAATGATGGCTTTTCGAATCTTCTGCATCCCGCGCCCTCCCTTATGCTGAATCGTCTTACGCTGTACTGTCCGTTGTACTACTTCTTTTTTTGATTCGCGTTTCCCTGTTTCCTCGTCAAAAAAGACCAGTGACACAAAACGTATCACTGGTCGTCGGTGTTTAAAATAGGTTGGCGATTGCGTCAGTCAGTGATGCAAATGATGGCGTTTCATCGATGACCATCACACTCCCGGCTGCGAGTACGAGCAGCCCGAGTCCGGACAAAATCCAGCCTGGATGTTTGACCGTATCTTCAGCATCGACGTTCTGCTTACGCGGTGTCGCGTTTTCTGCTTGTTCCTTTAAGCGATCTTTGCGGTACTGGTGTTGCTCGTCTTTCGACAGTTTCTTGTATGACGTCAAAAACTGCTTATACTGTGGCACGACTTCTTTCGTCGTCCCGTCGAGTTTGACTTGACCGTACTCGAGCCAGATGACGCGTTCACAGAAGTTGCGAATCTGTGACAATGAGTGGCTGACGAAGATGATTGTTTTGCCTTCGTCCTTGAATTCATTCATCTTATCGATACACCGGTTATAGAACGTTTGGTCCCCGACCGATAACGCTTCATCGACGATCAAGATATCGGCATCGACGTTGACGGCGATCGCGAAGCCGAGACGCGACTTCATCCCGCTCGAATATTTTTTAATCGGTTGGTCGATGAAGTCCCCGATGTCCGCAAAATCGATGATGCCGGGCATCCGGCGGTCGATTTCCGCGTCGTCCATCCCGAGCATCAAACATTTGAGCCGGATGTTCTCACGCCCCGTCAAGACACTCTTCAGTCCTTGCGAGACAGCGATGATCGCGACTTCACCATTGATTTCGACGTCACCTTCGTTCGCATAGATGATACCGGAGATTAAGTTCGATAGCGTCGACTTACCGGAACCATTGATGCCGACGAGACCGACGACTTCTCCTGATCCGATGTCGAGCGTGACGTCACGGAGTGCCGTGAACGTCTTCACGCTCTTGCTTTTACTTTTGAATAACAACTTAAATTTTTCTTTCGTCGTCGTAACCATGTCAAACCGTTTCGTGACATGTTCGAGTTTTATCATAGACATAGCGATTTCCTTCCCTTAAACAAGCTCGGTGAATGATTTACGGAACTTAATGTGTAAGTAAGTTCCGGCTGTGAACAATAGAAGCGTCACGCTCCAGAAGTAAAGTCCCGTCGGCCATTCCTGCCAGACCCAGGCGCCGCCCAGTAAACTCGACCGGTAGCCTTCGACTAGGTAGAAGACCGGGTTGAGACGAAGCAGACCATGTAAGACGTCCGGGAATCGTTCAATGTTCCACAGAATCGGTGTTAAATAAAAGAGCATCCGCATCATCGATTGTAAAAAGAGTTGAATGTCTTTGACGAGCGTAATCAATGTCGAGAAACAAAGTGAGAACGCATAAACGAAGATGTACGTCGCCGCCATGTAGTACGGCAACTGGAGCAGCTTCCACGTCATCGGGATTCCGTTAAGCAAGATGACGACGAAGACAATCAATAACATCGCGAAATGCTGGTACATCCGCGACAAGATGACATACGACGGAATCGCACTCATCGGGAAACGCATCTTCGTCACCATCGCGAGCCGGTTGTTGATCGAGTTCGAACCCCGGAGTAACGCGTCATTGATGAAGAACCAGACGACGATCCCGCAAAGAAGCCAGACAATGAACGGCGTGTCGCCATCAACGTTCTTGTTGCCTTTCAGACCGACACCAAACACGAACCAGTAAATAAAGATTTGTAATCCGGGATTGAGCAGCTCCCACAACAGACCGAGCCGTTGCTCCGCGTGCGCCGATTTGATTTCGTACCGTGCCAGGCGCCGAATCAGTGGAAAATTCTCCACTTGTTCGCGGATGATGTTTTTCATTTCTTTCAACATAAGTTAAGTTCCTTCCGATCCGTAGAGGTACATGTATTTTAGTTCAGTTACTTCCAGTCAAAAATGACGGATTCGATTCGCGATCGTTTCAAACGAATGCGATCCGTTAGCAGTGCCTCTCGCCTGCCCGATTCGATTATTCCCCCTCTCTGCTTGAACAAATCTTTCATATTAAAAGTCGTCGATAACGACCATACACTTAGTCAATTCTAGCCATCGTTAAAAATCGTGTCAATGTATTGAGGAAACCGACACTAAACTGTAGCTTTCTAAACAACAAAAAAACTGCCCTCATCGATGCCCTGGGACACGTAACGGAGACAGCTCAAAATCAATTACATTCATACTACCGATCGTCGTCGGAGGTGAAGATAATCCCCATCCGAGTAAGGCAATCATCAAACAGAGGATCAAAACGACTAAACTTCCTCGAATCGCTTCATTCATTTTTAGTTGATCACCCTTTCACACGTTAGTCCATTACCTTACATGATACTAAAGACACCCACTAAAAACTAGACACAAATTATCAAAAAATGGGAATGCGCCATAAACTTCTCGCAGTTTTTTATTCCCTTTTGAATCAATTGGACATATAATGAAAGCGTTATCATTTATTTTTCAGTCAATTTTCAGTGTCTGCAGTCTAACAAGTAAACCTCTCCAATGGGTTGTCCCATCGTCTGACCTAAGAATTTACGAATTTTTCAAAACATTTACGACAAAACGTTTTACAAAACACTTATAGTAGAAGAAGAGGTCAACGATCGCATTTTGACCTTGCATTCATACACCCACTTTGAAGGAGGATTTCTACGTATGTACAAATCAAAACCGCTTTACGCGGCAGCCGTTGCTGTCGCCTTGACGACATCGGCAATCGTGCCGGTTGCGCAAACAACTGTCTCTGCTGCAACGCATGTTAAAGTCAAAACGGTCAAACTCAAGTCACTCGTCTTCACGAAAGGTGCCCCGGTCAAATTACCCGCTACATACAAGGGCAACAAAATCACGTGGAAAAAGTATGACACACACATCTTCAATCGTTATCAAACCGTCAAAGGTACGTACGGTAAGAAAAAATCACCAATCGAAGTGAAAATCCACGTCCAAAACTACGCCGTCAAGTTCGTCGATCATGTGAAAGAACAGACGATCTATGTCGGTGAAAAACCGGTTCTTCCGAAAAAACTGGCTGTCCTTTATGCAACAGGTCGCGTTTACGACAAACCGGTCCACTGGACGAAAGTGGATACTGATGAGTCAGGTGTTAAATATGCGGTCGCAACATACAAACGTCTTGGTAAAACGATTACGCTTAAAGCAAAAATCAATGTCCTCGACATGAATAAGGACGATTTCTCAATCGGCTTACTCCACACGAACGATACTCACGCAAATCTCGACAAAGCAGCGAAACGTTCGACTGTCATCAAGGAACTTCGTGCAAGCTACAAAGCAGACGGTAAACCATCACTCTTACTTGACGCAGGAGATGTCTTCTCAGGCTCGCTCTACTTCAATAAATTCCGTGGTCAAGCTGACCTCGAATTGATGAACTATATGAAATACGACTTGATGACGTTCGGTAACCATGAGTTCGATCTCGGAGATCAAGACAACCACCAAGCACTGAAAGATTTCGTCACGAACGCGAAGTTCCCGTTCATCTCGGCGAACGTCGATTTCAGCAAAAACGAACTGCTTGCCGGACTTCAATCGAAGACGATCACAACAAGTCCTGCTAAAGGACATATCTACCAAGGCGTGATTAAAGAATACAAAGGACAAAAAATCGGTTTCTTCGGCTTAACGACAGAAGAAACAGCTGAAATCTCAAGCCCGGGTACGGTCGCTTTCGCGAACTACATCGCGAGTGCACAAGCCGCCGTCAAAAAATTCGAAGACCGTGGCGTCAATAAAATCGTCGCGTTGACACATATCGGTTTCGATGACAACGAAGCGGTCGATAACGACCAGTTGCTCGCGCGTAACGTTGACGGCATCGACGTCATCGTCGGAGGACACTCGCATACGAAACTTGAAGCGCCAGTCGTCGTCGACGGAAAAGACGTTCCAGGTAAAACAGAACCGACAATCATCGCACAAGCGTATCAATACGGTGATTTCCTCGGAAATCTCGATTTGACGTTCGACTACAAAGGGAAATTAACAGAGTACAGTGGTTCGCTGATCGACGTCTCTAAAGCAGCAGAAGACGCGAAAGCTGCCGAAATCCTCAAACCATATGCGGATCAAATCGCTGAACTGAAAAACGAAGAAGTCGGGGCGAACATCGTCAACGAACTCGTCAACCCGCGTGGCGAAGTCAGTGTCCGTAACAGCGAAACGGCACTCGGTAACTTGATCACAGACGGCATGCTCAAAAAAGCCAAAGAATACAACAAAGATGCTGTCATCGCGATGCAAAACGGTGGTGGTATCCGGGCAGCGATCAATGCCGGACCACTCACAGTCGGTGAAGTCTTAACGACGCTCCCGTTCGGTAACACACTCGCGACTGCGAAAATGACAGGCGCAGAAATCAAGGACCTCCTTGAAATCAGCGTCGGCGTCGCTCCAGTCGAAAACGGTGGATTCCTCCATGTATCGGGTATGAAATTCGAATACAACAGCAAAAATGTTAAGGGTGAACGTGTCACGAAGATGGAGATCGACAACAACGGGACACTTGAAGCAATCGATCCTGCGAAGACGTACGTCATCGCGACGAACGCTTTCACTGCGAAGGGCGGCGACGGTCTCACACCATTCGCAACTGCTTATGCAGATGGACGCGTCACGGATCTCGGTCTCTTGGATTGGGAGAACCTCCGCGACTTCACAGCATCACTTAAAGAAGTCGATTACAAAATTGAAGGACGCATCGTCGATACAGCAACGATGCTCAAATAAGAGATAAGACACAACGAAAAGACGCTTTCCCTTTACCGGGAGAGCGTCTTTTTTCATAACGTTTGCGGTACATTTTGTTTCAGTAAAAGAATGATGTCGTCGAGTTCATATTCTTCCGCAAGCATTAACGGTGTATAGCCGTCCTCGTTCTTAATCGTCGGGTCGGCCCCTTTCTCAAGCAACAGCTTGACCGTCTGCTTGCCTTCACCTTCAACGGCATGGTGGAGCGGCGTATAGCCGTCCTCATCTTGCTGATCAATTTTCTCACCTTGCTTCAAGTACAAGGCGACGAGTTCCTGATTGTTACTGTAGACGGCCGTGATGAATGGTCGCTCCCCGAAGTCGTTGATCGCATCGACGTCGCTGCCGGCTTTAATCAAGGCGTCAAACACACCTTCAAGCCCCTTACTCGACTTTCGGTATCCGAGGTAATGCAGGGCCGTATCACCGTCAGCATCGACGGCCTGCATATCACTCGTCGGTAACAGCTGTTCGATTTCCTCGAGCGTCCCCTTTTGAATCGCCGCCATCAGTTCCGTTTCACCTAAGTCCTGCTCGATTCCGGCTTCTTGTTCGACGAATGTCGTCAAGTCAGCAAACAGTTGCGGGACTTGTCGACCGACGACAGCAAGCCCGAAGAGCGCGACCAGCGTTCCGCTCATGACGAGCCCTCGGACGACCCAACGCATCGTCTGCCGATGTGCAGCATCGATTCCGGTCGCTTGTAGACGCCGTAAGACGTCCGGTTGCTTCCGAAACAGTTGTGCGATTTCTGTCGCGAGTGATGCCCTTGCTTGTTTTTCTGTTATGTAGACGTTCATATCAAGATTTTCCACCATCGTCCGACCGACCGTCGAACTGATGATGCCACGTACGGCAACGTCACGCGGGACCCGCCGAAGCGCCATCCGGTCGACCGTTTCCTCACAGGCACGTACATAGGCCGCGCGTAAAAAGGGCACCCAGCCTCCGAGCAGGAGGACAAGACGTTTTTCAAGATGATTCCGTTTGACGTGCGCGAGTTCTCGGATGATCAAAAATTCACCGGTATCGTCAAGCGACTGGTACGATGCCGGAAGCAACAGCGTATACTTTTGCAAAAAATAGACGATTCGTGGTGTCGTCAGCTGTGGATGGTCGATCAAATAGGTCTCCGGCATCCGCCAAAGTCCGAGTTCTTTCGCCTGATGCGCGACTCGGGATTGAAGATCGTAAAACAAGACGTCACTCACACGAACTTGTTCACTCCGTAACGCCGTCAGCTGGATCCACTTTCTCATCACGACCAGTCCGAGTACTACAACCACTCCACTTACTATCATCAGTCCAACCATCGGAAATTCGATGACGAGAACGAGTATGCCGCATGCCGTCACGATTGACGTCAGGAGCAGCAACCAAAAATACACATGCTCGCGTCTTACAACCGGTTCCTTTTGACGGGTTGATTGATTCGTTTCATTGATATCGTGCATGGTCAGTCTTCGACCCCTTTCTTCACGAATGGCCTCTTCACCACTCTTCCCTATCATACCGATAATCCCAAACGGATTCCAAGTTAATTATTGTTAATCCTTAAACAAACTATCTAAATATATCTTCCACTTAGATTATGAAACTTTCTGAATGAGTCAAATGATTCAGGATTTCATTTCAAAAAAGATTCAAAAATAATAATTTTTAGAACAACCTCGCATTCCATCACGCTTTATCGTCATTCTAATCAAAAAAATCAATAAACCATTCGACCCATATACTATTTATTACAGGGTGAGACGAAAGTCTCTCTTTTATATTGCCATTCTTTTGTAAATACCATATAATAACTACTATAATGAAGAATATGGGAGCGAATGTCATGGGATTACTGAATCTGTTCAACAAAGAATATACCATCCAATACCATGTCATCGAACGCGAAGAAATCGTCGATACCGATCGCCTAATCATCCGCGCGAGTGATCACACGACCGCCCGCAAAAAAGCAGACAACATGCTTCGAAAAGAGTACGGCCGGACACAATACAAAATCGAGTGGGTCCAACGCTTTTAACTGAATCAAAACATCCCCCGTCTTCTCAACTGTTGTTGAGGGAACGGGGGATGTTTTGGTTAGCTCGTTCGTTGATAGTCCGTTTTGACAATCCGGTCCGCCTTCAGGAAAAGTCGAAGTCCCGTGTAAAGCAGGATTCCGACGAACGCCCCGCTCCCGTCAATTAAAACGTCACCGACGAGCGGCGTCCGTCCACCGGTCAAGAGTTGATGGAACTCATCGAGCACGCCGACGGTCATTGCTGTCGTAAAAGCAAAAAAGGCAGCGGGGACCGGGCGATAACGTCGCATCCGCAACAAGTGGACCAGACTGACACCGAGGACGAAAAACAGACCCGCGTGCATCCCTTTGCGGATGAAGAACTCGACGAATGCGGCCGGTCCGAGTGCTGCGACACTGATCGGGACTTCATAATGAAACGAGACGAACGAAAACGCATCGACCCAGCCGAGCGGGACATGGTTCGTCAAAAATGGAATCAAGGATTGTTGTTCATAGGTCATCGAGCTAAAACCAAACAATGCTAACAGGATGGCGCCTCCTGTGACATAGGCAATCGGTATCCGGCGCATGTAGCATCCCTCCTTCTACTATCGGAATAGCTTACCATGAAAAACGACTCGGAACCTACGCCTAAAGACGGAGACAAAAAAGTGCTCACCCGTTTAACAGGTGAGCACTTTGCTTAGGATATAGATGTTTTCGGTTCACGCAACAGATGTTTGACTTCGCGGAACGTCACGAACGTTTTATTTTTAGCATCATATAGTTTATAACGAAGCGACTTAAGACTCGAGAACAAGCCGATCGTCGTTGCTTTTTGAAGGGGGGGTGTCGCCGTGTGGGCTTTTTCGAGATGATAGTTCGGCACACGCGGACTTAAGTGGTGGACGTGGTGGAAGCCGATGTTTCCTGTCACCCACTGTAAGACTTTCGGCAACTCGTAGTACGAGCTTCCTTCGATCGCCGCTTTGACGTAGTCCCATTCGCTTTCATCCTCGAAATACGAGTCTTCGAACGTATGCTGGACGTAGAACAACCAAATCCCGAGCACGCCCGCTGTGAACATCGTTGTTCCTTGAATGATCAAGAAGGCCTGCCAACCGACGACATAAATCATGACGGCATATAAGACGACGAGTGACGCATTGATGACGTGTGTGTTGATGCGTTCTTTTTTCCGTGCGTCCTTGCGATTGAAGCGGCTGACGACGAGAATCAACAACAATGGTCCGAGACCGAACATGACGAGCGGGTTCCGGTAGAGACGATACTTCAACCGTGTCCATTTCGATGCTTCGACATACTCTTCGATCGTCATGACCCAAATGTCACCGACGCCACGTTTATCGAGGTTACCACTCGACGCATGGTGGATTGAATGCTCGCGTTTCCATTTTTCATATGGGAACAACGTCAAGATTCCTGTGATCGTCCCGACGATCGCATTTGCTTTCTTGTTTTTGAAGAATGACCCGTGCGTACAGTCATGGAAGATGATAAATGTCCGGACGACGAACCCGGCTGCGATGATCGCAAGCGGAACCGCAAGCCAGACTGAGATTTTGAGTGCTTGGTAGGCGAGAAACCAAGCGACGAGCAACGGCAGGATCGTGTTGATCATCTGCCTGACACTCGCTTTGATGTCTGCCTTTTCAAACGGCGAGACATGTTTACGAAGCTGGGCGATTTTTTCTTTACTCATGTGTTGCTTCCTCCTCGAATTCGGTTACAGCGTTCACGACGCTAATGAAATGATGTGCTTGAATGAAACCAGGAAACGGCGTTCGTGACGGTGAATTCGTAACATACACATGATACTCGACCCGACCGATATAGTTATACGCTTAAATATTTTTTATACCAGGTAATTATAGCACATGTTATAAAAAATAAAGCAGGAATTCTCGAATTGATGAAGATACGACCAAAAAGCCCACGACGCATCGTGAGCCTTGTGGCTGTCGTTACATTCTTTTCAGCGGCTTAACGGCTGGCCCTTCGAGCACATTTCCTTCGTAATCGAACCGCGAGCCATGACACGGACAATCCCATGACCGTTCCCCGTCGTTCCACTTGACGTCGCAACCGAGATGCGTACAGGTCGTCTTGACGAGATGCAGTTCACCCGTCTCGTCCCGGTACCCGCCGACCGTCTTCCCTTCGTGGCGGACAAGTCCACCTTCGTCGCGTGCTAACGCTTCCGCCTCTTTCTCGCCACGTGCGACTTTCCCTTTGACGAGTTCGAGCGCGACATCGGCATTGTTTTTGACGAACTGTTTCGCATCCTGCTTGCTCAACTTCGACCGGTTCGGATCGAACAAGGACCGGTAGCGGTTTGATTTCCCGGTCAATAGATCGGCTAAGAGACGACCTGCCGCGATCCCGTTCGTCATTCCCCACTTGGCGAATCCTGTTGCGACGAACAGGTTCGAATCGTCACTCGTCATTTGACCGACATATGGGACTTTATCGAGCGAAATCAAATCTTGCGCCGACCAAAACTGTTCGATTGCTTCAACCCCGAACTCGATTTCCGCGAACTGCGCCAACGTTTGATAATTGGCTTTCGTATGCGTCTCGTGTCCCGACAAATGGTTTTCACCACCGAAGAAACCGAGCGTTCGTCCATCTGCCGTCTTTGCATGCCGGAGTGAGCGACTCGGTTGATCGGCACTCATGAACATACCGTCCGGAAACGTTGCATCGACGAAGCCGGAGACGATATACGACCGGTGGACTTCGAGTTTTGAAAAATAGAGCCCTTTTAAATCATTGAACGGGAAATGCGAGGCGACGATGACCTTTTTCGCTTCGATTTTACGTCCGTTCTCAACGACGACGGTCGGCGTCCGCTTTGTCTCGACCGACACGGCTCGTGTCTGTTCATATAACTTACCGCCATTTGCCGTGAAGTACCGGGCGAGTCCTTGTAAGTACTTGACGGGATGGAACTGGGCTTGATGACGTAAGACGATTGCTTTTTCAACCGGATAGGGCAACTTCGCTTGCACTTCCGCCGTCGCCTCTCCCCCGTCCATTCCGAGTCGGGCATAGGCTTCGATTTCTTTTTCGAGTTGACTGGCCTTTTCTTTTGAGGACGCGACGTACAGGTACGCATCCTGCGTCTCAAGCTCGCAGTCGATGCCGAGTCGTTCGACCTGCTCACGTAAAAACTCAATCGCCTCTTCATTCGCCTGAAAATAGAGGCGCGCTTTCTCTTGGCCGATTGTCTGAATCAATTGATCATAAATCAAACCGTGTTGCGATGAGACTTTTGCCGTCGTATACCCGGTCGTCCCGCTCGCGACTTGATCCGCTTCAAGCAGTGTCACGGCATATCCGGAATCAATCAACTGGACCGCTGCGACGAGTCCTGCAATGCCGGCACCGATGATGACGATGTCCGTTGTACTGTCTGTTTCTAATTTCGGATACGTTTCATGTTCAATCGAAGTACGCCAGTATGATGTTGGAAATCCGTCAAGTCGCTTCATTTTTTCCGCCTCCATGTTTTTTTAGTTTCCTTAAGAGATGGTTATGTTTTACCCTCGTTCTGAAACAACCATTCATAAATTACGATTTTTCCCATTTTGATAATCCTGTTATTAGTCAGTAGGTTGTTAGTTGCTCACCATAAGTCACTTCGAATAAAGATGAACTTATTTTTTTCCGAACACCCCCGAGGATAAGTAGAGTTATCCTGAAGCGACTGGCGACAGGACTAGGCTTTTCCTCGGTTAATCGTCGATATTTAGTTGGAAAACGAGACGAACGGCTTTTGAAAGCTCAGAAAACCGTTGGCATGATTCAAAAAAGACGGTTTGAAAAGAGAGGATAACTCTACTTATACTAAAACTACCGCGGAATACCCTTCGATATGCATATCCGAAAGATTGGATCCTTCCCATGAATGAAGCCTTACACCACTGGCTCCCTCTGATTAATTCACTCCTGCACCGCCTCTCGATCCACCCGAACGAACACGATGAATGCCGACAAGCAGCATTGCTCCGCCTCTGGACATCCATCGAATCCGGCAAGGAATTATCAATCACGTTCGTCCGCATTCGGGCGCGCGGCGCGATGCTCGACTATCTCGCCAAACGGACTCGCACACTGACGACCGAAGTCGCCGTCGAAACCCTGCCGGAACTGCCTCGTCAACAAACTGTTTCCTTCCCTTACTTGCTGAACGAACTCGAACACGCCCTCTCCCCGAAAGAATTCACCTTCCTTCAGGCAATGATCGCTGGAACGGAAGGAACACTCGGCTACTCCGACGCCCGTCTGCGCTCCCTCAAGTCAGACTTGAAGCGGAAAGTCGAAGGTATCCTCCTATGATGACGTTCTACCTCGACCGCTTACTCGCCTTGATTGAGGCTTCCCCCACCTACAGTCGCCTGACCAAAAAAGCCTATCGTTCGGACGTCCGCCACCTCTGTCGTCATGCGACGGCCCTCGATATTCCGTCACTCCGAAGATACATCACACTGCTTCACACGACCTATGCCCCGACGACCGTCGCCCGGCGGATTCATGCCTTAGCGACCTTGTTCGATGCCCTCGTCGCGGAGCGGTCACTTGCGAAAAATCCTCTCAAGCAGATTAAGAAACCGGCTCGTCCGAGTCCGAAACTACGGACGGCCTTCAGCTATCCGGATGCCCGTCGTGTCATCGACACGCTGACCGATGAGGCGACGTATGCGTTTTACTTTTTACTGCTCCATACCGGACTCCGGTTCAGTGAAGCCCACCAATTGACGTGTGCCGATCTCGATTTTACGGAGCGTCACCTGTTCGTCCGCCACGGTAAAGGCGACAAATCCCGTTTCGTCCCGTTGAACGACGAATTGACGGACGTCCTGTTGCGGTACATTGAGACGGAACGACCGGACGGCGAGTACGTGTTCCTGACCAATCAAGGGCGACGGTTACGTCCCGACACGACGCGGAAACAATTGTGGCAGGCGAGCGAAGCGTTGCTTGGACGGACGTTACGTCCGCACGACCTCCGGGTGACCTTCGCGACGACCCTTTACCGCGAACACCAGACCGACTTGCTGACGGTCATGCGGCTCCTTGGTCACAGTGACGCGAAGACGACGCAACAGTACATCTTGCCGTCGGCTGAAGTCGCCCGTTCGTCGATCAACCGTCTTACGCCGACAAGGCATCGACGACTTGTCTGAGTCTTGTCTCCCGGCTCAAGATATAGCCTTCCGTCGTCTCCGACCGGGCATGTCCGAGCAGGCGTTGAATCTCGAGTAACTTACAGCCTGCCGTCTGGTACAGGTAGGTCGCGTAGCCTACACGTAAATCATGCGGACGGAGTACATGACCCGACCGGGCGAGCGATTGGTTGCGTAACGCAACCCGCGCTCCTTGTTCGTGGATCGCCTTGCCACGGACGGAGCGAAAAACGTACCCTGTCACGCGATCTCCAATGAACGCTTTTAGCTTCGTGACCAAATGGCGCCCGAGCGGTACGGTCCGCAAGCGTCGTCCTTTTCCGTGCCGGACGAGTAACGTCGCTGTCGTAAACTGAATGTCCTCGATCGACAACAAACGGGCCTCCATGAAGCGGAGGCCCGTTTGGCTGATGAGTTCAAAAAAGAGACGGTACGTCGGATGCTTGATTTGCCGGATGACATCGATGGCTTCGAGCAACGGATAACCGTCCCGTTGTCGGACATGCTGATGGACGATTGGTCGAACTTGTTTCATTGGATTGACCTTAAGTCGTTTCACTCGGACAAGCTCATTCCCGAGTGCCATCAACGCATGATACCGCCGCAGTGCCGTCGCCGGTTTATACTGTCCGATGACATGATCAAAATACGTTTGGAGGGACTTGACCGACCACTCGACACACGCCCTCTTCAGCTGTCGTAAATCACTGCGGTAGGCTTTGATCGTCAGCGCCGAATACGTCGCGTGCGTGCTAAGGTACTGCTCGAGATAGTCGAAATGGGTCATGGATAGTCCTCCTCTAGTTGTAGTAGTAGAAGGATTCCCTGTTTCCGTTCTTTGAATCATTCCATCGCGAGAAAATAAGTGGTGGTACAAGTACATCAAGAAAGCACTAGATATTCCTTCTCTGAACCTACCTGACCTCACCTCGAAAAACTGACATTTTGTTTCGACTCCACTATTCTTATTGTCAGTTCCAAAATCTTATTCATTACTTCAGAACGTGTACTTTCACTATCTTCGATTGATTTCCAGCATCATCTTTTGCATACACGATAATTGTATCACCTGCTTTGAGTGATGATATCTTCAAACGATAGTTCCCTTTCGTATCAGCTTTTAGCCAATGGCTTTTTTTCTTAAATTTAATCAAAACATTCACCTTTGCTTCAGTTTTTCCCGTGATCACTGTCGAGCGTGTTGTCACTTTAGAAATTGTCGGTGTCTTCGGTGGAATGTCATCTCGAATCGTTATTTTAGTGCTAGACTTTTGACCGAAAGGATCTTTCGAATAAACTATAATTTTCTTCCCGATTTTTAGCGGATGGTATGCCTTCACTTTAAAGTTCCCTTCTTGATATAAAGCAACATACGCCAAGTTCGAATTATTCTCATCATTAATCACGATTTGGTGATACGGTTGTGCAATGCCCTGAATTGTGCGTGCCTTAGTTGATGTGACAACACTTGATACCTTCTTATTTTGATATGTCGTCTTAATTGTTTTTCGGAATGTCGATTTGACTGTACCATCAGTATTACGCAATGTTAATTCTAACTTGAGTGGCGTCTTCCATGCTTTAGGTAATGGATAAACGGAGTACAAACTCGAATTCTTTGCCTCTAACTGGATTGGGGTGCCGTTCAACTTCAATTCATAGCGTTTTATAGGGAGACGTAAATCTTGTGTCACAAACCAAAGTTTGTCTTTTTTATCATTTAAGATAACATCTTTGACAGGAAAACCAATCGGACTTTTATAAACATTCTTTGTTGTCCCTGCTTCACTTTTTGTCACGAATGTAACTGAATTACTAACATTTGCAACAGGCTTTTTTAATTTGAATACGACGAGTCCTGACTTATCAGATTGCTTTTCGTATGTCGTGTTACCAACAATTGCTTTGACGTTAACATTCGGAGATGTCTTTGCTCGAAGCTCTTTATCTCCATATAGGATTTCATTCGCAGTTAATAAGGGAATCTTCGTACTTAGTACGGGTACAGATATCCAATCGGAAATAAGACCAGAATTATTTATTCCCCGCATCTCGATACGTGTTATGTTTGCTTGTTTAAAAGTAGTGCGCTTTTCCTTATCCCACACCACCTCATAATATGCATTCCATCCAAACTCAGTTTTGTCTGTCTTGACGAGCTTTTCTTGTTGATAGTACCGCGTTTCAACCCCCGTCAATCGATCATCAGAACGAAACGTAAAATACGTACCACTATCGAGAATTTTATTGATTTTAAGATTCGGTCTTGACTCATCTTGTAAAGGAATATGATAAGATAATTGATCTGATAAATTCGGTCGAGTGATTTTGACTTGAATCCATCCTGTGTAATCAATGGCGCGTGATTTGGACGTATCAGAATATTGACGCTTTAAGATAAAGGTTCCACTTTCTGTGACATCCCCCTCAAAAATAGAAGTCTGTCTAATAGTCGAATTCGTAAACACAAGTGGAACTTCTAACTGAACATGCGTTCCAGGTTCCCCTGTTCCAGTCAGTTGTTGATCGTACAATCCAAAGGAATCCAGTTTTAACTCAACAATTGGATGCAAGACTCCCTCAAAACGTGCTTCTCGCGGTTTTTCTTCTCTTGTCTTTAGCATCAGATAATAACGGTCATTCGGTTTGATACCTTCAATAAAGACCGTTTGCTCTTTATCTAGATATTCTTGTTTCGGGAAAGTAAATTGCTGAATATCCATGTTTCCATCTTCATGCTCGATCAGCACTTCACCAGTCATTTCTGGTAAACCTTTCATCCGATTCGTTAATACCATAAAACCGTTAGATGTAGAGATTTCAGGTTTTAACAATGAGCGTTCATCCAAAATTGTCCATGATTTCATATCATACATCTGATTATTCAACGAGCGTAATGCAACAGAGAACTCCCCAGTGTACTGTTTCGGAAATGCTAACGAAAAAGTTCCTTTACTGTCAGAAGACAAAGGCAACGTCATTACCCCATAAGTCACGATAAACTGACGATTCGGAAGTGTTTTTCCTGATAAAATAGGATACTCCGATGTAACTGGTCGCTCGAGTTGAAATGGAAACTCTTCGATAGTTGAGTCAAGCTCCACTAATGTTTTTCCAATTGAATGTCCATCTCTCAGAAACTCAATTTCGCGGATTGGTTCATTCTTATTTAGGATAGGACAAGCGAACCTTTCTGACTTGTCACTAGTCGTACATTTTTTACCGTCTACTCGTATCTCTGTTTCAGCAAATGTCATTCCGTCAATTTCTTGATGAACCGTATCGACAGTTAAATAAAAAGGAATATCTTCCGTCGGTTTATATTTATCAATAATCATAGTACTTACAGACTTAATCGGGACATACGGACTTTCGACGGATATAGTGTGCTGTTCTTGAAGCTCACTGACAGAAAATATTCTATCATTTGTAAAAGTACCATCTTCTCCAGCGACGGTGAACCCCGTCCATCCAGTATCGTCTTTTAACTCAAGAAGTGCATACGGCCAGGCATGACCCGATATTTTTCTATTTTTAAAATCATATGGATTGAGTTGAATTGATCTAGTCGATTTCGTCGATAATAGAACCGTTTCTCCATTTACACCATTGTTCCGCTTGGCATAGGCCTTTATTTCTGTAGAAGTTCCTTTTGGAATTGCCACACCAAATTGTCCTGAATAGGTTTTCCCTTCATAAAGTGCATAAATCGTTGCATCAGCAGCTGTTGTCAAATAGTATTCGTCATCCGCTGTTAGACCAATATAAGTCACAGTTATATTTTCTTTTTCCTCTACCGGACTCGGAATATTTTTCGGTGAATAGGTTACTTGACTTTCGTCATATCCCCATTCATCCTTAACAAATATAGTAACGTTTGATGAACCAATTGCATTAGATAGCTTTAAAGAGAAGTCTCCGTTATTATCTGTACGAACGGAATGAAGAACCCCCTTTATATATAGATAAAGTTGTTCATTCACATCAGCTTTCCCTTTAATAATTTGATCTTCTACTCGATAAGACTGTAAAGTTGGTACTACTTTTGCCTCTGCGATTATTGGTATCCCTATCGAAAAAGATAAAATTAGTATCCAAAACAAAAATCCTCTTTTTATCATTGCCTCTCGTTTCTCCTTCTCCATCAAGTCGTTTAATTTTTTTATAGATCGTTTTAATACCATATATTGAATTTTACATAACCGCCAAAATACATTTCCTATCGTTTGCAAAATATAGTCAATATTTGTTTTAATCATTTTCATTTTTTAATGACAAAAAATTAAAAAGTATCCTTAAATAGGCAGTCAATGCATAGACTTCACAAACACCTTACGAGTTGAACAAGATTGAGTGCCGATGTAGGGACACTCTTTACTCTTTAGATTATATACCGTATGTCTAACGATATAGTCATTATATCTAGAATACATCCGCCCATCATGCTATGCTTATCCAATAATTGTAACAAAAAGGAGAATCTTTATGGAAATCTTAGTAACAGGAGGCGCCGGTTATATCGGTAGCCACACGTGTCTTGAACTGCTCCAAGCAGGATATGAAGTCGTCGTCATCGACAACTTGAGCAACAGTCAAAAAATCGCTCTCGACCGAATCGAGCAGCTCGCGGGAAAACCGGTCACGTTTTATGAAAACGACGTGATGGACATGAACGCGCTCGAACAAATCTTTACGCAGCATGACATCGAAGCCGTCATTCACTTCGCCGGTTTGAAAGCCGTCGGTGAGTCTGTCGCCTTACCGCTGTCGTACTATAAGAACAATCTCGTCAGTTCACTCGTCTTGTTTGAGGTCATGGCGCGACACAACGTCAAAAAACTCGTCTTCAGTTCATCCGCGACCGTCTATGGTGTGCCGGAAACGACACCGATTGACGAGTCGGCGCCACGCTCGACGACAAATCCGTACGGCGCGACGAAATTGATGATTGAACAGATGCTTGAAGACGTCGCGGCGTCCGACACGGACTGGGAGATTTCCCTGTTACGGTACTTCAATCCAATCGGTGCCGATATCAGTGGATTGATCGGAGAAGACCCGAACGGCATCCCGAACAACTTGATGCCGTACGTCACGCAAGTCGCAGCCGGACGTTTGGATGAACTCAGCGTCTACGGACAGGATTACGAGACACCGGACGGAACCGGGATTCGGGATTACATCCACGTCGTCGATCTCGCAAAAGGGCACCTCAAAGCACTCGAGTATAAGCACCAAGGCATCGAAGCGTTTAACCTCGGGACAGGGACCGGCTCAAGCGTTCTCGACTTAGTGACGACGTTCGAGTCAGCGACCGGCATCGACGTCAAACGCAAGTTCGTCGACCGTCGTCCGGGTGACGTCGCCGCCTGTTACGCGGATGCGTCAAAAGCCGAACGCCTCCTCGGCTGGAAAGCTGAAAAAACGTTATATGACATGTGCCAGGACGCTTGGCGCTGGCAGTCACAAAACCCGGAAGGCTATCCGCGTGAAATGAACCGCCGCTGATGACCGTCCACAAAAAAATCCTGAACCGAAGTAGCATCTCGCTACTCGGATTCAGGATTTTTTTTAGGCCGAGCGCCGGTTCAACCGTTCCCCGACGCGGGTGAAGCGGGTTGACCGCTGGCGCGGCTCATAGCGGCAAAACGTATGGTAATCGATCTCATTGACGTACTGAATCAAGCGGATCAAGGCGTAGGCGAACGTCACCGTCGACCCTAACGCGAAGCTCAGACCGTATCCGTCATATCCGAACGGTGCTAACGCAACCGCGAAGACGCCGTTGACGGCGAAGAACAGCAGTGACGTGATACAGGCCCCGCGCTGATCTTCGAAATAAAGCAACAGTAGCGTCAAGACGAGGACCATCGCGTTCGAGAAGGCACCGATCGTCGTCATCTGGAAGATGCTGATCGTCTCCTTCGACAAGGCGAGACTACTGAGCAAGGTCGAGGCAAAAATCAGGACGAACAGCGTGAACAGTCCCTGATTGCGGACGAGCCGCTGGAGCTCTTGCCGTAAAATCAGCAACATCGCCGCCTTCGCCTTATTGATTTGCTGGAGCGTCCCGCCTTCATTGACGTAACCGTAAAAGACACGGTAGCGCTCGTAAAAACGGGTCTCGACGGAGATGACGAAGATCGTCATCGTCGGGATGACCGTCAAGTACGAGAGGAAGATCGCCGTATCGTAGACGGGGTGATACCGGAACGTCCCGAGATGGACGGCTCCGCCTTCCGAGAACCAAATCACCCAGTTGCTGACCCAGACGCCGATGTTGTAGAGGAAGCTCGTCCAAAACAGTGCCGGATGCCGGTCGAAGTAACTGAGGTAACTAAACGGATCTTTCGTCTCCCGGTTCGGGAATGTCAATAACATCGCCGTGAACAGACCGAACAACGTCACGAGCATCCCGAGCGTAAAGCCTGCCGTCAACGCCATGCTCGTCGCGAACGGTGCCGTCAAGTACGGCATTAAGAAGCGGTCAATCAAGAGGACGGAGATGATCGACACTGCCGCTCCCCCTAAAAAGCTGTAGGCGACGGCTTGATAAAACTTCGCCGCACTCAGGAATAAGAACTGCACCCAAATCAGGTTGATCGTCAAAAAGAGAATCAAAATTAACAAGTTCGACAGGAACGGCAACTCGGAGAACGTCAGGAAAATCACGTAGAAGACGGCGGCAATCGCGATCGTCATCTTCGTCATCCCGATGAACGTCGGGAAGATTTCCTTGTAACGCTTCTCATAAAAACAATCGGCGAGATACCGCGTGACGACGAGTTGCTGAATCCCGAGGATGACTTGTGAAAAGATGAAGCAGTAGGAAATCGTCAAGTTGAACGTCGTCCGTTCCTCGAACGAAGCAATCGATAAGTACGTCGTCAACCACTGCGTCAAGGCGATCGTGACGATGACGATCAACCAGGGACCGGATGTGACGAGCCCTGCGAAGGCGTACGCCTTCAGACGTGCTGAAAAATAATCTTCCTGGAACAGCTTTTGGAGCTTAAACCCGATGCCCGCCATATGCCAGCCCCCTTTCTTCATAAAGTGCCACATACTCGGCGATGAACTGATGTGTCTGATAGTATTTCAAGGCCCGTTTTTTGCCGTTCTCCCCGAGTTTTTTCGCATCCGCGCGATGCGTAGCGAACCAGGCACAGCGCTCGGCGATCCGTCCGGGATTGACCGGCGGGACGACGAAACCGGCTGGTCCGTAAGGGTCGTCTTCGCGTCCGTTAATCAATTCGGAGCAAGCTCCGACATCGGTCACGATCCACGGGACACCGGCTGCCATGCCTTCGAGGACGGCGAGCGGTTGTCCTTCCGAGATGCTCGTCAACAAGCAGACGTCAAACGTCGGCAAGTAGGCTGCGATGTCGACCTTGCCGGCGAGCGTCACATACGGATCAAGTTCGAACTGCTCGATCAACTGTTGGCACTCGGTCGCATATTCCTCGTCCTCGTCGAGCGGTCCCATGATCGTCAGCTCGAACGCGACGTCCATCTCTTGCAGGACCTTCGCCGCATGAATCATCGTCTTGATGTCCTTGATCGGGACGACGCGGACGATGGCACCAATCTTCAGGATCGGTCCCTTCTCGACGACCGGTAAACTCGACAGACGGACGGCATCGATACCGTTCGGGATGATCCGCAGCTTCGCCGCAGGTGCCCCGAGTTCCTGTTGCAGTTCGCCGTTGCGGTCGAACAGCGTGATGACGTCATCCGCTTCCTGATAAGCTTCCGCCGACAAATGGTGGAAGAAGCGAATCCAGTGTGCCCGGTATTCGACCGGAATCCACGTCGCTTGCAACAGCTCCTCTTCCCGCTCCCGCGAGTAGATGCCGTGCTCCGTCAAGATGTACGGCACGCCTTGGCGTTGTTTGATCGCACTTGCGACGAGTCCGGCATATCCGGTCGACGCCGAGTGAATCAAGTCGACTTGCGGTAACTCCGCCTGCAGTAACTCGAGGACCGGCGTATACATGCTCCGCCACATCCAGAGGTAGTCGATGAAGGAGCCGGATTGTTTTTCCGTCTCGTAACTCGTCTTGACGAGCTCGAAGAAGAGCCGGCTCGCGAAGAAGTGTTCCGACGTCCCGATCGCTTGTTCGAAGATCGGGAAGACCGGTGCTTCGACGTGCTGGAACGTCATCCATTGTTGAATCAATCGCCCTTGTTCTGCCGACAGGACGTGCTTCGGTTTCGGACGGTCGTATTTGAGATCGAGTGAGAGGTTCGTCACACCCGCCACGTTGTCCGGTAAGTTGTATTTATAATCCGCTTCCGTCAGTTGCGTCGGTGTGATGGCGATGATTTCGAACTGATGCATCGGCATCTGCTGGATCACCATGTGGACCCAGCTCGCGACACCGCCGCTGACGTAGGGGTAGCTCCCTTCGACGACTAGACCAATCTTCATTCTGTCCCCTCCTCAATCGGTAGCGTGACCGTTGCTTTCGTCAACGTGACTTGATACAACGTCTCGCCTGCAAGCGCGCGAACCGTTCCGAAATCGAACGTCCCCGTCTTGAGGTGGTGCCCCGGAGCGATACGGACGAGCATGACCGATGGATTCAACATGTTCGTCCCGTTGATTTCAATCGTCTTGTCCGTATAGGTGACGTTGATGTCCGACTGTTGGTACTGGACGTATTTTTCATACGCTTCGTACTGGGTCAAGCTCTCGAGGTACGGATACATCGTCTTGACGTCGCGGAACATCGCTTCCATCGTCTTCTCCATTTCTGCCCAGCCCTTCCCTTTCGACCGGTCTTCGTCGAGCACGTCATCCGGGTGGATGAAGTGGCTGAACATACCGAAGTTCGCGACGGCGTCCGCCATGACGAACGTATCTTCTGCCGTCTCGTTGTAACCGCTCGAGATTCGCGGGAAGTTGTACAGATTTTGATGGACCGGGTCCGGTCCGAACTCTTGGATGTAGCTGCCCATCGACGGATCTCCTGAGTAGAGCGAGGCGACGATCAACTTGTCTTTAAAGACATCATTGAGTGCCGTCAAACCCGTCTCGTTGATGATGTTCGACGGTGGGACATAACTTTGAATCGACTCGTTCGGGAAGTAATAATCGTGCGTCCCGATGACCTTCTTTAACGCACTCTCCATCTCGTCCTGATTCTTCCACGGGACATAACCGAGGTTCGGATCAAGCGTCTCACCGGCGACGACGAGGGGCTGGTGATTGAAGCCGTGCAGTCCGATTTCACCGCCCATCTTCAGCAGGCCCCGCCCATAGTTGAGCATCGGCGTGCGGATTTTTTCCGACAAGTCGTCCGTCGTCTCTTCTGTCGTATTCTTATAGCTGCCGATGAGAAAGCCGGTATAGGTGACATCTTGTTCGTCGGCGATTCGTTTCATGTCACGCCACCAGATTTCTTTAAAGAACTCCTTGATCGTCCGGTTGTAGGTCTTCTCGATTGCGGCGTTCGTATTGCCGGGGACCGGTGACGGGAAGTCGTCCAGATGGGCGACCTTGATTGCCACTTGTTGGCTGACAAACGACGGGAACATCAATGCTAAGGTCTGAAGCATCAGTCCGCGTGAGTTTTTCTCCGCAAGCGACGTCGTGTTCCAGAACAGGACTGTTCCCTTGCCGTACGCTGATGTCCAAAGAATCGGTTCACCGGACGCCGTGATTTTGACGTCAGCCTTTGGTAGCAGCTCGACGTCGGCGATGCTGTGGGAGAACAAGTTCGTCGAGTCCGGTAAATCGATGAATCCCGGGAAGATCTCTTCTTTGAAGGTCAACCCGTAGATGTCGTCTTTGAAATCACCGAACTGTTTCACCCCGACGAGCTCCGCCCAGTCCTGATTGATGAAGCGTCCTGCGATGTAGAGCCGCCCGCCGTCTTTGACGAATTGACGAATCGTCTCGTACGGCCAGTCACGCGAATGTTCGCCGGACAAAACGAGCACGGTCCGCTCGGACGGCTTCAATTGTTCGATTTCTTTGATTGAGATATTCGTATATGGAACTTTCGCATACTTCAGTGCATATTTAAAGTTCGTCAAGACACTTTTTGAGAGCTCGCCTTTATCCTGATGGATATAGACTTGTAACGGTTGTCCGTCCATCTGTCCCTCCTTGCCCGACATCGTCTGAAACGTCTTTTGTTGCGTCTCCTCGGTCGGAATCAGGCGATGTCCATAATCAAGACGTAACAACTGGACGACGCCGATCGTGACGAGCAGAATCGCAAAGACGGCGACGACGTAGGTCGTGATTGATTTTTTCATAGTTCCACTCCTTCCAGCCGGTCCAAAATGTAGCGTTTGTCGTCCGGAATGTCGTCCGGTGCGACGTGTGTTTTTAGTTGTGTCACGAGCGGGGCCAGCTTCGTCCAGTCCCCTCTCGTGAAGTGATATTCGATCGCCAGCATGTAGCCGTCCGCTTGCTCCGGGTAGTGCATGATCAAGCGTTCATAGTAGCCGAGTCCGTCCGCGACGTCGCCTTTTGCGAGTGCGAGCTTGCCGCACGCCTTCAAGCACGTCGCGTCCGTCGGATACTGAATCCGCATGTCTTGTAAGTACGATCCGAACCGATCAAAGATCCGTTTTTGCATGCTGTCGTCGAGCAGTCCACTTTCGATGAAGGCTTCGAAGGCGTCAATCACGTGGTAATACGTCGTGACATGCCCCGGATTAAGTTGTTCCTCGCGACTTTTAATCGTCGCTTCGTACCGGTCATATAACGTATTGCGGACCGTCGCCGCGTAGTGGACCGTCTCCGAGTCGGCATGGTCGAGCCCGAACTGGAGGTACTTCCCGGAGTCGGCAATCGATGTCGTCGTCAAACGGACGATCGATTGTTTCCGTTCCTTCGCGTCCATCGCCATCGCTTCGCCCATCGGCACCAAATCGATGTTGTCGGCCGCCTGTTGTTGCAGTCCTTCGAGGTTGACGACGTCGAACTCGATGTAGTCATCGTAGTCGAGCAACGTCTTGTCTGACGCGTATCGTCTTGCGATCAGCCAACTGACGAGACCGAACAGTTCACCGAGCAGCGGGACGAAATAACAAATCAGCGCGATCCATTTGACGAGACCACGCTGTGCCGGATCCATCCGTACCGTGATCAGTTTCGTGACGAGGAAGACGATGACGGCATGAATCAGGAAAAATAACAGGACGAAGAACATCATCATCCAAGATTCCCTCCTTTTCGTGCGAACAACTCTTTAATCCGTTGCTTGAATCCTTCAGCGTTCTCTTGCGGTGTTCCCGGTAAGAGGAAGTGGAGCATTTGATTCGTCTCGTCATAGCCGATGATGTCGATTTCCCGCATCGACTGGCGTAAGATTAATTCCATTTCAATCAACGACAGTCGGACCTGTTCGACCGGCAAGACGACCGTACTGTAGGGTTGATCGTAATGTTCAGCCCGGTGTTGTTGGAGTGCAACCTTCTTATTGAATGGCTCGATTTGATAAATCCGTGTTCCTTCAATCAAATCACCACGCGATGCATTCCATTCCATCGTCAACGCTTTTTCGATTCGTGTCCCGGTCCAGTCGAGAATCAACTGCATGATGTTCATCTCGTAACTCGTCAGGCGGTTAAAGTCGATCGCCTGGATGACGACGACTTCCTGAATCTTCCCGTCGTAGCGGATCGGTGCGATCAGTAACGGGACGTCCGTCTCGTCCATCGTTCGGATTGAGATCGCATTCGTCTTGAACATCCGTTGGTAGATGCCGGTCGACGGATCGATGAATAGTGTTTGCGGCAAGACCTCTTTCTCACCGAACCGGACGTGAAGTCGTAACGTCCGTTTTGACGCATCGACGTGATAGATGGCAAGATTCTCTGCCTTGAACGAACGTTTCAAGACATCGACGAGGCGATCGCGGACGATGTCGGCCGCCGTTTGGTCGAGCTCGAGTCCGACTTGGTAGATTTTCGTTAATGTATGATCCGAGTCGAGGACCTTCTTTTGCATCGTCGACTGCGACAGCCGGAGCTTTTCGACCGTCTCGAGCAAGTGGTTGTTTTCTTCGACGACTTCTTCGTGGCGGAGCCGTAACGACAAGTACCGTTCCTGGAACGAGGTACTGAAAATCCCGCAGACCATCGCGACGAGGAAGTGGAAGATGATCCAGCTCAGCTCCGTCCGGTCGTATAAAAATAAGAGAATGTCTGATCCTTCGACCGACAGGAAAAACAGGTGGTACAGCATCGTCATCGTGAAACTGACGAACGCCCCGAGCAGACCATAGCGGAGGGCGAACAATAAAATATAAAAGATTAACGGATCAATTGCCCAATTCGAGACCGAAAGGCTAAACATATAGTCAAAAATACCGATAAGTAAAATACTAGCTAGCATTTCTATCCATTTGACTGTATTTCTATGCTGTGTGTAAATCATGGCACACTCTCCTTAAAATAGTTATTTACATTTTTGTTAGCAGTGGTAAGATTTAGTCAAACAGGCAATTACAACTAAATATCGAGAAGGGCAAACTTACTGAAAAGTAAGGGCGCAAAGACATGGGTCGTCGATCTTCGGATACCGATCGCCAGTCTGCAATGCCGCAGCCGCTCTCTGATAAAAAATCAGGAGGCTACTAACCATGGGTATTATCTCACTCAAACGCGTGACGTCTTTTTTGTGCATTCTTTTTTTAGGAGTGTTACTAATGACACCAATCACGGGCAAAGCTCAATCAACGAATCCACTCGATTCCGTCAGCTCGTATAAGGTCTACTATGATGCACCGACGAAATCAAAAATCAAGAAGATGCAAAAGTATGATGTCATGATCATCGAACCGGTCTTTTACTCGGCGAAACAAATCGCAGAAATTCAAAAGTACGGCACGAAAGTCTATGGCTACATCAACACGATGGAAGCCGACAACTGGAACACAGACTTGATGGCACAATTAAAGGAATCAGATTTCTTTCACCGTGATGGACAACGTGTCCACTACGCGGAGTGGGATTCATACTTAATGGACATCAACTCGAAGCATTACCAAGCGGTCCTCATGCAAGAAGTCGAAAAGCAGGTCGTCAATAAAGGACTCGACGGTGTCTTCTTGGATACAGTCGGCGACATCGACAACGAACATGCCGACCAACCAAAGATCCTTGAGCAGCAGCAAGTCGCGATGACGAACTTCTTGAAGAGCGTCAAGACGAAACATGCGGACCTCTCATTGATTCAAAACTGGGGCTTCGGGACATTAAAATACCATACGTACCCGTACATCGATGGCATCATGTGGGAAAGCTTCAACTACTCGACGGTCGCAAAAGACCAATGGTCAAAAGACCGGATGGCAGATCTTCAGGAGTTGAACGAAGAAGAAGACATCAAGACATTGACGATTTCTTCTAAGCAAGGTGCGAAAAGTGCGAAGTACGCGAAAAAGAATGGGTTCATTCACTTAAAATCAAACAAGACGCTGAATTACAATAAATTCTAAACCACTTGAATATAATCTCATAACCGATTACTCAATTCCAATTCTGAGTGCTTCTGCATGAGACAATTATACAGGATGCACAAAACAAAACCGGTCACTTTTCAGAGGCAGGTCAACGAATTGAAACATCGAACGCAAAAAGAGGTCCAGGCGATGGTTATCGCTTGGATCTCTTTTCGTCATCTGATTCATTTATTCATAAGTATTCTTTTTATTCAACGAGAAGAATATCGCAGATGTTCCGACTTGTTCTACGAATTTGGATCTTTCAATCCTATTCTGCTTTATCCAAAGATTCCAAGACGCAAAACGTGCGCGAGATGGTGATGAACTGCTACGATTGATTAATAATCCCAAAGTCATGTCACATTCAAGATTCGCTTGTTTTGTCCGCCGTCTCAAAAAAGCCTTCCAGTCATCTTCGCAGCATATCAGTCGAAAATAACGGATACGTAGAAGTAGCATCAATCAATTAAACGTCTCATGTATAGACGTTCTAACTTCGATCTATTCCGTATTCGAATACTCTCTGTCACAAAATAGATTCGAAACGCTAATATCCTAAGAAAATAACCTTGTTTAAGTGGGAGTACCACCGGTCAGCATTTAATAACATTGCCTAAGAACGAAAGCCTATATCAAAATACATACAAGCCTAACTAGGAACTTTAGTAAAGTATCAACTATTTGAGACTTGCTTTAATGTTTTTTTTCAACATGATAGTTCCAAGCGTGTTGAACTATCTTTTCTAAATTAAACAAAGGTTTCCAATTTAGTTCTTTTTTAATTTTCGTAGCATCAGCAACTAATTTAGAAGGATCACCATCTCTTCTGTCCCCAATTAATATATTGGCTTTTTTAGAAGATACCTTTTCACACATATTTATAATCTCTTTAACTGAATACCCGTTTCCATTCCCTAAATTGTACACTTTTGTTTCGAAGTGGTTAGCCAAAAGCGCTTCTAGAGATAAGATATGTGCATCAGCTAAATCATTAACATGTATGTAATCCCGAATACAAGTACCATCGAAAGTATCGTAGTCTTCTCCAAATATTGTGATGTTTTCTCTTTCACCTAGTAGATTTTTTAATACTAGCGGAATTAAGTGAGTTTCTGGATCATGATTTTCACCAATTATTCCTGAGGGATCAGCCCCAGCAGCATTGAAATATCTTAATACTACGTAATTTAGTTGATAGGCTTCATGAAAATCTTGAGCGATTTGTTCTATCATTAATTTTGAACGCCCATAAGGATTGATCGGATTTAAAGTCGTTTTCTCTGTAATCATTTCATCTTCTGTTAATCCATAAGTAGCAGCAGTAGAGGAGAAAATGAATTTTTTTACATTATACTCCATCATTTTGGTCAATAAAGTCAAAGTATTGGATACATTGTTCTCATAATATTTAGCCGGATTTTCAACTGATTCGCCTACTAAACTACTTGCAGCAAAGTGCATGACAGATTCAATCTCATATTTTGAGAATAACTCATCTAATTTTTGATTAGAACCAATATCTCCTTCTAAAAAATTTGCTCTAGCATCTATTGAATTACGATGACCAGTTGTTAAATTATCTAAAACAACTACATTTTTACCGCTATCTAAAAGTTTTTTTACAACATGACTTCCGATATAACCTGCTCCACCGACTACTAAAATCAAAAAAAATCCTCCTTATTTTAATCCCTTTTACTCTTTGTTAATACAAAATCAAATAATTCCAAATCTCTTATCTCATCAATATCGATATCCTCATAATCACTCATAATATAGGCATGTTTATTATCATTGAGACTCGTATTGGAATTAAAGTCTCCATTGATTTTATTAATATAAATAGCACCGTTCACTTTAAAATAAGCTTTAAAATCTTGTCTTCTTATAGTGCTTGTTTGTTTGATTAAAGGCTCTAAAACGTCAGTAGAAATACTTCTAATAAGTGAAGGATGATCCTTCACTGGAGATACTCCTATTAAAGAGTTCCATTTTTTATCTATAATCAATTCGATGGATTCATCAATATGCTGATTTGTTCTTAATGGTTGTGTGGGTTGTAGAAGAATAACATAGTCAAATTTCTCGTTTTTATGGGTATCAAGATATTCAATCGTGTGCATTATCGCATCAATCGTTTTTGATTTATCCGTTGCCAGGTGCGCAGGTCTGAGTTCAGGAACATTGATTCCATTGGAAGTGGCAACTTTAGCTATCTCTAAATCGTCAGTAGATACAAAAATATGATCTATATACTTTGAAGTAATAGCAGCCTCCAATGTATACTCAATAAGCCTTTTTCCTTGAACAATTTTTAGATTTTTTTTAGGAATCCCTTTGCTGCCACCTCTAGCAGGAATCACAGCTAAAATCCGTTTTCCTTGATACATTGAATTCTCTCCTTTATAGGTCTATCGTGACGAATTTTTTCTGTTGTTCTGATTCCCAAATATGACCATTTTCTAGAATTTCAATAAATATATCTGCACTATTTCCGTTTCCATAGTGTGAAATCGGTAATCTTTCAATTTTTGATGTTTTATTTATTGAGTCAATCAACATATTCTTTTCTTCAAGTGTTGAAATAATAGTACCAATATCGCTGTATCTACCACTTTGACGAGTGCCTACATCAATAGAGGGAACTCCATATGCACTCGCTTCACGAATTCCTGCACTAGAATTTCCAATAATAAACTCTGCATTTTTTAACAATGTCAAAAACGCCTCAAAACGGATAGAAGGGTATACTTTAAACTTACTATTATTATTTAAACGAGCATATTCATTTAAAATAATAGAACTACCTTCGTCATTGTTTGGATAAATAACAATATAGTTTTTATTAGAATCGACTAGCGCGTCTACAAATTCTTTGACCTTATCACTTAGCAAGTGAACTTCAGTTGTGACAGAATGATACATCACGACAGCGTATTCTTCAAAGGGTATGTCATAATGATCTTTTACATCTTTTAATTCAGGTAAATTATTTGAGAACATAACGTCTAAATCAGGTGAACCGAAAATATGAATAGATTCTTCTGGTTCACCCAATTGAATCACGCGATTTTTAGCTTGTTCGTTAGACACAAGGTGAAAATGAGAAAATTTAGTGACCGCATGTCGAATCGACTCATCAATTGTTCCAGATACTTCCCCGCCCTCAATATGCAATACTTTGACATTGTTTAATGCTCCAACCGTTGCACCGGCCAATGCTTCTACACGATCTCCATGAATAATGATTAAATCCGGTTTTACTTCTTTTATATAATTACCAAAACCCATGATTGTATTACTTAAAACTGTATCCATTCCAACGCCCTCATGTTGGTTGATAAATTTATAGGTACTGTCTGAGAAACCGTCTTTCTCAATTTCTATGTGAGTTGATCCATATTTTGAGAGCATATGCATTCCTGTCACGAAAATACTAAGTTCATAGCTGTTATGTTGCTTGATTTTTTTCATGAGAGACTTCAGTTTTCCATAATCTGCTCTTGTACCTGTTAAAAAGGCTATTTTTTTCAATTATATATCCCCTTAATTTCATTTTTTTTATATTTAATAAATGCTAATAATAAATATACCAAAATAAAAATATATCTTAATAAGATATTTTCAATAAAATAAACACATAAAACTGTATTACAACTAATAAATAAAAAACTTCCTCCAAGAAGTCCAAAATGTACATCATTATATTTATAAATAACCTTTACCAATATGTAATGAAATACAAATAACAGCATATATGAGAATAAAGTGGCGATTGCAGCTCCCATAATTCCGTAAGCAGGAATCATAATTAAATTTAAAAAATAATTACTTATTCCTGCTAATAAAGTTCCAATGGGAATCAATTTAGTATTTTTCTTCAAAAATTCGACGTTAACAGGAAAGCTGTATAGGAACACTAAAAAGTACGATGCTATAAGCCAAGGTACAAAGTTTTTACTCTTTTCATATATTTCATTCCCCATCAATTGAACAATTTCAGGTGAAACAAATAAAAATATTACAGTAATAAATGTAAAAATATAAATATAGTTCTTGGCAAATTCTTTAATCTTTTCGAAATTTCCTAAACGATCTTGTTCAAAATACCATGGTACCCAAGCACTATTTAAACTAGACCAAACTACATTTAATATTAATGCTACATTATAACCAAAACTGTAAAGTGCATTTGCTTTTAAACCTAAAAAGCTTGAAATCATGATTCGATCTAATTGCATCAAAATTTGATTTCCTAATCCATGCAAAATAATTGGAAATGATAAAATAAAAATTTCTGAAACGAATTTTTTTTCTAATAAAATTCTTGTTTTACTGTATATAGTAAAATAAAAAATTACTGCAAGGATAGCAGAAGGGATAAACATTCCGTAAATTCTAGCAACAATTTGATCATTTTCGAAATTCAATACTAAAACCAGTGAAAGTAATACATTTAACAGTGTGTATATAAATGCAACCACTGAATAAGATTTTGGTTTTTCTTCGAATACAAAATAGGAATTGATGAAAACGAAGATATATGACAAATAACTTTGGATAAATAATACTAGAATTATATTAGGAGAAAAATTTAACATAATTGATAAATAATTTTTAAATATAAAGATTAACCAAAAAACTATAACAAAAAAGATAGTAGAGATAGATAGAGCAGTATTTAAATAACGATTATATTCATTAGGATAATCCCGCTTTCCTATGTTTATTACACTGTTTGTTTGAAGTCCTATTACAATTGAAAAAATTGCAACCCAAGAAGCGTAAAGAGAGAATCCTCCAAATGCTTCTTGAGTCATGATTGCCGCAAAAATAGGTATTGTTAAAAAATTAATACCTTTAACAAAAATATTACTAACTGTGTATATGGCTCCAGATGCTAAAAGCTTTTTGGAATTCATTATTTTAGATCATTCCAATTGATGTGGTCTTCTTTCAAGATTTTACGAGTTGATGTTTTACCGATAACATCATTATAATGTTCAGCCTTAATTTCTCCTGTTCCAGGTCGTTTTACCCAAACATTATCTTTCGTGAATGCTTCTCCTTCTTCAATATCAGCGATCGCCACTACCGTAGAGAAAGCAAAGTCGATTGTTACTTGTTCTTCAGCTGCTGCCTCTTTTTTTCCACCACGCATTTGGAAAATTTCGCGACTTCCTTCAATCAATTCCGTCAAACTATTAGGATCCATTGAACAAACGATATCCGGACCAGGACGATCCATCGAATCCGTAAAATGTCGCTCTAAAATTGAAGCACCCAATGCTACTGCTGCTAAGCAGGCGTTATTATTAACGGTGTGATCCGAAAGACCGATAATTGCATTCGGGAATTTTTCTTGAAGTTCTTGCATTCCACCTAAACGAACTAGATGTGGCGGCGTAGGATAGACATTGGTACAGTGTAATAATGCATATTCCACGTTATATTTTTCTAAAATTGCTACTGTTTTTTCAATACTTTCAATATCATTCATTCCTGTCGATACAATCATCGGTTTACCAAAAGAAGCTACATGCTCGATTAAAGGATAGTTATTACATTCTCCTGAACCTATTTTATACGCAAGAACGCCCATTCTTTCTAAACGATCAGCGGCAGCACGTGAAAAAGGCGTACTAATGAAAATCATTCCCTTTTCTTCCACATAGCGCTTAAGTTCTGTTTCGTCTTCCTCATTTAATGCACAACGCTCCATTACTTCATAAATAGATACATCTGTGTTTCCAGGAATTACTTTTTTAGCGGCTGCACTCATCTCGTCTTCTACAACATGTGTTTGATGCTTTACAATTTCAGCACCTGCTTTATGTGCTGCATCAACCATTTGTTTAGCTACATTTAAGTCACCTTCATGATTGATGCCGATTTCAGCAATTACAACTGGGTTATACTTCATTCCTATAGTTAAGTTGTTTAAATTTATTTCATTTTTCATAAAATAACTCCCTTTTTACCGATTATAAAAATAATCTGGCTTTAAATTTATCTTATCAATTGCATTTATGTTATTAATTGCACTTGTACATATACCTAAAGCGATATCAAATTCTATATTGCTAACAGCCAACAATTCAGATGGTAGAAATTTATCTAATACAGTCACCCTTATATCGTTTTCAACAGCATATTCACTTAAATCTCTAGGATGTTTTTTTAGATATACCACATAGTCCATAGAAAGGTATTTATTAACAATTTTATTATAAATTTCTTTTTTACTACTTTCTTTTTCATATCCATCTTCAGAAAGAGGCTGTGTTAATATAATTATACTTTTCCCATTAAAATTTTTTTTTATTTCTTTCTCATAAGAAATTTCTCCACTAAACAAGTTAAAGATTTTTTCTTTATCTTCATTAGAAATTGAATTAAAAATACCTTCAAAAGACTCCTCATGCATTTTACACAATCCAAATATTTTTTCGTCATATTTAGAAATATCATTAACAAATACATTATTAACTTTTTTATAATCTTTGTAGTCAGAAATTCGATAAATATATTTTTTTAAAAATGTAAAATATTTTTTTTTAGATTTTATTTGATGAGCAGTAATTCCATCTTCAATGAAGCTTATATTACTATGCTTTTTAAAAAAATAGTTAACATGAATATATAAAGTATTTATATTCCAAGGAAAGATAAGCAATTCATCTTCTGACTTTCCCAAAAATAACTTCTTGTATTCTAAGCGATCCTTCAAAAACCCTAAAAATAAATAGTCTTCTATTTTTTTTCTTCTTCTTGTAAAAAAGTTAATCTTTTCAAAAGATGTACTTTTCAAAACCTTTTCATAGTAATCCATAATTTTATGATCATATGATGATAAGTAAATACACGTTTCATCTTGATGATTAATTTCTTTTACAAGAGCATATAGTAAATGATAAGGTGTTGAGCACATATATAACTTTCTTTTGAATACCTTAGACATTCATATTACCCCAAATCATTTTTTTTCTTAGATTTATCAAATACTTCAAAGAAAAGAATAATATTATAAAAAGTACTTCTATGGAAAATAATTTGTTGAAATCCGATTGCATTAAAACAAAATGACTTATAAACAACATTCTTCCACTTACTATCATTGTGAGTAATTGACGACGTAAAACAGCATTCATTAAAGTTTTTATTATAACAAAATAAACTACTGCCGATAATGCTGAAAAAATTAAAGCCCCTATAGCCCCAAAGTAAAAATATAGAGATGCTGGAGTTGAATAAGCATATCTACTCTTCTTAACAAAAACTTTTTGTAAAAAAATATTCTCAGGTGTTACTTCTCTCATAATTTTGTACATACCAGATTTCATTACATTATCTTCATTATCTTTTAATTTGTAAAACGTCTTAGTTTCGTCACTTATATTTTTATTTAATGTTTCCTGTTGGTTTTCTTTTCCATAAAGAGCCCACCAAAGCTGTCCTTGTTGTGCTAAGCGAGCATTTAAGTAATCTAAATTTTCTTCTTCATCTCTGCCATATACAATGTTACTTTGAACCATTACTAGTATTAACAGACATGTAACGACTAAAAAAAATCGTCCTAAATACTTATTTATAGCTTTGTCGTTGATTAAAAAATTCAATCCTAGAAGCACAAAATATCCTATGATCAGCAACATAGAAAACTTATGTCCTATCCAGATTAAATACAGAGAAAATAAGGCAATCGTACTATATCCAATCCATAAATCATATTTATTTTTTCTATAAAGAATTAGACATGTTATTACCGGAAGAAAATAAAAAATGAAGTTGTTTATTTTTATAATGTAACTATTTAAATAGTATTCTTCATATAAAAATCTATCTATTCCCAATAAAAAGTATGGCTTTTGAATTACATTGATATATAATACTGTCACAATTATAAAAATAAGTATCGATACTATTCTTATGACTCTAAACGGATTATCTTCACTTTTAGAATCTACCTTGATATATTTAAATTCAGATTTTGAATATAACAATCTTAAAACTTCAGAAAATATAACATGATAAATAATAAGTAGAAATAAAGAATTATTGTTTGAAGAGAATTTAGCAATTTCACTTAAATACATATTCGAATTAATCTCAATTACATATACACCAAATATATTTGATGTCATATACAAAATCATAAAAATGAAGATAAAGAAAAACTTTTTGTAATTGCTAAACAACCAAAGTAAGTAAAACACATATGCGAATAAAAACAACGTATGAAAGAAATAACTTGTTTTTAACACCACAAATACGAACATTACAATCGTAAAAAATATCAATAATGTATCAATCATTTTTACTTTTTTTAACATTTAAAATTCCCTTTTATTTTACTTTAGTAGTTTTATATTTTCTCAATACTAAGTTAAATCCTTTTTTAATTTTGTTTTCTTTTTCAAGGTTAATTACTTTTTTTTCAATAATGTTGATTGTTTCAGACTTTTTCATAAGCCATACATTAAATAATCTTTCTGCTAAAAAACCGATTACTCTTTTTTGATACGAGTCATAATTTTTAGTATCTATTTTAAATTCTAGTTTTTCTAGTATAGGAAATAGCCATTCACAGTATTCATTTAATATGTCTTTTTTGCAAATAACCATATTATATAGATGCAACTCTCTTTGTTTCATTAAGTTATCAAAATATACTCGATCTTCACTTTCCAAAACTTCTCTCAGTAAAATTAAATCTTTTTTAAAATGTGCATTAGAATAATGACTTTCAACTGTTTCTATATAATAATTTCTTTTTTTAGCTACAATTATATCAGCTTTGTTTAAAAAAGAATTAATTTCTGACTCACTCAAAATATTTCCTTTTTTATTAACGAAAAGTCTTCTATAGTGCACTAAACCAACTATGTCCGCATCACTATTTTTCCAAAGCCAATATAGAGCAGTAAGTTCGCAATATTTACTGTTTTTTTCAGAAATATTGTAGTTGGTATCATCACCAAGATACCCAAAATCTTTTTGACTATTCTTTTTACCCACATGAATGGGCATATATATACTATCATTTGGCATTTGATATTGTTTATGAGTAGCTACATAAATTTCTGTTTTCATAATTTTATTCTTCAAACTCCTTGTTTACTTTAGTCAGAGCTGCTGCAATTACTTGATGCATATCATAATATTTGTATTCCGCTAATCTCCCACCGAAAATAACAGCTTTTTCTTGATCTGCAAGCTCTTTATACTTTCGATACAGTTCATTGTTTTTGTCATTATTGATTGGATAATACGGCTCGTCACCTTTACTCCATGATGCCGGATATTCTTTAGTAATTACGGTGTTTTCTTGATCACCATACTCAAAGTGTTTATGCTCAATAATTCTCGTATACGGAATTTCTCGTTCTGTATAGTTTACAACAGCATTTCCTTGGTAGTTTGAAACACTTAATTTTTCGTGTTCAAATTTCAAACTACGATAATCTAAAATACCGTATTCGTATTCATAATATTCATCAATCATTCCAGTAAATACAATTTTTTCAGCAATATTATCGTAATGTTCACGATTAGAGAAATAATTTACATTTAACTCTACTTCTATATCTAATAACATTTTTTCAATAATTTGTGTATAACCACCTATAGGAATTCCTTGATATTTATCATTGAAGTAATTGTTATCGTAAGTAAATCTAACAGGTAATCGATTAATAATAAATGATGGTAAGTCTTTCGCGTCTCTACCCCATTGTTTTTCTGTGTACCCTTTAATTAGTTTTTCATAAATATCTTTTCCCACTAAGGAAATGGCTTGTTCCTCTAAATTACTTGGTTTTTCAATTTTTGAATTTTTTCTCTCTTGTTCTATTTTTGATTTTGCTTGTTCTGGAGTAGTTACGCCCCACATTTTATTAAACGTATTCATATTGAAAGGTAAATTGTACAGTTCATTTTTATATATTGCTACTGGAGCATTAGTATATCTATTGAACTCCGCAAACTGATTAATATAGTCCCATACATTTTTAGAATTTGTATGGAAAATGTGAGCGCCATACTTATGTACATTTATCCCTTCAATACTTTCTGTATACATATTTCCTGCAATATGATTTCTCTTGTCAATCACAAGGCTTTTTTTTCCTCTTTTTTTAGCTTCATATGCAAATATAGATCCAAATATACCTGCACCGACAATTAAGTAATCATATTTTTTTGTGTGTACTTCTTTACTCATTTTTAATATGCTCCTTCTTTTAACAAAATACTTTTTACTGTTTTGAAAATAATCAATATATCCATCTTTATAGACTTATTTTTAATGTAAAATAACTCCATTGCTTTTCTTTCTGGATAACCAACATTGCTTCTTCCGTTAGCTTGCCAATAACCAGTAATACCAGGTTTTACAGACAAGAATAACGAACTATCTTTCCCATATTCTTTAAATAATTCTTCATCGACAATGGGTCTTGGTCCTACAATTGACATTTCACCCTTAAGAACATTAAAGAATTGTGGAATTTCATCGATACTATATTTACGCAAAAACCTTCCCATATTTGTCATTCTAGGATCTTCTTCTGGATCAAGTTTATAATTATTCATAAGATACTTTTCATATAACTTTGTATTACTTTTCAACCTTTGCTCTGCGTCAGAGACCATTGAACGAAACTTAAACATTTTAAATCTTTTGCTGTTCAAACCGAATCTACTTTGTGAAAAAAATACTTTTCCTTTTGGATCACTTACTTTTAGTAATAAATATATTAACAGAATAGCAATTCCTAAAAATACTATGGCTAAAAGGGAAAATATAATATCAAAAATCCTCTTAGATAATACATAAGATAAGTTATCTTTATTAGTGAATAAGTCATTACCAATGTGTTGTTCATTTTCTATGTCAGTAATTAAAGTTACGCTAGTCTCATCAACTTGATTCAATTATGAACCCTCCTATTACTTGGTCTCTACAGTTTGTTTTTGTAATAACTCTTCCATAATCAACTTAACATCTTCTCCCAAATCTTTTCTAGCTAATGCAAACTCTAAAGTCGTCCGAATAAACCCTAATTTTTCTCCAACGTCGTAACGTTTTCCATCAAATTCATAAGCAAACACACGCTGCATCTCATTGAGGCGCGTAATTGCGTCCGTCAATTGAATTTCGCCACCTGATCCGACTTCTTGTGTTTCGAGGTATTTAAAGATTTCTGGTGTCAATAAGTACCGTCCTAAGATCGCCAAATTTGATGGTGCCGTCCCAGGTGCAGGTTTTTCGACAAACGATTTTACTTTATGTAGTTGCGCTGAGATACTTGTGCTTGGATCAACGATGCCGTAGCGATGCGTATCTTTATCGGCAACTGGTTGCACACCAATAATCGAGCTGTTCGTGATTTCATATTGTTCAATCAGCTGACGTGTACATGGAACGTCTGCTTGGACGATGTCATCCCCGAGCATCACGACGAATGGCTCATTTCCAATGAATGCTTTTGCTTGAAGAATCGCATCACCTAGTCCTTTCGGTTTAGATTGACGAATGAAATGGATGTTGATGTTTGTTGTTTCTTCGACAAGATACAATAATTCCGATTTATTTTTTGAAATCAAGTTTGCTTCGAGTTCTGGTACTGAATCAAAGTGATCTTCAATCGCACGTTTTCCTTTTCCAGTGATGATTAAGATATCTTCAATCCCCGATTCAATCGCTTCTTCAATTATGTATTGAATAGTCGGCTTATCGACGATTGGTAACATTTCTTTCGGCATCGCTTTCGTTGCCGGTAAAAAACGTGTCCCAAGTCCTGCTGCTGGAATTACTGCTTTTTTTACTCTTTTCATTAAATTCACTCCTAAGGTCTATTTTCATATTTCCATAATATAATTATTATTCCATTCTTTATGTAAATTACGATAACACATCAACATGCTTAATTTCCATAAAGTTTTCCATATTTTCATATTGTAAGCGGTAACATAGAAAAAAGAGAGTGCGATTTCACTCTCTTTACTAACTCTTACAAATATCACCTTAAACCCATTGCCCTTTCCAGTTCTTTTCGACTGGACTCGGTGGATTGATTGTCACAAGCTGATTTAATAAGACAGCTTCATTGTTTTCGTACACTTCATCGTACAACCAGTCTTCCAGTTCTTGCGCCAAATACTTTCGGCACTGCTCCCAGTAGAACGGACGTTTCTCGATATGATGTGCGTCTGACGCTACAAGGTGAGCTAAGCCGTTTTCAAGTAAGGCAACAGCAAACCGTTGAACGTCTTTTCCGTACTTACCGATTAAGCTCGCACATGTCACTTGACTGATTGCCCCGTTCGAAATCAACTCGAACAACAATTGGGGATTCTGAATGATCGCTTTATTTTTTTCCGGATGGGCGATGATCGGAATATAGCCGTCGGAAATCAATTCGGCGAAGACTTGCCGCGCATAAGACGGAATCCCGCTTGACGGAAACTCAATCAGTAAATAACGTGAATCTGCGAGTGGTAACGCTTTTCCATCCTTGATTTCTTCAATCAACTCTCCCGTCAAACGAATCTCGTGTCCCGGATAGACTGTCAATGGAATATCGCGTTGTTTGAGTAAGACGTTTAACTCGGCAACCGTTAAGCGAACATCGACGTCTTCCGTTTCGAACTGCGGGTGATAGAGATGTGGTGTCGCGATGATTTGCGATACCCCTTCCGCAACGGCTTGTTCTGCGAGTTGTAATGTATGTTCGACACTCGCCGGACCATCATCAACGAGTGGTAAGAGATGACAATGCAAATCAACCATGATTGAACCCCTCACTCATAAGAATAGTAGTATTGGTATGCGGAATCATCCGTCAGTTCACGACGGTTTAAGACGACACCGAGAATTTTCGCTTCTGCCAGTTCGAGTTGTTCCTTTGCCTTTAAGACACGTTGGCGATCGGAAGTCGTACAACCGACGACTAACACAACACCATCTGTTAATTTCGATGTAATCCGGCTATCCGCGACTTGGAGTAATGGCGGTGCATCCAAAATGATCACGTCATACGCTTCACGGAGTTGTAACATCAAGTTTTCCATCGACCGCGATGACAAGAGTTCTGCCGGGTTTGGCGGAATTGGACCTGCTGTTAAAATCGATAAGTTATCGACTTTCGTTGGCAAGACTGCTTTTTCAAGTTCTGCTTGTCGTGTCAAGAGACTCGATAAACCAAGACCGTTCGCGACTTTAAACGTATAGTGAACCGTCGGGCGACGCATGTCGGTATCAATGATTAAGACCTTTTTTCCTTGCTGGGCATAGGCAACAGCGAGGTTCGATGACGTCGTCGATTTCCCTTCACTTTGGGTCGCCGAGGTAATGAGGATGACTTGAATCTCTTTATCAACAGCCATGAACTCAATATTCGTCCGAATCGTCCGGTATTGCTCAGCAATCGGTGACTTCGGCTGCGTGACCGTAATTAAGTTCCGTGCGTCTTTATTCATTTTACTTTTCTTAGCCATATTGTTTTGCCGCCTCTCGTTTTGCTGCCTTTGCTGACGATTTAAAGACTTTACTGTCGATATCCGGGATACTGCCTAAGACCGGTAGATCAAGAATTTGTTGGACTTGATCCTCTGTCCGAATCCGGCGGTCGAGGACTTCACGTAAGAACGCAAGACCGACTCCGAGTAAGAATCCGACAACAGCTGCAATCGCCGTGTTCAAGATAATATTCGGACTGACCGGTGACGTTGGAATACCTGAAACCGACAAAACTTTGACGTTATCGACGTTCATCAGTTCAGTGATGTCGTCACTGAAAACGTTCGCGACTGAATTGGCAACGTTTGACGCCAGGGCTGCATCTGTACTTTGGACCGAGACGTTGATGACCTGTGAATTTTGTTCACTTTCGACGGTGATCATGTTATTAAGTTCGCTGATACTTGTTGGGGCATTATCGACTTCTGCCTGTACTTTTTCTAAGATTGCTGGACTCTTGATGATGACACGGTATGTATTGACGAGCGTGACCGATGACTGGACTTGTGACGCATCGATGACGTTGTTCTCTTGTTTTTTCGGTGTGACAAGGATTTGTGTATCTGCCTGATAGGTCGGTTTAATCAAGAAGCTACTGACGGCAAATGCAATGACCGCTGCGACGATTGTCAGAGCGAGAATCCGCCAAAGCGACTTCCGTAAAACTGAAAATAACTCTTGTAAGCTAATCGTTTCATTCATGGGTTAATTATTCTCCTTTATTTGTCTAATGCAGTGACTTTTTTATCAACTAGGAATCAGTATAACAAAAAATTGGGAAATGGTTACTATTATTTTAGGAAATAACATACGTTTATTGAAAAAGTTTGCGTATAATAGAGAATGACATGTTTCTTTTTACATGAATTACTGGCAATCTACATAGGAGGAATTTCTTTATGCACCGCTCTCTGCAAGCACTCCAATACTATACATCGCACTCCGAGGACGACATCATTCGTCTCCATGAACGAATCCGTTCGAGTCTCGCTTCGACCGAGTCATTGACAGACACGATGATTCGTCTGACAGGAGACGCACCACTTATTCCTTTTAAGCAGGACACAGTCACAGTCGACGAATGGCAAAACTTTTTAGCCGGCAAACATCATGAAAGTCTGGCGGATTTTTATGGCATGCTCGTCGCACGTTCGATTCTTACTGAAGATGGTCCCCTTGAGCATGACGAGCCGGAAACACCTGCGACGTTATCACGGTCACAACGTGACGACAACAGTCCGCGCCGTCAAAAAACGAAACAGATTGCTCCACCACGTCCAAAACGGAAACTGCCGTGGGGCTGGATTGCTTTATTGATTCTTTGTTTCTTACTTGGTGCTGCCGGAACGTATGTCTACTCAAACTATCTCGCAAGTCCGACATCGTCTGCACCGGACGCGACAGTCGAACAACCGGTCGCCGTCGAAGAATCAACAACAGACGATAAAAAAGCAGACGAAAAGCCAGAAGATAAACCGGAAGCAAACATCCTTTATGTTAATACACGCAACAGTAACATCTACCGCGATGAAGCCTTGACGGACGTTTTATACGAAGCTGACTTCGGGGATGGCTACCGAATCCTTGAAGCGTCCGACTCGATCAGTAAAGTTGAACTGACTAACGAATTGACAGGCTATATCAAAAATGCTGATACGACAAAAGAGCTGTCAGATGATGCCATTGCAGATGAAACGTTACTGACATGGGTCAACGATAATCTCGATACGAGCTTCGTTACCGAGACGCTCATTGACCTTATCGGCAAATCAAGCGCAGAGTTGAATAGCCTTTACGCAGCGCCTGACCGAACATTCAGTGACGACGTCAATGATTATCTTTTCTATGGAAATCATTTCTTTACGTTACAAAATGATCGTGTCATCGCCATCGACTGGTCTGAAGCCGATGTGACAAATGACAAGTTAGCGACACTTGCCCCGCTCCAGCTTGAATCAGACACTTCTGCAGTCGTTACAAGTAACTCCTACCGACTGCAACGCTTTGCAAAAGATGGCACTGACTTCAGTCGTGTCCGCCTTGCTGAACAAAATCTCTAAGCAAATAAAAAGAGTGAGCCACAAACGGCTCACTCTTTTTGATTCACTCTAGTCCTAACGAATAACGTAATGCTGTTTTTGTTTGTTCAAGCGAATCGTCCGTCGGATGCCAATAATAAATACCATCCGCTTCTTTTCCACCCGTTCCTTCAAGCTTCAAGTTTTCCTGATTTTTAAAGGCATCCATGTAGTCGAAGGCGAGTGTCCGCATCGGTTTGAATGAGACATTCGTCTGCGCATTGTCCCCGACGACATCCATGATTGCATTGAATTTACTGATTGAGACATCGGAGGATAACTTATCAATCACTTGTTCAATGACCTGACGTTGACGCATTTGACGACCGAAGTCACCCCGTGGGTCATCATAGCGCATCCGTGTGTATTTCAATGCCGATTCTCCATCTAAATTAATTTTTCCAACAGCAAATTTTTCACCCTCATAATCAAAATCAATATCATTGACTACCGTAACTCCACCAACGGCATCGACGAGCGACGTAAAGCCTTGCATGTTGATTTCCGCGTAGTAGTTAATCGGAATATCGAGGAAGTTCTCGACCGTCTTGATTGCCATCTCCGGTCCACCGAACGAATAGGCATGGTTGATTTTATCGTTCGTTCCTTTACCGATGATGTCGACTTTCGTATCGCGAGGGATACTAATTAATCGACTTTCATTTCGGGTTGGGTTCAGTGTCATGACCATGATCGAGTCACTGCGACCACGTTCGCCTGGACGTTGGTCGACCCCGAGCAATAGAACCGAAACCGGTTTTTGTTTTTCGACGACGGCGTCGCCTGTGTTTTTGACCGGTGACTGAATTTTCTTGACGGTCTGATCGACCTGGTAATATGTATAGCCGATGAATCCGCCGATTCCGACGACGAGGACCAAGGCAATCAACAGCATGACCTTCAGCGGCGTCCACCGCTTTTTGACTTTACGTTTCTTTTTGACGCGTTCCACTCTGTCATTTCTCCTTTTTGTCTTGCATATTATGTCGTACTTATAAGTTCTCATTTATATCGGTCGAACAAAAGAACTCTTACAGTCGAGTATACAAAAAATAACTCCCTTTTTGTCAAAAACGGAAAAAAATGAAAAAAAGAGCCTGGTTTACAGACTCTTTTTTCTTCGTTACAGTGATTCCTGCCAAGAGACGACATATGTTTTTTTCTTTGCATTGTAATCAAGCATGACGAGTTTATTCGTTTTCGTTGCTGTCGGGAAGACGTACGTTTTTGACTTCCCTTGAATTCCAAGACCTAACTCCAGCTCCTGCTTGCTTTGAACCGATGTCATGTCAGTCGTAACGTGTCCCATCCATTCTCCGAGTCCTTTTCCTGAAAGAATCGCATCTAGTTGTTGTTCCGTCATTCCCGTTTTGATTTTTGCACCCTTCGCAAGCTTCATCTTACTTTCGCGGACACCTGTCGTCGTGTCACGGAACATGTTAACGCCTTTCACCGTCAGCCGGTAGACTGAATCATTTTTCTTCGTCATGAAGATCAGTGACGTGACCGGTTGCGCTAAAAGGGACTTTTTATTATAAAACGAGTAGCTTGTCATTTTTTGTCCTTGTGACGTGCTCGTCGCCTCTGCCTTTTGTTTCAAGACGGTCGAACTGCCCTTTTTCGTCAATTGTTTTTTGTAGTCTTTTCCGTAAATGACTTTTGCCGCTTGGGCAATCGTCATCCCTGGTGTCAATGCATTGTACTGTGTCGTCACCTTCGTTTCCGTTGTTGTTGCCGCTTCGGCTGTTCCGGCAATCAGTGTCGAACCGGCGATCAGTGTTGCGAGTGTCAGTTTAGCAAATGTTGTTTTCATGAATCTGTCCCACTTTCTGTTTAAGTTGTTTTCATTTGATGTAGCGTACGGCTTTATCGGCGTCAAGTCGCCCGTATCCGTACGCCTTGTCATAACCGGTCTTCCCGAGGTCCTGGGCTGATTTTTTTAGAATCGACTCGACTTCTGTCGCTTTGAGCGTCGGTTTCAGGCTGTAGAGGAGACTTGCGACACCGGCGACATGCGGTGCTGCCATCGAGGTCCCGCTCCAAAAGGCCGATTCGCCGTCACTGAGATAACTCGGAATGTCTTGTCCCGGTGCGACGAGGTCAAGTCCGTCGCCATAATTCGAGAATTTCGACCGACGATCAAACCGATTCGTCGAACCCATACTTCGACCGTGCCGGATATGACAGGCGGCTCGTCCCGTCATTCCCCGTCGCGACGACGACGAGGACACCTTGTTTCTTCGCGTAGGCGAGAGCATCTTCAATCGCGAGTGACGAGAAACCACCACCGAGACTCATATTGATGACCTTGGCTTTTTTCTTGACGGCATAGATGATACCTTTCGCGATGTTCGAGTTCGACCCCGTATTGTTCGACGCGATGACTTTAATCGGAATGATCGATGCCTTGGCGTTGATGCCCGACATCCCATACGTATTGTTGCTGTTCGCTGCAATGATTGCTGCGACATGCGTGCCGTGACCATGGTCGTCGATGGCAAGCTGCCGTTTATGGACAAAGTCATAACCGAGATCCATCCGGACCCGCCCTGCGAAATCGGCATATGTCGGATTGATACCCGTATCGATGACCGCGACGCGCGTCGTCGTTTGTTTTTTCCCGGCAATCCGTCGTTTCATCGCCTCAAAGTTGATGTCGGCTCCCTTGACGCCGCCGCGTTGCCCAGTATTGTTCAGCGACCACTGGTATTTCTTGAACGGATCCACTCCGAGTCCCTGCATCTGTCCGTCAAGTTCGACGTAGGTGACGTCCGCTGACTTCGCAAGTTTCGCCTTCGCAGCAAGCGCTTGATAGACGGACGAATACGTGAACTTCTCCATCTTTAGTCCTGCATCAATCGTCTCACTGGCGATTGCCTTCGTATTGCGCGACAACTGCGCATGGTCACTATCCGCCGTGCGCATCTTGACGATCAAGCTCGTCGATTGTCCCGTCGCTTTTTTCTTCGCGACGACATCACGCATCGGTTGTAAGCGTTCGAGTTTGAACGGGACCGTGAACGACGTATTTTTGCGTCCATTGATTTCGACGTATTGTCGTCCTTTCCAACTTAGCGGGAAGAATAACGATTCACCGCTCACTGCGTCATAGCGTTCATAAACCAGTTGCTTCAAGTAATCACTTTGCGTTTCGTAGACCGTGACGTCTTCTGTATCGTCCGCTGCGAATTTAATATGTGTTCCTTCATTAACATAGTTCGCTGAGTCGAAATAAAACAACGCTTTTCCGTTTTGGTCGAACGTTCCTTTCAAGTACCCTTTATGCGTTTTCGCACCCGGCGTCGGCATTTTTTTCGCGCCCGTGCCCGCCGCTTCTGTATGTACCGGTAGTCCACTTGCAAGCAGTCCGACAATCGTAAGACCGAGTAACCATTTTTGCATCTCTTCACTCCTTCATTTAGGATCTCCTTCACGTATAATTATAATGGAAAATTTTATAAAATCTATTTATTTTTCTAGCTTATTCTCGCTTTTATTTACATCCATTTGAATATCATTTTTAAATGACTTCATAATAAAAGTCCACCACTCGTAAAAGTGATGGACCATGACTTACTTGACTGTGACCGTGAACGTTTTGACGACTTGGTAGTTACCTGCCGTCGTGTAGGTGACACGGATTGTCGTCTTGCCTGTTTTAATCGCCCGGACATTCCCGCGTGAAGAAACTTGCGAGACTTTTTTATTCGCTGACGTGTATTGAACAGATTTTATTTGATCTGTCGCCGACGCCATCAGGATGCGTGTCGTCTGGTTTTTCTTTAATGTTGCTTTCGTCGCTTTAAGCGTGACGCTGTTTGCTTTCGTTTCGATTGGCAGTGTCGTCGTCAGGATGAAGCCGTCCGTCAACGTGACGTTTGCCGTGACCGTCGTCTTGCCCGTTGCTTTTCCTGTCAGACGTCCTTTGCTGTCGACTGTTGCTTTTGACGTATCGGCTACTTGATAGCTAGTCGATGCGACAGGTGTTGATGTATTTTTAAGCGTCGTCTTCAAGTTAACAGCCTTTCCTTGATAGACATCCGTTTTTGCGATTGTCGCACTCGGTGCCGTTTCCGTTTGTGGAACGAAGACTCCGACGTATCCGTCGACTTCTGCCGTCTTGATGCCTTTGACCGGAACCGTCAAGATACCATTTTTATCTGTGACGAGTTTCGTCTTGCTGACGCCACTTGCATCAACGAAGACTTGGTTCGCGTGGACTTTCCCCATGTCGACGTTGACCGTCGTGTTGAGGGTCGATTTTTTCCCGATGATCGTCGCGACACCGGTATTGCGGTCTTTTCCGAGACGGACGCTCGAGATGAGGTGCTTCCCGGCATATTTCGATGTGTTCGCCGTATGGTACGCGACTTTTTGTGCGCCGTAAGCATACTGTTTACGGACCTTCAACAAGTTCGTGATTTCATCATAGTACGGCGTCTTCTTCGTCATGTACGAAGCATCCGTCTGATACAGGTCACCGTAATAGACCGTCGGCACCGTATCTTTATTCGTTAAGAGATACGCATATTGGGCCACGACGTTGTTGACCGAATATTTTTTCGTTGGGCTGGCAAGCTCCGCATTGTAGATCGCAAGCGCTTGTTGCTCTGTTTCTTTGTCATACATTTTCTCGAACGACTTCGGTTCTTCACCCTTCGCATACTGAACCCCTGTTTTGATGCCGTACAGGTCGAGCATGATTTGGTTGACCCGGTTTTTCTCTTGGTCATGGTTATTGACGAACGACCAGTTCGCTTGTGCGTTTTTCGTTCCGTCCCCTTCACGGTTGACGGTCGATACTTTCGCAAGATCACTCAACCAACGTGTTGATGTCGCTTTTCCGAGGGCATTCCGAAGTGTGAAGTATAAATCTGCATCCATGACGAGCTGTTCATTGTTGTTCGCTTTCATGTAGGCGTTTTGCGCCTCTTTGTAGCTTTCGATGTAGCTGAGGTGCTCATTTGCACCAAAGTGGGCTTTCGCTACTTCTGCCTCTGCCTTCAAGATTGCCGTATCGTAGTGCGACGCGGCATCAATCCGGAATCCGTCAAATTTATACGTTTCGAGCATCCACTTCATCCAGTTCTTTTGTTCCTTGATGACTTCCGGGTTCGAGTTCGCGAGGTCGACACCGAGCAAGAACTCATCGTTGTTTTCGATTGTTTTATTGTACGGCTGGAGGGGATTACCGGACGCGTCGACGAACAAGAATTGGTCTTCGATGTCGATGCCCGAGTTATCGTTTTGGTACGACCGTTCCTCTGTCCCGTATCCGTACGTCGCCTGCGTCTTCATGTAGTCTTCCGTCAGCTTGGCAATTGTTCCGTTATCCTTCGAACTCAAGATTGCTTCTTTTGTCGCAAAACCATGTTCCTTCATATAGTCGAGGTAACCAGGATCTTTCGCGTATTGCGACAACATCGGTTTCCAGTTTTCCGGTGAGACTTCATACCAGCCGTCCGCTGCGAGATACGTATCGATGACGTTCAGGTTTTGCGTTTTCGCTGCCTCAAGCAACCACTCCGGAAGATAGTTTTTCGCATCGTCTTTACCGAAGTAACGGTACGGTTTTCCGTCCTTGTCGGTCATGACACGACCCGTCCCCTGCCCTTGGAGTGATGTCCCGTTCAGATAAGATTTGTTCCATTCTTTGATGTAACCATATTTCGCTTGTCCCATCCCGCCACCTTTTGTATAGGCGAGGTACGGTGTCGCGAGCGTTTTTGTCGTCTCTCCACCTGTATACGGATTCGTAAACGGCTCGCCCGAGGTGTTGGCACGACGGACATACACCGCTTCCCGCTGATTCAGTCCGAGCATTTGGTTCGGGACGAGGTCCATCTGTACTTTGATGTTGTCGTCATGCAGCATGTCGACCATCATTTCGAGTTGACTTGCTTTTCCATATTTCGTTGCGACCGCGCCGTTCGGTCCTTGCGGGAATTCGCCGAAGTCATACCGATCGGAAATCGCATAGCCTTCCATGTAACGTGCCATGTCGAATGAGCGATAGGCTGGCGGCATCCAGACATCGGTCACGCCCCATGAGTTCAACAACTCGCCTTTTTTCGCGAGCGTCCGGTACATGTTGCTGTCATACGGTTGGTACAGACTGAAGCTTTGGAAAATGACATGATTGTCGAGTTTTTCGCCTGATGTATAGGCCTCTACTTGTTGCGGTACAAGACCAAGTCCACTCGTCGCGACGACCGTCGCGAGTAAACCGGCTGAAACTTTCGTTGTTTTGTTCATCTGATGGATTCCTCTTTCTTTAACTGTATGTATTTTGTTTATTTTTTACTTAAATTCCTAATTCCATAAAATAACTTACCACCTTAATCAAATTAAACATAGCTTCATTTTCGTAAAAAAAGTCAATAGATTGTCCAAAATGCAATCGATTGCATGAAACAATCAAAAAGAACCCTCAATCCATTTCTGAATTGAGGGTTCTTGTCGTGATTAGTTTAATCCGAGAAGAACTGCTTTCTCGTAACCACCAGTCAAGACAGAGTTGTCATACGACTGAAGATCTTTGTTGACTGTGATAACGTTCGACAATGTTTTGATCGTCCCTGCTGGAACTTTGATTTTCACGATGTCGAGTCCGTTTGATACGTTGTTATCCGAGTCAGCAAGCGAGATGCTCGTGCCGACCGGAAGGGCTTTTCCATTGAAGATGTATTGCGCCGTGCTCGTCGCATCATACATACCTGCGTACTGGACGCCTTCAGAGAACTTAATGCGGATGACATCTTTCTCATCCTTCGCGTTCGCTGTCACTTTTTCGATTTCGAATGGTGAAGCAACCGGTGTGACAGGTGTTTTCATGAGTTTGAAGTCATGTGTCGCTGTCGCAACTGTGTTACCGACATCATCTGAAAGTGATTTGACGACGACTTTCCAGTCTTCGCCGTACCCTTTCATGTCGACGAGATACTGGAGACTCTCGTTCGCTTTAACACGGAAGTTCTTATCTGTTGTATCTGTATATCCGACAACCGAACCGTCGACTGTGACGATTTTGCCGTCTTTGTTTTTCCCGATGAATTCAACCGTCGTCTTCGGCGGGTTGACTAAGCCGTCAGCATTTTTGAGTGGTGTATCTGCTCTGTCTTTTCCAAGCAATTTCACCGGCTCACTCATCATAACGTGGAAGTCTGTTGACATCATCACACGATCGATTGCTGTGATTTCAGCACTCTTCACATCCGGTGTGTTGAGTGGCGATCCGTCATAGTTCAAGTCGAGTGCAAGGGCATCGTTTTTCTCGCCGTTCGCTTCTGCCTGGATCGCACCTTTTTCGAGCGTGATTTTGAACTTATCGTTGTAGTAGTTCTCTTTCGTATTGACTGTATCGTAGATGACTGTCCAGTCTTGTTTCATCTCGACAACCGCTTCGCCAGTCATTGCATCATATGATGTCACTTCAGCATATTCGCTGATGTCTTCGTATTTTTTAGATGTTGAGTTGTAGCGTTCGAGCTTCATTTTCGAACCATACAGAGCTTCGATGTCTGCTTTTTTCAGGTTCTTGCTGAACATGATGCGGAACTGTTCAGGCGACTCGACGACGACGCCAGCTGTCGGTTTGACTGTATCTGCTGCGACTGTGAAGTCGAGGTTTTGTGTCGTACCGATGTTCATTTCATCCGAACGCGCTGCGAAGTCCATCGTATCCCATACTTGAAGTGAATGTTTACCGGCTGCGAAGTAGCCTTCTTTCACTCCTGGGTAGTTGTCGTTCAACATGATTTTGACTGTATCGCGACGATCGACACCCATTTTGTTATCGAAGCCGTAAGGAATGACAGTGAAGTACTTACCACCATACTGGCCATCGATTTTAAAGTTCGCTGTATCGATTGCTTCAGAGAATTTCACTTCGAGTTGGTTCAAGCCAATTGCTTTGACAGACGTTACTTCAGCAGGACGTGCATCCGTCAACTTGAAGCTCGCTTTTGATTTCACTTCTGTATCCGTGTTACTCGTGATTTTCGCTACCACTTTAACAACTGCGTTGTCCTGGAGTGGTGTTTCTTTATCAAGAATCAATTCGAACGCTTTTGGATTCGAAGGAATCGCTTTGACGCCGATGACATTTTTCATACCATCGAATTGTTCGATTTGAATGTTGTCGTTCGCCATATACTCTTCTTCATGAAGCGAAGGACGGACTTTATCGAGTCCGAACGATTTGAGGAGTAACTCACGCGAGACGGCTTTATCAAGGAAGATCGTGATGCGATCTGCTTGGTTCGATTCCGCTGCGAGCATGTTGATCATTTCAATCGGAGCCGGCGTGACGGCAATCGTGCTGAACTTGACTTTCGCTTCACCAGAAATCTTACCGATGAGGTTTTTGTAGTCGCCGTTCGCTGTTTCGATGATTTCCGCGCTGATCATCGCATCGAGGTCCGTGTTGCTGAACTCAGATGTGAGGATGACCGTTGCTTTCCCGTCCTGGATCGTCACACGTTCTTTTGAAAGTGCACCGAATGACGTTGATAATTTAAGAACGATGTCGTCTGCGTTCATGTCGACTTCACCTGTCGCTTTGTTCTTGAGTAAGAACGTCACTTCCGTGTTGTCGCCACCGTTCGCAACGATTGTCGATGCTTTTGGTGAGACTTCAAGCATCCAGATGTTTTCAACACCTTGTGTCATGAAGCTCATTGAACCGAGGTCACGCGCAACGCCACCGATCATGATGTTTTTCGCATCGACCGTGTAGTCTTTATCATACTCAAGACCTGATACTTCAAGAACCGCTGATTTCTTGTCAGCACTGAGTGTCGCTGAAGTAACCGTTCCACCTGCGATTTTGAAGTTGTCGGCTGAGACACCATCAACGGCACGTGAGAAGGAGACTTCGACTTTCTCTTTGCCCATTGCTTTAGCAGATGTCAACATCGTCTTCGCGACTGTGAATTCCATTGCCGGAGACTTCATATCACCGACTTTAACGACGTAACTGTGTGTCCCTTCAGGAATACCAGATTGGGAAGCCATGAATTTACCGTCTTTGAGCATCCCTTTCGCGACGATTGGTGTCGCTGACATGTCTTTACCAGGGTAAATCATGAGTTCTGCCATCGCGTCAGCTGAAGCATACATGACGTCCGCTTTAACAGAAAGTGTCTGATCATCGACGCTTCCCATGACGTTCGAGATGTCGGCCGCTTTGACTTCATACTTGATTGATCCGGTTACGACTGAGTTTGCCCCTTTGTACGTATAGGCGATTTTATAGTTACCCGGTTTAGAAGTATCCGGTGTTTTGATGTTGAATTTACTGATTGGACGCTTGACGATGATCCCTGATTTGTAGCGGATGCTGATCGTGCTCGGAAGCACGACTTTTTCGCCGACAGCGACTGGTGCGAGTTCTGGTTCGAGGACGTCGACTGGATAGTTTTGAAGTTCGACTTTGAGGATGGCTTTTTTCGTCGTTCCGGCGACTTTACCGTAGAGGACTTGATATTTGTTGATGTATTTTTTCTCGAACTTGATCGAACCGCTCCATTTGACAGAGCGCATTTCGTATTTACCGTTTGAAAGTTTGACTTTGACTTTCGTCGGTAAGACTAATTTCTTAGTCGCATACTTCGAACCACCTGCATGCTTCATCAAGATGGGAGAGATGTATTTAACAGAGACCTTCGAAGCTGCGTCAGCAGCAACCGGTGCGACGACAGATGCCGTGACTGCGAGGGCAGCGGCAGCAGCGTACAATTTGTTCGATTTTTTCGTGTGAGCCATTTTTACGATTCCTCCTCTTATCTTTCAATACCAAATGTGACAAACCCAACTAGATAACCTACATTTTAAGTAAAATATTTCAATATATTTACTTAAAAACACGCAGTAATTCTCTATTCTTCTTTGGAGGAGTACGTTCTGTTTCACACGTCGACCTTCGCCTAACGTCGAGGCGATCGTCAGTGATTCATATGTATCCAGTTCGGGATGAACAAGAGAAAACTGTTGGAATTGCTTTATTCAAGCAATTCCCCGTGCTGTAGATCCGTGCTCCTTCTCACTGCTTAACATACGTGAGTAAGTAAGCTACAGGTCAAATATACAAAACTCAGAATCAGAGGACAATAGGTTTTATGTAAAAAAAAGGGGAATAGTAATAACCTGATAAATATATTAATAGGTTGTATATGGAAATTTAAAATCTGAACTCCCCTAAATTTGAAAACGCTTACAAAATTAAAAAACACCACTCTCCCTGGTCAAATAAATAGCGAGGGTCGCAGACGAAGATGAACCTTTAAACGTAGCCACGCTCAAGCTGATTTTCAGAGCACGAGCGTGACCCGCTTTTGTCCCAATCTCGTCCGCACTACATCCGCTTCCGGTTTCTGACGTCCATCGCCTCCAAAAAATCCGTCCGGTCGAACTGATGTCGCGAATCCGCCATGACTTCAATCCGTTCACCGACTCGTCGGAGCTGAATCGGTAAACCACGCCCGATCCAGTCCAGTTGCCGCTGCAACAAATGACGCGCCCGCTTCGTCTTTCGTTCCGCTTCGACGAACTGACGGATGTATTGCAAGACATACCCGAATCCAAACTCGATCGGAATCCGGAGCTCGACGCCGTCGTCCGTCACCCGAATCACCCCCGCGCCGTAATGAATCGCCCGCGACCACTCCTCGTCGACATGCTGCTCCCACCCGTTCATCAACGGTACGGTCTCAAGCTTTCCTTTAGGTCCACTCGGTTGCACCGTAAAATACTCAATTTTCATCATCCGTCTCCTCCACAAAAAAATAGGATGAACCCACTGATGGATTCACCCTATATAACAGGTCAGTTAGATGGATTGTTCGAAAATGTGTGGTGCGGTCGCCCGATGCCTTCATACTGGACGCCACCCGGTGCCTCGAGATGTTGCCAGCAGTTCCGTCCGTCAATCAAACGCGGCGTCTGCATGTGTTCCTGCAAGAGTTGCGGTGAGACGTACTTGATGTCATCCCATTCCGTCATGATGACAGCTACGTCCGCTCCCGCCACTGCTTCAGCCATCGTCGTTTTTTGGTCGAGCAGGGTCTTCGCTGCCGGGTCATAGCCTGTCACCTTCACCCCAAGCTGTTGCAGGCGTTCGGCCAATCGTAACGCCGGTGCATCCCGTAAATCATCCGTACCCGGTTTAAAGGCAAGTCCGAGCAGGGCGACATGCATGCCACGCTCGGGACGAATCTTTTCGAGCACGTATGCGAGCTGGGCTTCATTCGTCCGGTCCGCTGCTTCGATGACGTGAAGGTGCGTATCATGTGTGCGTGCAAGTGTCGTCAAGGCTTTGATGTCTTTCGGGAAACAGGATCCGCCGTAGCCAGCCCCTGCCCGGAGAAAGGATGGACCAATCCGTGGATCAAGACCGATCCCGTGGGCGATGTCGTCGACGTTCGCCCCGACCCGGTCGGCAAGTCGGGCGATTTCATTGATGAAGCTGATTTTGACGGCCAGGAAACTATTCGCCGCGTACTTCGTCAATTCGGCTGTCGTCGGATCGACATGAACGACCGGTGCGTCCGTCGTCTTGAGTAATTCCTCGAGTCGAGGCGCAAGTAGCGCGTCACGCGTCCCGATGACAATCCGGCTCGGTTGACGCATATCGGCGAGCGCCGTTCCTTCCCGCAAAAATTCCGGGACCATCGCGAAACGGAGGGACGGATGCTCCGTACTCAACCGTTCCGTCGTCCCCGGAGGAACGGTCGATTTCAAGACGACCGATGCGCCGGGACTAATCGATTCAATCAACCGGACGACGGCTTCGACAGCTGAAAGATCGCAACTGCCATCTGCCCGTTCCGGTGTACCGACGGCGACGAGGTAGAGGTCCGAGACCGGGTACTCCGTCGTGAAGGTCAATCGACTTTGATTTTTCTCGAGTGCCTCGTCTATCCCTTGCTCCGTAATCGGCGCGATACCGCGTCTAAGCTGTTCCATCCGTTCTTTATTTAAATCGACACATGTCACTTCATGTCCCGCGTCCGCTAGTCCAATCGCTGTCACAAGACCGACATAACCGGTCCCAATCACCGTTAGATGCATACAATCACTTCCTTCGTTAGTTTCTCTGTCTTCACTATACGGGAGGACGAAAGATTTGTGCATCGAAAAAGCTTTTCGAATACGCTATACTAGTCATGGGAATGGGAGGAATGTCCGTGGCGATTATCATCTTTTGCCTCGTCTGTCTCTTCGCATATCGTATCCGGAAGCTTCCTGAAGCGATCCGGACGATCTTACTCATCCTCGGGTTATTCAGTGGATGGTTCGCGCTGTTTGAGATCATCAGTTATCTAGAAGCCAATCCGTATCTAGCCGCGATTCCGATCACACTCGGACTCGGGTATTGGTACTGGCGCCGTAAGAAAAAACAAAAAACCATCACACCGCCATCGTCCTCATGATGGACTAGCCTGCCGACAAAGCTCACGAGCTCGTGAACTTTGTCTTTTTTTCGTCAAAAAAAGACTACCTCATGTGTAGAAGGTAGTCTTTCCTGCTTATAAACCGTTCGCTTTATGCTCGAGCGCGGCGATTTTTTCGTCAACATCCAGCAACTTCAGTTCATGTTCAAGCTCAAGGCGACGTTTTTTACGTTTGAGCTGACTGATTTGTTCAGCAATTGATTCAGCCGTCGCTTCCTGTTTTGGTGGCACCGACTCGCTTTGCGTCTGATCCATCGATTGACGGAGTGGGTCGAACAAGTTCGATTTCGCGAACTTCGCCGCTTCCGGACCAAACATGTCATTGATGATCGGGAGGATTTTATTCATCGCCGTCCCCGGGATTTGTGACTTTTCATCGACCAGTCGTTTCAGCGCCAGTTCATCGACCAAGTAACCTTTTCCGTCCTGTTCCGCATGCAGTTCGCCTGTCCGGATCCAGCGACGGACCGTCTCTTCCGATACACGTAACAGTTCACTGATTTGTTTCGTCGTTAACATCGTCATCCCTCTTTCTGTTCATTTGATACTACAACTATACACACGTGTGTGCGTGTGTGTCAACCGATACACACATGAAAAAGCCTTCCGAACATAATCGTTCAGAAGGCTTTCATTTTATCCGTTTCGGCGTAAGAGGAACCACAGTCCGACAACTGCAAGTGCGGCACCTGTCGCAGCAAACGGGAACGGTGTTTCTTCCCCTGCTTGCGGCAACGTTCCAGACAATTTAGTCGAACGGGTCACGTCCGTCGTCTGCTCCGTTTTCGCTTTGACCGGCGTCGGTTTCGCTTGTTCGACCGGTTCAGCACGGACGACTTCAGCCGCCAAGAAAAATCCGAGCGTGTCTTCCGTCATCGTAAAGGTGGCTTCGACCGGCTTTCGTTTGAACAACTTCATGAATTCCTCGAGCTCCGGGAATTCTTCGTCGAGTTCTTCACCCTGATCTTCAGCCATCGCTTTCATGTCCGCTTTCGTGATGGCACCTGAAAAATCTTCGAAGTCAAGCAACGCATCCAAATCCAAATAATGCATCGCTTTTACAAGATACCCTGATTTCACTTCTGTTTTAACCGAGTACGTCCCTGGTTCGAGTTCAATCATCATTGCTTCATTCGCACCGACTGTTTCTTTGTAGACATCTTCTCCGGTAATCGTGTCCGTCACCGTATACGTCGCAGGCACGCCCGTTTCTGTATAGCCCGGTCGTTGATTCGCATCCGCGTCAAAGAAGTTTGTGACGAGCAAGAGGTTTGAGAAGTCTTCCTCTTCCTCACCGCCATACAATCCTGCATCAATCTCTGCCGTTTGACCAGCTTTCAGCCTTAAATAAAGGTAACCGTCCTCTTCATCTAAATCCGAATCGATCAATCGGTCGTCACCGACGTTTTGAGGCGAGTTGTAGTAATACCCCATGTCGAATCCGTCCATCTCGACGTCGTACTCACCCGGCTTCAGGTTCGAGAACGTGTAGCGGCCTTCCTTCGTATACACTTCGTCGACGACATCTTCATCATGATTCAACAGCAATACAGGAATATCATCGAGTAACAACTCGCCACTTTGACGAATCCCGTCCATGTTCTCGTCATACCAGACGGTTCCACTGATTGTTCCCGTTGTTGCTTTGACAGGCTTTTCTTTTGTTGGCTCTTCTTTTGTTGGCTCTTCTGTTACTGGTTCCTCAGTCGCCGGCTCTTCCGTCGCAGGATCGACTTGTGGTTCTTCTGTTGTCGGTTCTTCTGCTGCCGGTTCTTCTGTCACGACACGTCCGAACTCGACGAGAATGTTCTTCGATTGATCGACCGCAACGATATTGATCGTCGGTGCCGTTTCAGCCGTGAACGTCACGACCGGTGTTTTCGCGATATCGATGTTTTTTCCCGTCACTTCGCCTTCGAAGACGAGCGTCGTTTCTGATTCGAGATCGACGAGTCCTTCCCCTGTAAAGGTCAGGGTGTACGGATTCGTCCCCGTTCCCGTGACATCCCAACTTACCGGTGCTGCTTGTACCGGAAGGATAACACTAAAGCTCAGTACCAGTGCAATAAGATACATGCTAAGTTTTCGCATTATGTAAGTATTCGCTCCATTCTAAAAATATGTTCTACCTAAATTTTAAACAATACAGGAAAAATAAACCACCTAAAACTTTAAATTGCATTATCTTTTTTTCAAAAAAAGAGACTTCCCCCCTCCCTTCAGGAAGAAAGCAGTCCCGTTCACTCGACTTTTAGACGAGTCGCTCGCAAGCTGTCGCGCACGCTTCACACGCTTCAGCACATTTTTGACAATGGTCATGATCATGTCCGGCACATTCTTTCGCACACGCACGACAGATCTCGATACAGGCTTTCGCGAGTACAGATACGTTCGAGCTGTTTCGAGCAATCGCTTGACTGAGCAGACCACATATATCGGCACAATCCCGATCGAGTCGGATACAGCCCGTCATGTGCGCGACGTGTTCCTCATTCAAACAGGCATCGAAGCACGCGTTGCAGGCCATGATGCAGGCATTCAATTCTGTTAAGACAGCTTGATGGTTTTCAGACATCATCCAAGTCCTCCCTATACGTATAGTAGGTACTACTCTTTTTTAGTTTCCCTAACATCTTCATCACAAACATCAAAAAAGAAGCATGCGAGAACCGGGGAATCCAAGTGGCTCTCGTATGCTTCTCATTTGGTTTAACGGACGATTTCGAGCGGAATCTCAATGCCACGCCCGGCTCCCGCATCAATAATCAACACAGGGAGTCGTTCTTCATCGAAGATGTCCTCTTCAATCGTCGTATCTGCCGTATAGGTCCGCACTTCACCCATCTTCTTCGCTTCGAACGAGACGAACGGGAACGGAATCGATTGATTGGCGACATCGAGTCGGATATCGACTTGTTGATCGTCAAGACGAATGTCATTCGCCGTTCGAATCGTCAAGCGCATCCGGTCCTTTTCCGTCAAGGAGACTTGAGCGGAAATGTTTTCCGTTTGTCCGGCACGTTTGACAGGATCAATGAAGACCGTCGGGGAAGCCGTCTTCACCACGTCAGCACGCTGACAACCCGGAATGATGAGTAAGGATATAGCAAGGGGGATCAACCAGCGTTTCATCAGCAGGTCACTTAATCGCGAAAGTTAGTTCAGCAGTACAGGCGACTTCCCCATCGACCGTAGCTGTAGCACGCCCTTTACCGATCGGTCCACGCAGTTTCGTCAATTCGACTTCCAGTCGGAGCTGATCACCGGGTACGACTTGACGTTTGAAACGGCAATTTTCAATACCTGCGAAAAATGCGAGTTTCCCTTGGTTTTGTTCCATTTTCAGTACAGCGAATGCACCGACTTGCGCTAACGCCTCGACGATCAGTACGCCAGGCATGACGTTGTAATCCGGAAAATGGCCATTGAAGAATTCTTCATTCGCCGTGACGTTCTTGATGCCGACCGCTCGTTTACCTTCTTCGACTTCAAGAATCCGGTCAACGAGTAAAAACGGGTACCGGTGCGGAATCACTTCTTTTATCTGTTCAATCGTATACATATCTACAGCTCCAATCACTGATTAATCTAAGCTTTCATCCAAAAATCGGTGATGCGGGTCCACGTATCGAGCTTCAATACATCCATCGCTTCGCCACCACCAAACGTCGCGTACCCAACCATCGCGCCTACGACGAGTGCAATCGCGACGAGAACCAATACGATCAATAGTCGTACAAGAATCGGTACTCGACGAGAAGAATACTCACGAAGACGTTTACGCTGCTTCTGCTCCGGGTTTTCTTGATGTTCCTGATTCGGCTCTTTTTGATGCCGTTTCAGACGTTCACGTGTCGGTTGACCCGTTCCTGCTTGGTTTTGTACCATCTTGATCACCTTTCATTGAGTCAGTCTAAAGAACAGTATAGCACATTAGTACCTGGTATTAAATAGTTCCGATTTAGCTACAAGTTTGCTCTTTTTCCAAGTGTAACATGAGGAATCACCGAATATATAAAAAAAGTTCGCATTGTGTATATAAGGAAAGAAAAAACACTTTCCCATATTTTTCGATATTCTTTCACAAATTTTAAATCCAGTTCATCCCCTTGTGCGTAAGCTACACAGAACGGCAAACAGAACGACTACTGAAACGCATCAAAATTACGTTTTAAGATTTCTTCAACTTTTTAAAACTTTTTTAAATCCAAATGCCTCACTCCTTCGTAGGCTCTTCAGAAGGATGAAACAGAAACTACCAAAACTACTAAAAACTGAGAGGAATGATTACAGATGAAACACACTAAAAAATTCGCAGCATCAGCAATGGCAGCAGCACTCGTATTACCAGGAACGGCGGCGTTCGCATCAGGCGGTTCAGACGACATGATGCATGAGGACAAAGCAAAAAACGTCACGG